>CAUJJX010000409.1 GCA_963205165.1 Pseudomonadota bacterium | reverse complement strand
GCGGGTGTCGGAGTGCACGCCCCGGCCTTATTTGTCTGTTTACCCCTGGGCATGCCGCCGCGCCCCACCCCCCGGGCGCCACGGCAGCGAACCCCTCCCGGTGCTCCTCAAGAAGGTGTGACTCCATGGCTGCGTTGCCCGACAACGATCCGCAGGAAACCAATGAATGGCTCGAGGCCCTCGACAGCGTCCTCGAGAACGAAGGCGTCGACCGCGCCCACTTCCTCCTCGAGAAGCTGATCGAGAAGGCCCGCCGCTCGGGGGCTTACCTCCCCTACAGCGCGAACACCGCCTACATCAACACGATCCCCACCGGGATGGAGGTCCGCTCCCCCGGTGACCACGAGCTCGAGCACCGCATCCGTTCGTACGTCCGCTGGAACGCCGCCGCCATGGTGCTGCGCGCCAACAAGGACACCAACGTCGGCGGCCACATCGCGAGCTTCGCTTCTGCCGCGACCCTCTACGACGTGGGCTTCAACCATTTCTGGCACGCGCCGTCCGACAAGCACGGCGGCGACATGGTGTTCGTCCAGGGCCACGTCGCGACCGGGGTCTACGCCCGCGCGCACCTGCTCGGCCGGCTGACCGACGACCAGATGGACAAGTACCGCCAGGAAGTCGACGGCGACGGCCTCTCGTCGTACCCGCATCCCTGGCTCATGCCGGACTTCTGGCAGTTCCCGACGGTGTCGATGGGCCTCGGCCCGCTGATGGCGATCTACCAGGCGCGCTTCATGAAGTACCTCCAGGACCGCGGCCTCGTCGAGACCGAAGGTCGCAAGGTCTGGTGCTTCCTCGGTGACGGCGAGATCGACGAACCCGAATCGATGGGCGCGATCGGCATCGCCGCGCGCGAGAAGCTCGACAACCTGATCTTCGTCGTGAACTGCAACCTGCAGCGGCTCGACGGCCCGGTGCGCGGCAACGGCAAGATCATCCAGGAGCTCGAAGCGGACTTCCGCGGCGCCGGCTGGAACGTCATCAAGGTCATCTGGGGTTCCTACTGGGACCCGCTCCTCGCGAAGGACAAGACCGGCCTCCTGATGAAGCGCATGGAGGAGTGCCTCGACGGCGAGTACCAGACGATCAAGTCGAAGGACGGCGCGTACGTCCGCAAGCATTTCTTCGGGAAGTATCCCGAACTGCTCGACCTCGTCTCGACCATGTCGGACGACGACATCTGGCGCCTGAACCGCGGCGGCCACGATCCGCACAAGATCTACGCGGCCTACCACGCGGCCGTGAACCACACCGGCCAGCCGACCGTGATCCTCGCGAAGACGATCAAGGGCTACGGGATGGGCGAGGCCGGCGAGGCGCAGAACATCACGCACCAGCAGAAGAAGATGGGCACGACTTCGCTGAAGGCCTTCCGCGACCGGTTCGACCTGCCCATCCCGGACGACCAGCTCGAGGACCTGCCGTTCCTGAAGTTCCCCGAGGGTTCGCCGGAGCTCGACTACATGCGCAAGCGTCGCGAGGCGCTCGGCGGCTATGTCCCGACGCGTCGGGAGAAGGGCGACACGCTGCCGATCCCGGCGCTGTCGGCATTCGATGCGCTGCTGAAGAGCTCCGAGGATCGCGAGTACTCCACGACGATGGCCTTCGTCCGCCTGCTCGGCATCCTTCTGAAGGACAAGCAGATCGGCAAGCGCGTCGTCCCGATCGTGCCGGACGAATCCCGGACGTTCGGCATGGAAGGCATGTTCCGCCAGCTCGGCATCTGGTCGTCGGTCGGCCAGCTCTACACGCCGGAAGACGCCGACCAGCTGATGTTCTACAAGGAGGACAAGCACGGCCAGATCCTCCAGGAAGGCATCAACGAGCCCGGCGCGATGTCGTCCTGGATCGCCGCCGCGACGTCGTACTCGACGCATGGCGTGTCGATGATCCCGTTCTTCATCTACTACTCGATGTTCGGCTTCCAGCGCGTCGGCGACCTCGCGTGGGCCGCCGGTGACCAGCGCGCCCGCGGCTTCCTGCTGGGTGGCACGGCCGGCCGGACGACGCTGAACGGCGAAGGCCTGCAGCACGAAGACGGCCACAGCCACATGATCTCGTCGACGATCCCGAACTGCGTCTCGTACGACCCGACCTTCGGCTTCGAGCTCGCCGTGATCATCCAGGACGGCCTGCGCCGCATGTACGCCGAGCAGGAAGACGTCTTCTACTACATCACCGTGATGAACGAGAACTACACGCACCCGGCCATGCCGGCAGGCGTGGAGTCCGACATCCTGAAGGGCATGTACCTGCTCGCCGAGGGCAAGGGCGGCAAGAAGGCTCCGCGCGTGCAGCTCATGGGCAGCGGCACGATCCTGCGCGAAGTCATCGCCGCGGCCGAGCTGCTCGACCAGGATTTCGGTGTCGCTTCCGATGTCTGGAGCTGCCCGAGCTTCACCGAGCTGCGTCGCGACGGCATGGAAGCGGCGCGCTGGAACCTCCTGCATCCCGAAGCCGCGCCGCGCGTCCCGCACATCGCGAAGTGCCTCGACAAGCGCGTCGGTCCGGCCGTCGTCGCGACCGACTACATGCGCATCTTCGCGGAGCAGGTCCGGCCGTACGTCGACCGTCGCTACACGGTGCTCGGCACGGACGGCTTCGGCCGGTCCGACACGCGCGAGCAGCTGCGCCGGTTCTTCGAGGTCAATCGCTTCTACGTCGTCGTCGCGGCCCTGAAGTCACTCGCCGACGAAGGCACCATTCCCGCGGTCACGGTCACGCAGGCCATCCGCAAGTACCAGATCGACCCGGAGAAGGCCGCGCCCTGGCGCGTCTGAGTTCGCGTCCTTCTTCCAGACCCCACGAGGAACCCCATGGGAGCAATCAAGGAAATCCTGGTCCCCGACATCGGTGACTACAAGGATGTGCCCGTCATCGAAGTGCTGGTGAAGCCGGGTGATCGCGTCGCCGCCGAGGACTCGCTCCTCACGCTCGAATCCGACAAGGCGACGATGGAAGTGCCGGCGCCGTTCGCCGGCGTCGTGAAGGAACTGAAGGTGAAGGTCGGCGACAAGGTCGGGCAGGGCGTGCTGATCATGACGCTCGAGGTGGAAGAAGCCGGTGCTGCTGCACCCGCGCCCGCCGCTGCAGCGCCTGCGCCCGCTGCCGCAGCGCCTGCCCCGGCCCCTGTGGCCGTTGCTGCCGCGGTTCCCGCACCGGCTTCGGTCGCAGTCGCGGCCGCACCGGCACCTGCCGCAGCCGCCGTCGACGAAGCCTCGTTCGCCAAGGCCCACGCAAGCCCGTCGGTGCGCCGTTTCGCCCGTGAACTCGGCGTCGACCTCGGTCGTGTCAAGGCGACGGGTCCGAAGGGCCGCATTCTCAAGGACGACATCCAGGCCTTCGTGAAGGGCGCGCTGGCCGCGGGTCCGAGCGCCGCGCCGGCCGCCGCCGGTGGTGCCGGGCTCGGTCTTGGACTGCCTGCCTGGCCCGTCGTCGACTTCTCGAAGTTCGGCCCGGTCGAGACGCAGGTCATGTCCCGGATCAAGAAGATCTCCGGCCCGGCCCTGCATCGCAACTGGCTGCAGATCCCGCACATCACGCAGCAGGACGAGGCCGACATCACCGAGATGGAAGCCTTCCGCAAGTCGATGTCCGACGAGGCCGCGAAGAAGGGCATCAAGCTCACGCCGCTCGTCTTCATCATCAAGGCCGCGGTCACCGCGCTGAAGGCGCACCCGGAGTTCAACAGCTCCATCGCGCCGACGAACGACGCGCTGATCCTGAAGCGCTTCTACAACATCGGCGTCGCCGTCGACACGCCCGGCGGACTCGTCGTGCCGGTCGTCAAGGACGCCGACCAGAAGGGCCTGCTGCAGCTCGCGAAGGAACTCGGCGACATCAGCGCGAAGGCCCGCGACGGCAAGCTCGGCCCGGCCGACATGCAGGGCGGCACCTTCTCGATCTCGAGCCTGGGCGGCATCGGCGGGACCCACTTCACGCCGATCATCAACGCGCCCGAAGTCGCCATCCTCGGCGTCTCGCGCTCGTCGATGAAGCCCGTCTGGGACGGCAAGCAGTTCGTGCCGCGCCTGATCCTGCCGCTGTCGCTGTCGTACGACCACCGCGCCATCGATGGTGCCCAGGGCGCGCGCTTCATCACCGAACTGAACCGCGCGCTGTCCGACATCCGCCGGGTGCTGCTGTAACCGGCGTGCCGCCCCTCCGAGGCCGGCCGGGTCGCGCGATGCGGATCGCCGCGTCGTGACGGCCGCCGGCCCCGTCGGGATCCTCGGCGGCACGTTCGATCCGATCCACCACGCCCATCTGCGCCTCGCCCTCGAGGCGTGGATGGCCTGCGGCCTCGACCACGTCCGGTTCATCCCGAGCGCCACGCCGCCGCATCGCACGGCGCCCGGCGCCAGCGCGGTGCATCGCCTTGCGATGGTCGAACTCGCGATCGCAGGGAACCCGGCCTTCGTCGCCGACCGTCGCGAACTCGATCGCGCCATGCCCAGCTACACGATCGATACGGTCGCGAGCCTCCGGACCGACCTCGGTGCGGCGCGGCCGCTGTGCCTGATCGTCGGCGCGGATGCCTTCGCGCTGTTCGAGACATGGCGGCGCTGGCGCGAGCTGCTCGACCAAGTTCATCTGATCGTCGCCCACCGGCCCGGCTTCGCCGTCACGCCCGACACGCCGGCGCTCGCGGCCGAGTTCGCACGGCGTTGCACGGACGATCCGGCGAACCTCCGCGACACCCCCGGCGGACGCATCCACCCGCTCGCGATCACCGCGCTCGACATCGCCGCGAGCCGGATCCGCGCCGATCTCGCGGCCGGCCGTTCATCGCGCTATTTGCTTCCCGATGCCGTCGTGGGCTATATAGAGGCCCATTGTCTCTATCCACGAGGCAAGGCGTGATCGGCGGCATCCCGGGCCAGCCAGCCGGAACCCTCCCCGATCCGCTCCGGACCCATCCCTCGCGGGCGCATCCCGGCGCCCCGACGGTTTCAGACGCCAGACCAATCTCCCCAAGGTGACGGATGCAGGACGACGCACTGACGCGTGCCGCTGTAAGCGCGCTGGAAGACATCAAGGCGCGCGACATCACGGTCATCGACGTGCGCGCCCTCACCTCCCTGTTCGACACGATCATCGTGGCGAGCGGGGATTCCTCCCGACAGACCAAGGCACTTGCCCGCCACGTCCAGGACAGCGTCCGCGCGATCGGCGGCGAAGTCATAGGCATCGAGGGCGAGGGCACCGGTGAATGGGTGCTCGTCGACCTCGGCGATGTGGTCGTCCACATCATGCAGGCCGCGGTCCGCGACTATTACAACCTCGAGGAACTCTGGGGTGGCCGCCGGCCGTTCCCCGGAAGCTCGGCGCCGTCCTTCCCGGCGCGCGCCCGTGCGAGCGAACCCGAGCCGCCGACCCGCCCCGCCAAGTGATCCGGTAGCCGCCGCGCGATGCGTCTCCTGATCGTCGCGCTCGGGCATCGCCAGCCCGGCTGGGTCGTCACGGCCTTCGAGGAATACGCGAAGCGGATGCCTCGCGAGGCCCGCATCGAGCTCGTCGAACTCAAGCCCGAGGCCAGGCCGGACAATGCCGGCGAGGCCGCGATCCAGAAGCTCCTCGAACGCGAGGCGCAGCGCATCGACGCCGCGATCCCCACGGGAACGACCCGTGTCGTCCTCGACGAACGCGGCGATGCGCTGACCACCCGCGCGCTGTCGCAGGCGTTCGACGGCTGGCTCGCCGACGGACGCGATGTCGCGTTCATCATCGGCAGCGCCGACGGACTGCACCCGGACGTGAAGGCCGCCGCGGCCCGTCGCATCGCGCTGTCGGCGATGACGCTCCCGCACGGCCTCGCGCGCGTCCTGCTGGCGGAACAGCTCTACCGGGCCCTGTCGCTGATCAAAGGTCATCCGTATCATCGGGACTGATCCCAAACTTCGCGACGATGCCTTGAGCAGCCCGGTCCGCCACATCTATCTCGCCTCCCGCAGTCCGCGTCGCCGCGAGATCCTCACCCAGATCGGTGTGCATTTCGAGATGCTGCTGCTGCGCGATGCCGTCGGCCGCGACACCGACGTCGACGAGACACCGCATCCCGGCGAAGACCCCGCCGACTACGTCCTCCGGCTCGCCGAGGAGAAGGCCGAGACCGGCTGGGCACGGCTCGTCCAGCGCAAGATCGTGCCGGCGCCGGTGCTCGCTGCCGACACGACCGTGACGCTCGACGGCGAGATCATCGGCAAGCCGGTCGACCGCGCCGATGCCGCAGCCATCCTCCGGCGCCTCTCGGGGCGCGAACACATCGTTCACACCGCCGTCGCGGTCCAGATGGACCGTCGGCGCGAATCCATCCTGTCCTCGACCCGCGTGCTGTTCGGCGAGCTGTCCGCCGACGCGATCGCCCACTACGTCGCGACCGGCGAACCGATGGACAAGGCCGGGGCCTACGGGATCCAGGGCCGTGCCTCGATGTTCGTCCGTCACCTCGACGGCAGTTACACGGGTGTCATGGGACTGCCCACCTACGAGACCGCATGGCTGCTCAACCGCTTCGGACTGCCTCTGCCGTGAGGGAGGAAATTCTCGTCAACGTCACCCCGCAGGAAACACGGGTGGCGTTGATCCAGCAGGGCTCCGCCCAGGAGCTGCACGTCGAGCGCGCGAGCGCCGTCGGGCTCCTGGGCAACGTCTACGTCGGCGTCGTCAGCCGCGTGCTGCCCGGCATGCAGTCGGCCTTCGTGCAGATCGGGCTCGACCGCGCGGCTTTCCTGCACGTCGCCGATCTCTGGAGCCATCGCAACGGCGAGGACCAGCGGCCCATCGAGAAGGTGCTGCACGACGGCGACCGCCTCCTCGTGCAGGTCATCAAGGACCCCATCGGGACGAAGGGCGCGCGGCTGTCCACGCAGATCAGCATCGCGGGGCGCTTCCTCGTGTACCTCCCGCAGGAATCCCACATCGGGATCTCGCAGCGCATCGAGGCCGAGGCCGAG
>CAUJJX010000408.1 GCA_963205165.1 Pseudomonadota bacterium | reverse complement strand
CGCCTGCCCGTCGTGTTTCATCACATCGCCGCGATGCCCGACGTGCACTTCGGCATCGGCGCGACCGTCGGCTCGGTGATCCCGACGCTGAAGGCGATCATCCCGGCGGCCGTCGGCGTCGACATCGGCTGCGGAATGATGGCCGCGAAGACGACGCTCACCGCTGGAGACCTCCCGGACAATCTCGCACCGCTGCGCTCGGCGATCGAGCGTGCCGTGCCGCACGGCCGTGCGCCGGGCTCGCGCGATCCGGGGGCGTGGGGCGTCGTGCCCGGCGCCGTCGACAACGCGTGGGCGGCGCTCGAACCCGACTTCACGGTGCTCTGCCGCGACTATCCGAAACTCGGCAAGACCAACAACCGCAACCATCTCGGCACGCTCGGCACGGGCAATCATTTCATCGAGGTGTGCCTCGACGAGGCGGGCGCCGTCTGGTTCATGCTGCACTCGGGATCGCGCGGCGTCGGCAATGCGATCGGTTCGATGTTCATCGAAATGGCGAAGCAGGACGCCATGCGCAACGACGTGCACCTGCCCGACGCCGACCTTGCCTATTTCGAGGAAGGATCGCTGCACTTCAGGGACTACGTCCGTGCCGTCGGCTGGGCGCAGAAATACGCGGAGATCAATCGCGAAGTGATGATGCGTCACGTGCTCGAAGCGGCGCGCAAGGTGCTGCACAAGCGGTTCGAGAGCCACGTCGAGGCAGTGAACTGCCATCACAACTACGTGCAGAAGGAGCATCACTTCGGCGAGGACGTCTTCGTCACGCGCAAGGGCGCGGTGAGCGCGAAGGCCGGGCAGCTCGGCATCATCCCCGGCAGCATGGGCGCCCGCAGCTACATCGTGCGCGGCAAGGGCAATGCGGAAAGCTTCGACAGCTGCTCGCATGGCGCTGGTCGCGCCATGAGCCGCGGCGAGGCGAAGCGTCGCTTCACGCTGGCGGACCATCGCGCGGCCACGGAAGGCGTCGAGTGCCGCAAGGACCGCGACGTCATCGACGAGACGCCCGCGGCCTACAAGGACATCGATGCCGTGATGGCCGCGCAGCAGGACCTCGTCGAGGTCGTGCACACGCTGAAGCAGGTGGTGTGCGTGAAGGGCTGAGCGTCGCGGCACCGGGATCGGCGTCGTCGCGATCCGGGTGAGCGGTGTTGGTCCGCATCGCCGGACCGCGTGCACATGTTCCTGCGGGTTCCGCCGACGCGATCAGCCCGGGACGATGCGCAACGCGCGCAGCGCCGGCAGCCGGTGCGAAGCGAAGCGCCGTGCGCCGCGCGCGAGCGCTGCCACATCGCCGATGGCCGCACCGCCGACCGACGTCACGCGTGCCTGCGCATCCGCCATCCACGCCTCCGGCGTCGTCTGGCCCGCCGCGATCGCGCCGCAGAACAGCTGCTCCAGGCGATCGACCGCGACGCCCCCGCCCGTCACCGGACTCGCCAGCACGCCGATGTCGTCCGATGTCGCCGCGTGCGCGACGAGGGTTGCATTCAGGCGGGCCGTCCGCGAGGCGCAGCGTTCGATCGCGGTGTCGTCCTGCGCGATCGAGAGGTGATCGAAGGCCGCGAGTTCGACGACCGCGTCCGTGACGGCATCGAGCCCGAGACCTCCCGCGGATGCGTGCACTTCCCCGATCGTCCGCGGACGGTGATCGCCGAGCGCGTCGAGCACCGCGCGATGCGGCGCCTCCGACAGTCGCTGCTCGCCGAGCATCCCGGACACCTTCTCCGGGATGTCGTCGCGGTGCACGGCGAGCACGACGCGCGTCTCGCGCCAGGCATCACGCAGCGCGTCGCCCGCGATCGGCCGGGCGTCGCGGACCCAGTAGTCGCGCCGGAATTGCGGATTCGTCACGAAGTCGCGGACCGTCTCGCGCAGCCGCGGATCGGTGATCTCCGCGAGCATGCGGCGTTGCTCCCCCGTGAGATTGAGCGCGTCGAGATGGTCGCGGAGCTGGGCGGAACATCCATGGCGCAGTCCTGCCGTCTCGAAGAGATCGGCGGCATCGGCGAAGTACAGCGGATGCCAGTCGCGATTGAAGTACTCGTGCGCGAGGTAGCGCCGATCGGCGCGGCGCAGCCGTTCGAAGCGATCGACGACCCGCGGCCCCGCGCGCAGCGCCAGCGGATGCGTGTCGAGCAGGCGCGCCGTGAACTCCAGCGCGGACTCGATGCGTTCGACGGTGCTGCCGTTGCCCGCACGGGCCGCGTGCTCGGTCATGAGGCGGCGCAGCGGGACCATGTCGGCCCAGCCCGGCAGCGCGTTGTAGCCCGAGTACACGACGCCGCCTGGCGCGAGGTGGTCGCGCACGAACGCGGCGATGCGCGCGCGGTTCTCCGCGGAGATCCAGCTGAGCACGCCGTGCAGTCCGATGAAGTCGAACTGCGGGAGATCGCCGCGCTGCGCGAATTCCTCGAACGTGGCTTCGGCGAGCGTCGAACCCGAACCGGCGGCGGCGTCGAGTGACTGCGCGAAGCGCACGTGTTCCGGCAGGAGATCGTCGCCCCACCAGCGCGCGTGCGACGCGGCGGCGTGGACGGCGAGGCTCACGCCCTGGCCGAAACCGAGTTCGCAGGCGGTGACGATGCGCGGCGGTTCGAGCCCGGCCCGCAGGAACGCGAGGCGCGTCGCCAGCGGGTTCAGCGCGGCGTGGTAGCCGAAGGTGTAGCCCGTGTCGGTGACGTAGCCGGCGGACCGGTCGGACATGGGGGCGGGACGATGCAGGAGGGGAATCGATCGCGGACCGGCGCCAGGCACCGACCCGCAGGGAGGATCACGACCCGGTCGCGCCGACGCGGCGGCGGCGAACGGGTCTGCCGGATCGCAGCGTCAGCCGCGGCCGACGTAGGGCATCTTCGTCGCCATGATCGTCATGAACTGGACGTTCGATTCGAGCGGCAGGTTGGCGATGTGCAGGATCGCGTCGGCGACGTGCTGGACGTCCATCTGCGGTTCGACGGCGATCTCGCCGTTCGCCTGGATGATCCCCTTGGCCATCCGGGCCGTCATCTCGGTCGCGGCGTTGCCGATGTCGATCTGGCTGCACGCGATGTTGTACTTGCGGCCGTCGAGCGACGTCGATTTCGTGAGCCCCGTGATCGCGTGCTTCGTCGACGTGTAGGGCGCCGAGTTGGGGCGCGGCGCGTGGGCCGAGATCGAGCCGTTGTTGATGATCCGGCCGCCCTGCGGCGTCTGGTCCTTCATGATCCGGATCGCGGCCTGCGTGCAGAGGAAGGGCCCTGTCAGGTTGATGTCGACGACGTTCTTCCACTGCTCGTATGTCAGGTCTTCCATCGGGATCCCGGGGGCGCCGACGCCGGCGTTGTTGAAGATCACGTCGAGGCGTCCCCACGTGGCCTTCACCTTGTCGAACAGCGCGTTCACGGAATCCGGATTCGCGACATCGGTCGACACGGCGAGCGCCTGGTCGGCCGGCACGCCGGATTCGGCGATGGCGGCGGCGAGCGGTTCCGGACGCCGGCCCGCGAGGGCCACGCGATAGCCGGCCTTCAGCAGCGTGACGGCAGTGGCCTTGCCGATGCCCGTGCCTGCGCCGGTGACGATCGCGACCTTGACCTGAGTTGCCATGTTCTCCACCCCTTCTGTGATGTCGGCGCACGGCCCGCCGGGCCGGTGACGCGATGTGCGGCGCGCGGACGCACGCCCTCGAAAGCGGCCGAGTGTAGCGGCGTCACGCGGGGCGCGGAACCCGCGCCGCGTGGACGTGTCGTTCGATCGTGACGGACGCGGCGGCACGCGTGTCCCCGCGGAATTCGTGGCCCGATCGGGCCGCGGCGGACACGCGTGATTCCCTTCGGCTACGCGCCGCGCTTCACCGCGGCGAAGGCGTCGTCGACGACGGTGAGCGTGTGGTCGATGTCGGCGTCCGAGTGCTGGATCGAGATGTAGAACTTCTCGTTCGGATTCACGAGCAGCCCGCGCTTCAGCAGCTCCATCGACCAGCGCCAGCCGAGGTCCTTGTCGACCTGCGTGAGGTCGATCCAGTTGCGCAGCGGCCGGTCGGTGAAGCGCACGCCGAAGACGGCGTCCTCGCCGGGCGTCTGCACCGCGAAGCCGTGGCGCGCGCCCGATTCGACGATGCCCTTCCGCAGCCGGCTGCCGATGTGGTGCAGGTGCTCGAAGATGCCCGGCTGCGAGAGCACGTCGAGCGCGGCGCATCCCGCGGCGGCGCAGATCGGATTGCCGTTCAGCGTGTTCGTCGCCCAGACGACTTCGGACTTCGGACGGCTGCGCGCGTCGAGCACCGACATGATCTCCGCGTCGCCGGCGAGCACGGCCAGCGGGAAGCCGCCGCTCACGGCCTTGCCGTAGCACGCGAGGTCCGGGATCACGCCGTAACGTTCCTGCGCGCCGCCCCACGCGATCCGGAAGCCCGTCACGATCTCGTCGAAGATCAGCACGATGCCGAGGCGCTTCGTGACTTCGCGGATGGCCTCGAGGAAACCGGGTTCCGGCGTGAGCACGCGCTGCAGCGGTTCGACGATCACGGCCGCGAGTTCGTGCGCGTGGCGCTCGATCATCGCGACGGCGCCGGCGATGTCATTGAACGGCGTGACGAGGACCATGTCGCCGGTCACCGCGGGCACGCCGACGGAATCGACGGGCGAGTGCGGATAATCCGACGCCTTGCCGGGCACCGTGCCCCACAGGTTGTAGTCGTGCATGCCGTGCCACGCGCCCTCGAACTTCAGGACCTTCTCGCGCTTCGTGTAGGCCCGCGCGACGCGAAGTGCGTAGAACGTCGCCTCGGTGCCGGAGCCCGTGTAGTGCACGACGTCCGCGCAGGGGATCGCCTCGACGAGCCGCTTGCCGAGGCGGATCTCGGGCTCGTTCAGGAAGAAGTACGTCGTGCCCTTCGGCAGCTGCTCCGCGACGGCGGCCGTCACGGCGGGATGTGCGTGGCCGAGCAGGGCCGGGCCTGAGCTGAGGTGGTAGTCGAGGTACTCGCGGCCCGCGAAGTCCCAGACGCGGCTGCCTTCGCCGCGCGCGACGACGAGGTTCAGTTCGGGCGGCAGCACGAAGAGGCCGGTGCCGCCCCCTGCGAGATAGTGTCCGGCGTCGGCGAGCAGTTCGGCTTGTCTTGCGGCATCCACGATGGGGCTCCTCCCGGGTGGTGTTCGTTGGAGCGGGGAGTCTAACCGGAGCGGTCGGGGGCGGACCCGTTCCGCGGCGGTTCTCGTCACGACGCGATCGCGGTCATCCCACGCCCAGTTCGGGTCGGTCGGATCAGCATCGCAGGTGCGCGATCCGACGGGACTGCTCACCCCCCGTCATTCCAGCGCAAGCTGGAATCCAGTCCGGCGGTGGCTGGCGCGACGTCCGCTGCTGGACCCCGGCGTTCGCCGGGGTGACGGAATGAGCAATGCCCGGTACCGAAGATCCCGCCGGCAGCGCCGCTCCCCAATGCGATTCGAACGACGCCCTTCCTGACGCGGATACGGCATCCACGCACCCCCTGGTACGACCGACGCCGCGCTCAATGCAGCATCGGCTTCCGCAGGAAATCGTTGCGATCGCCCGAACGCACCGTCAGCCGGACGACGTTGCCGTCGCGCGCCAGTGTCAGGGGCACTGCCACGCCCGCCGGGCCGAGTGCCCAGATCCGGCGGAGCATGGTCGCGAGGTCGGGCACGCGTTCGCCCGCGACTTCCAGCACGAGGTCGCCCTGCCGCACACCGTCGCGGTTCGCGGGGCCCGATGCGGCGAGGCCGGCGACGACGAGCTGGCCCTCGTTCTCGGTCGTGTACATCCCGAGCCACGGACGCGCCTGACGACGCGGACGCCCGAAGCGGATCATGTCGTCCAGGATCGGTCCGAGCAGGTCGGTCGGCACGAACATGTTGCCCTGCGAGATGCGCCCGTCGACCTCGGACTGCACGAGCAGCGAACCGACCCCGATCAGTTCGCCGGTCGCGTTCAGGAGACCGGTGCCGGCCCACTGCGGATGCGCGGGCGTCGTGTACAGCGCGCTGTCGAGCACGTACTCCCAGTAGCCGGCGAACTCGCGACGGTCGGAGAGCTTCGCGACGAGCGAGTGCTCGCGCCCGCCGTGGCCGATCACGAGGACGTCCTCGTCGAGCCGGGTGTCGGCAGCGTCGCCGAGCGGGAGCGCCGGCGCGTCGAGCGGCCCGAGGGCCTGGACGAGCCCGAAGCCCGTCACGAAATCGAACGCGAGCGGATAGCCTTCGACGGCGCGGCCGTCGTTCTGCGTGATCCAGACGGTCGTGGCCTCGGTGACGAGATAACCGACGGTGAGGATGAGCCCGCTGTCGCGGATGACGATGCCGTTGCCGTTGCGTTCGGTCCCGAGGATCGAGGCCGTGAAGGCGTCGTCGGGGATCTCGGTCCGGATCATCACGGCGGCGTCGAGTGCGCGTCCGAGGTCGTACGCGTAGGCATCCGCGTCGGGTTGCTGGCTGTCGGGGAATGCCCAGTCCGTCGAATCGGCCATGGATGTGCTCGTGCGGATGAGGCCCGGTCGGGCCGGCCGGCCGATGTTACGCGATCGATGCGGCGCACGGACCCCGTGCCGGCGCGGGGTTCCAGCAGTGTTTCGCCGACGCGTCGGTCGGACGTCGCGGGGGACTCGTCCCGCCGTCGATGCTGCGACAATCCGGCCGACCATCGCCAGGAGCTTCCATGTCCGCACTGCACCCCTTCCACCTCGCCTTCCCCGTGACCTCGCTCGACAGCGCCCGCCGCTTCTACGGCGGCCTGCTCGGCTGCCCGGAAGGCCGCTCCTCCGACGAATGGGTGGACTTCGACCTGTACGGCCACCAGATCGTCGCGCACCTCGCGCCGGGCGAGGCCGGCCATCACCAGAGCAACGCCGTCGACGGCCACAACGTGCCCGTGCGCCATTTCGGCGTCGTGCTGTCGATGCCCGAATGGGATGCCCTCGCCGAACGGCTCCGCGCGGCCGGCGTGAAGTTCGTCATCGAGCCGCACATCCGCTTCCGCGGGCAGGTCGGCGAGCAGGCGACGATGTTCTTCCTCGACCCGTGCGGCAACGCGATCGAGTTCAAGGCCTTCGCCGATCCGTCGCGGCTGTTCGCGAAATGAACGAGACGAGCGACGCCGCGCCGACCGTGTCGCTGCCGGACGGCAGCCGCTTCCCCGCGCTCGGGCTCGGCACGTGGCACATGGGCGAACGTGCGCGCTCGCGGTCCGACGAGATCGCCGCCGTGCGTCTCGCGTTGCAGCTGGGATATCGGCTGATCGACACGGCCGAGATGTACGGCGAGGGCGGCGCGGAGCAGGTCGTCGGAGCCGCGCTGAAGTCCGCGTTCGACGACGGCATCGTGCGTCGCGAGGACGTCACGATCGTCACGAAGGTCTATCCGCACAACGCGAGTCGCGCAGGCGTCGTCGCCGCGTGCGATCGCAGCCTCGCGCGGCTGGGCCTCGATCACGTCGATCTCTACCTGCTGCACTGGCAGGGACAGCATCCGCTCGCCGAGACCGTCGCGGGCTTCGAGCGGCTCGTCGACGCGGGGAAGATCCGCCGCTGGGGCGTGAGCAATTTCGATCGCGACGCGATGGCGGCACTGCGCCGCGTGCATGGCGGCGAGGCGTGCGCCGCGAACCAGGTCTACTACTCGGCGAGCGAACGCGGCATCGAGTTCGACCTGCTGCCGTGGCAGCGCGAGCTGGGCATCCCGACGATGGCGTACTGCCCGATCGACCAGGGCGCACTCGCCGCGGAGCCCGCGTTCCAGCGGATCGGTGCGCGACATGGCGCGACGGCGGCGCAGGCCGCGCTCGCGTGGCTGCTGCGCCACCGCGACGTGATCGCGATTCCGAAGGCCGTGCGCGAAATGCATCTCCGGGAGAACTTCGAGGCCACGCGCGTGCGGCTCGGTGCGCAGGATCTCGCCGAGGTCGACGCGCTCTTTCCGCCGCCGGACGACGCAACGCCGCTCGCGATGCTGTGAGGCCGCGCACGGCTCCGCGGATCGCGACGGAACCGGCGTGTGCCGTCAGCTACTGCCGTCCACCGCCCGGCACCGCGCCGCCAGCCGCGTGAGCCGCGCGTCGGCCATCGACATCCGCTCCAGACTGTCGGCCGTCTCGACGAGGTAGTCGCGGCACGGACCGTAGTGCCCGCGGGCGCGGAGGGCGACGTCGACGATCGTGTCGTCGTCGAGGCGGCCTGCGTACGTGTCCTTCGTGCGATCGACCACGAACGCGACGGCGTCCACCGGGCCGTCCGCGGTCCACGCGCGCATCCACCGCGGGACGTACGTGCCGGCGATCATCTCGCGGCGCCAGAGCAGGCCGAGGTCTTCCGCAGCCGTCGACGGATCGAGCCGGCACGCAATGCCCCCGCAGCTGCCGCCGCGGTCGAGCGCGAGGACGAGTCCCGGCGTGTCGGGCGTCCCGCGATTGATCTTCGACCAGAGATAGAAGCCGCGATGCCAGCCGTGGATGCGCGCGCGGCGGCGCTCGGCGAACTGCATCATCGGGCTCCACATGAGCGAGCCGTACGCGAAGACCCACACGGGTGCGTCCACTGCGAGATGCCCGAACGTCGCGTGGCGCGACGCGTCGAGCTGCGCGTCGGACAGCAGCATGTGCGCGTGGCCGGCGTCGCGCACCTGCCGGCGCACGGCGTCTTCCTGGAGTTTCGTGCGGTCGATGGCGGACATCGGAATCCGGGCGGCGGGGAGGGTCGCATTTTCGCACCGGCCGTCCGCGCAGTGCACGTCGGCGGGCCGGCCGGTCCGCGTTAAGCTCCGGCACCCTGAGGAGACATCGATGACCGATAACACGGCGGGCCGCGAGGCACCCCGGACGGATTCCCCCTACGCGTGGTGGCGCCTGCTCATCGCGCTGCTGCTGTCGACCGTCGGCGGCGCCGGCATGTGGAGCGTCGTCGTGGCACTCCCGGCCGTGCAGGCGGACTTCGGCATCGCGCGCGCCGACGCGTCGCTGCCGTACACGCTCACGATGGTCTGCTTCGGCTTCGGCGGGATCGCGATGGGCAGGCTGTCGGACCGCTTCGGCATCATCGTCCCGGCCGTGCTCGGCACCGTGATTCTCGCGGCGGGGTTCGGCGTCGCGAGTCTCGCGGGCGGGCTCACCGCATTCGCCCTCGCGCAGGGGTTGCTGATCGGCGTCGGGGCCTCGTCGACGTTCGGTCCGCTGATCGCCGACACGTCGCAGTGGTTCGTGCGCCGCCGCGGCATCGCGGTCGCGATCGCGGCGAGCGGCAACTATCTCGCCGGCACGCTGTGGCCGCCCGTGATCCAGCATTTCATCGCGACGTCGGGCTGGCGCGCGACCTATCTCGGGCTCGGGGTGTTCTGCCTCGTCGCGATGCTGCCGCTCGCCGCGGCGCTGCGGCGCCGGCATCCGCCGTCGGTCGCGGGGGCAGGCGCCGCCCGGACGGCCCATCCGGTCGTCGACATCTCCCCGCGCGCGCTCCAGACGCTGCTCGTGATCGCCGGGTTCGCGTGCTGCGTCGCGATGGCGATGCCCCAGGTCCACATCGTCGCGTACTGCGCCGACCTCGGCTTCGGACCCGCGCGCGGCGCGCAGATGCTCTCGGTGATGCTCGGCTGCGGCATCGTGAGCCGGCTCACCTTCGGCTGGATCTCCGACCGCATCGGCGGGCTGCGCACGCTGCTGCTCGGCTCCGGCCTGCAGTGCGCGGCGCTGATCCTGTTCCTGCCGTTCGACGGGCTCGTGTCGCTGTTTCTCGTGAGCGCGCTGTTCGGGCTGTTCCAGGGCGGCATCGTGCCGTCGTACGCGATCATCGTCCGCGAGTTCTTCCCCGCGAAGGAAGCAGGCGCGCGCGTCGGCACGGTGATCATGGCGACGCTCTTCGGGATGGCGCTCGGCGGCTGGCTGTCGGGCGTGATCTTCGATCTCACGGGCTCGTATCGCGCCGCCTTCCTGCACGGGATCGCGTGGAACGTCGTGAACCTAGCCATCGCCGGCTGGCTGCTGCGCCGCGCGAGCGGGGCGAAGGGGGCCGCGGTCCCCGCGTGAACCAGCGCCAATCCGGACTACCGCCGTCCGGGCGCCCGTCGTTATGATCGGCGCAGCCAGGGTCTGTCGACAGGGCATCGTCGCGGGTCCGATAAAACGATAACGAGGTCGGGGGAAACACCGCATGGGCACGGATCGCCGTACCTTCCTGAGGTCGGCCGGTGCGCTGATCGCGGCCGGTGGCATCGCGCCGCCGGCACACGCGTGGCGCAACGCCTTGCAGTCGCACACCGATGCACTGCTGCGCACCGCGACCGAAACGGGCGACGTGCCCGGCGTCGTCGGGATGGTGACGTCCCGCACCGAGACCCTGTACGAGGGCGCCTTCGGCACCCGCGTGCTCGGCCAGGCTGCACCGATGGCCGTCGATACCGTCGCGTGGATCGCCTCGATGACGAAGTCCCTGACCGGCGCCGCGGCGATGCAGCTCGTGGAGCAGGGCAGGCTCGATCTCGACGTGCCCGCCAGCCGCTACGTGCCCGAGCTCGGCCGCGTGCAGGTGCTCGCCGGCTGGACCGAATACGGCCAGCCTTGGCTGCGCGCGCCGAAGCGTCCGGTGACGCTGCGGCACCTGCTGACGCACACCGCGGGTTTCTCGTACGAGCTGTGGAGCACCGAGATCCAGCGCTTCCAGAAGGCGCGTGACGTCCCGGGCATCGTGACGTGCCGCAACGCCGCGCTCACGACACCGCTGCTGTTCGATCCGGGCGAGCGCTGGGAGTACGGCATCGGGATCGACTTCGTCGGCAAGGTCGTCGAGCAGGTCAGCGGGCAGCCGCTCGGCGATTACCTGCGCGACAACCTGCTCGACCCCCTCGGGATGCGCGACACGGCATTCCGCATCCGGCCCGACATGCGCGCGCGGCTCGCGAAGGTGCACCAGCGCAACCCGGACGGCACGCTCGCGCCGACCGATCTCGAGATCCCCCAGGACCCCGAGTTCCAGATGGGCGGCGGCGGGCTCTACGGCACGGCGCGCGACTACCTCACCTTCGTGCGGATGATGCTGAACGACGGTCACGGCCCCGGTGGCCAGGTGCTGCGCCCCGAGACCGTGCAGCGCATGTCCCGCAACGCGATGGGACGGAAGCACGTCACGCCGATGCGAACGGCGATCGCGTCGCTCTCGAACGATGCCGAGTTCTTCCCCGGTGTCGCGAAGAGCTGGGGCCTCTCGTTCATGATCAACGACGAGCGCGCGCCGACCGGGCGATCCGCCGGCAGCCTGTCGTGGGCCGGACTCGCCAACACGTATTTCTGGATCGACCGCCGCAAGCGCATCGGCGGCGTGTTCATCACGCAGGTGCTGCCGTTCGCCGACGCGCGGGCGCTGCCGCTCTATTACGCATTCGAGAAGACGGTCTACGACGCGCTCGGCTGACGCCGCGCCAACCTCCGAATCACGCGCCGCGGGGAGGCGGCCAACGATGACATTCCAGACAACATTGCGCGGCCGCGAGGTCGCCACGGGGCTGCAGTTTCCGGAAGGCCCGATCGCCATGGCCGACGGGTCCGTCGTGCTCGTCGAGATCGCCCGCGGGACGCTCACGCGCGTGCTGCCGGACGGCCGCACCGAGGTCATCGCCGAACTCGGCGGCGGACCGAACGGCGCGGCGGTCGGTCCCGACGGCTGCTTCTACGTGTGCAACAACGGCGGCTTCAATTTCGACCGCGAACCCGATGGACTGCTGCGCCCCGTGGGCCGCGCCGACAACTACAGCGGCGGCCGCATCGAGCGCGTCGATCCGAAGACCGGCGGCGTCACGACGCTCTACACCGAATGCAACGGCGTCACGCTGAAGGGGCCGAACGACATCGTCCTCGATGGGCGGGGCGGCATGTGGTTCACCGATCTCGGCAAGGTCTACGGCCGGCAGATGGACCGCGGCGCGATCTACTACGCGCGCACCGACGGCAGCCTGATCCGCGAGATCGCGTTCCCGATCATCACGCCCAACGGCATCGGGCTGTCGCCGGACGGCCGCACGCTGTACTTCGCCGAGACCGAGACGAGCCGCCTCTGGGCGCTCGACATCACGGGCGAGGGCGAGGTGCATCGCGATCCGTGGCCGTCGCCGCACGGCGCCCGCCTCGTCGCGGGCCTGCCCGGCTACCAGCGCTTCGATTCGCTGAAGGTCGAGGCGGGCGGCAACATCTGCGTCGCGACGCTGATCCGCGGCGGCATCAGCGTGAT
>CAUJJX010000407.1 GCA_963205165.1 Pseudomonadota bacterium | reverse complement strand
ACCACCACGACATCCTTCGCAGTGATCGTCGCCGCCGGGCGCGCTGCGAGATCCGGGAACGCCTCGTAGACGTGGCGCTTGAAGATGCCTTGCGCGTCGCGCGCAGACACCTTGCCGGCCTTGCGCAGGTGTTCGACGTAGGAATCCAGCAGCTTCCGGAGCGTGTAGTGCTCGGCCTGCTCGCGCTCACGCACCGCCCGCGCCGCTTCTTCAGCCTGCAGACGCGCGGCCTCTGCCACCGCGGCCCGCCCCGCCTCCGCCTTCTCCCGAAGGTGCGCACGCACGTCCCGTGTTTCGTCTACCCGGTGGAGCGCTTGGAGTTCGCGCGCCTTGTCTCGCGCCTCGGCGAGCGTCATGCCGCCAGGGCCGTAGGCACCGATGGGGAGGCGAACCCGGGCGCCGTCGGGCGCCGTGTACCGGAGATAGAAGCGTTTCGCGCCACCCGGCGAAACGCGGACGCAGAGAACACCCGTCTTGCGCGTCGTCCGACTCTCCGTGATCCAGTATTCCCGGGCCTGCGGCTTCGCCGCCCGGATCTGCGCGTCCCTGAGTTCGTCCGTCTTCATGGCTCACCGTGACCGATCCGTGACCGATGTTGGCCCGGATTTCAGCGATTCACGTTAGCCCGTATCGGACCATGAAGTCAATTAACTTGATGAAAGTAAACGTGTTGTTTCCGATACATCGTTCGCCACTGGATCCCGTAGGACTATGGAATAGGTGACTCTTAATCCATTGGTCGTAGGTTCAAATCCTACACGGCCTACCAAAGATTCGAAGAAGAAGGGCATGCCGATCGGCATGCCCTTTTTTTATTTCGCGATACCGCCTCACCGACGATTCCCCGAGCCATCGGATCCGGTGATTCCTATAATCCCGCTCGTCATCGTTCACGAAACCCGGGAGTCGGCCAATGCGCCTGGCAACGATCGTTCATGAAGGCAGGGAACAGGCGGCAGTCATGACGCCGCGTGGTTGTGTGCCGGTCGGCGCCATCAACGCAAACCTGGGCCGCGCGTGGCCGACGGATCTCTTCGCGCTGATCACCCGGGGACTCTCGACGACGCTCGCGACAGACGCCGATGCGTGTCCGGCCGACCGGATCATCGCCTCGCCGCAGTTCGGTCCGCTGTACCGTCACCCCCGCAAGATCTGGGGAATCGGGCTCAACTACAGCGACCACGCGAAAGACCTCGAAGCGATCTACCCGGACCAGCCTGCGTCCTTCATCAAGGGCGACCAGACGATCATCGGACCCGGCGACACGATCCTGCTTCCGCCGGAATCCGAACGCGTGACTGCCGAGGCCGAACTGGGGGTGGTGATCGGACGCACGTGCCGCCGGGTGAGCGAAGCGGACGCGCTGTCCTACGTGGCGGGCTACTGCCTCATCCTCGACATGACCGCCGAGGACATCCTCCAGAAGAATCCGCGCTACCTGACTCGCTCGAAGAACTTCGACACGTTCTTCTCGTTCGGTCCGGAACTGATCACACCCGACGAAGTACCCGACGTCACATCGCTGAATGTCGGCACCTGGAAGAACGGCGGACTGCATCGCGAGAACGTCGTGCGGAACATGCAGTTCCCGCCGGCGACGCTCGTGGCATTCCACTCGCACGTGATGACACTGTTCCCCGGCGACATCATTTCCACCGGGACTCCGGGCGCCGTCGTCATCGAGGATGGCGATGTCGCCGAATGCCGGATCGGCGGCCTCGGAACCCTGCTGAATCCGGTGCGGCGCTCGTCAACGGTCCGCTGAGATCCGCTGTCGCCGATCGCCTACAGCGTACCGTTCACGAGCAGCTCGAACGCGAAGAACACCCCGAGGCCCATCGCGGCATAAAGCAGGACATCACCGCGACTTCCGCTGCGGCCGGGATCGTCGAGCCACTCCCGCACGAGCAACGAGAAACCGAGCAGCACACCGATCCCGAAGAGGGCAGCCCAGCCGCTGGCGTCCATGAGTCCGCCGGCAAAGCGCGACAGCCAGCCGCCCGGCCGGAGGGATTTGTAGAGCAGACCGCCGATGCCGATCAGCATCAGCAGCAGGACGAAACCGTGGACCAGCAAGCTGCGCAGGTCCGTGAAGTTGCGCGACATGCGCCGCGGGGAGCGATCCGAATGTCCGATCATGTCCAGCACCTCGAAAAGACCGCCCGGCCGTTGCGGCGGCCGGGCGGAAGGTCCCACTAGACCAATGACCGCACCCTGTCGGGGGACTCGGGCGCAGTCGAGGACCACTAATTCAAGGGTCGTGCCACGAAGGAAATACCGCTTCGGTTCAATGCACTAGAGAATCTAAAGCCCGTGAACGCCGGCGAATCCGCCCCCGAGGAAGCCGACCCGTCGCGATATCACGACGCACGGGAAGTCCCTGCGGAGAAAACACGAGGCGCGGGCGAGTCAGACCGATGCAGTGGATCTGCGGGGCGCACGTGGCGCGAACTGCGTGAGGGGAAGTCCGGCCGGATCAACCGTGCCGCGACGACTGGCGCCGCGGCAACCGGCTCCCGGCAAACCTACTGCGACTCGCAGCTCATGAAATTGCAGACCGGGTCGCACGCCGGATTGCGGCCGCACTCGAACACGCCTGCCCGGGCCTTGCCGGACGCGTCGACGCCGCACTGGTCCTGCGCCGCCATGACTTTCGCGTGGGGGCGCCATTCGCACTGGTGACACATTCCAGCGCCGTAGATGTCGAGTCGCTCGCTTCGCGCGGGGGCCTTCGGGAGGTCGCCCGCCGCATCGTCGGACGATTGCGCGAACGCTCCCGGCAACGGCGCGACACACATCGCAAGGACCAACCCGACCAGATGCTTCTTCATGATGACTGCCTCCCACACGCGACGACCGCGGCGTGATTCTCGATAACGGAACGCAGCCCGCTGTTGACTCACGTCAACGGGAGGCCGCCCGACTCCGTCAGCCCTTGAGCCGGGTGATGCGGATGACTTCCTGGATGCTTCGCAGCCCGCGCATGATCACCGCGAGGTGGGGGCGACTCTTCACCTGGATCGTGAAGTGCACGTTCGCGTATTCGCTCGAGTCGCCCGGCTCGAGACTGACGTTGTCGATGTTCGCGCCGCCTTCCGCGATCTCGACCGCGAGCTTCGCGAGCACGCCACGCTGGTTCGAGACCACGAGCCGGATGTTCACGGCGAACAGGCGATTGATGTCGGGCGACCACTCGACGTCGAGCCACTTGTCGGGATCGCCACGAGTCTTCCGCGCCACCGGACAGTCGTGCGTGTGCACGACGAGCCCCTGCCCCTTCTTGATGAATCCGATGATCGGATCGCCCGGAATCGGGTGACAGCACTTGGCCAGTTGCAGCGCCATGCCCTCCGATCCGCGAATCACGACGGAACCGGGCAGCCGGGTCGACTCGCCCTCCCCGTGATCACCGAGCTGGAGCAGTCGCCGGGCCACGACGAACGCGAGCAGCTTGCCGAGGCCGATGTCCGCCAGGACCTCCTGCCGCGTGTGCGCGTTGCGATCCTTCAACAGCTTGGTCCAGCGCGACTCCGGAATCTCGTCGTGCCGCGTCTGCAACGCAGCGAGGGCCTGGTTGAGGAGCCGCTCGCCGAGATGCGCGGATTCCTCGTACTGCATCGTCTTGAGGAAGTGCCGGATGTGCGACCGCGCCTTGCCGGTCACGACGTAGTTGAGCCACGCCGGATTGGGCTTCGCGTGGGCCGCCGTGATGATCTCCACGCGGTCACCGTTGCGCAGCACCGTGCGCAGCGGCACGAGCTCGTCGTTCACCTTGGCCGAGATGCAGCGGTTGCCGATGTCGGTGTGCACCGCGTACGCGAAGTCCACACACGTCGCGCCGTGGGGCAGCGACATGATCCGGCCCTTGGGCGTGAAGACGTAGACCTCGTCTGGGAACAGATCGACCTTCAGGTGCTCGAGGAACTCGATCGACGAACCGCTCTGCGTCTGCATCTCGAGCAGGCTCTGGAGCCACTGGTGGGTCTTCTGCTGGAGGGCATTCAGCTCGGCGTCGTTGGCCTTGTACAACCAATGCGACGCGACACCTGCCTCCGCCAGCTTGTGCATCTCGACGGTCCGGATCTGCACCTCGAGCGGCATGCCGAACGGTCCGAACAGCGTCGTGTGAAGGGACTGGTAACCGTTCGTCTTGGGGATCGCGATGTAGTCCTTGAACTTCCCCGGGATCGGTTTGTAGAGACCGTGCAGCGCACCCATCGCGACATAGCAGGACGGCACGTCCTGGACGACGACGCGGAATCCGTAGATGTCGTGCACCCGCGCGAAGGTGAGGTGCTTCTCCTGCATCTTCTTGTAGATGCTGTAGATGTTCTTCTCGCGCCCACTGACCGTGGCCTCGATGCCGGCCTCGGCGAGCCTCACGCGGATCGCCTCGAGCATCCGCTGGACGACCTCGCGACGGTTGCCGCGCGCGGCCGCCAGCGCCTTCGACAGCACGCGGAAGCGCACCGGAAAGAGATGGCGGAACGAGAGTTCCTGCAGTTCCTGGAAGAGGCTGTTCAGCCCGAGCCGGTTCGCGATCGGCGCGTAGATGTCGATCGTCTCGCGCGCGATGCGCGCCCGCTTCGCGGGATGCATCGCATCGAGCGTGCGCATGTTGTGCAGGCGGTCGGCGAGCTTGATGAGTATGACCCGGACATCGCGGGTCATCGCCAGCACCATCTTGCGGAAATTCTCGGCCTGCGCGTGTTCCTGGCTCTCGAACTCGATGCGGTCAAGTTTCGAGACACCATCGACGAGGTCGGCCACCATCCGGCCGAACTTGTCCGCGATCTGCGCCTTCGTGACCTCGGTGTCCTCCATCACGTCGTGCAGCAGCGCAGCTGTCAGGGCCTGCGCGTCGAGATGCCACTCGGTCAGGATTTCAGCGACTGCGAGCGGATGGGAGACGTAGGGTTCACCGGACTTGCGGAACTGCCCGTGGTGGGCTTCGGCGCTGAAGTGGAACGCCGATTCGAGCTGCGAGACGTCGTCCGGCTTGAGGTAGCACGCCGCCTGTCGGAGCAGTTCCTCGGGTTTGGACATGTGGCCCATGGGAATCGACGTGTCGTGGCGGCGGTGCGGAGCGCCCCGGACGGGCGCCCCTGCAGGGTTCAGTGCTTCGTTCGGTGCAGGATCTCCACGCCGATCAGGCCGAGGGCCATCTCGCGCAGGGCGATCACGGTCGGCTTGTCCTTGTTCGCCTCGACCTGCGGCGTGGCGCCGTTGGCGATCTCGCGGGCGCGATAGGTCGCGGCGAGCGTCAGATCGAAACGGTTGGGGATGTAGTTCAGCGCGTCTTCGACGGTAATGCGTGCCATGGGGGAGGCCTCACTTCATGGAATCGATCAGTTGGCGGTGACGCGAGAGTTGCGCCGTCAGTCGGAGACGCCGGGCCCGGACGATCGCGATCAGGTCGCGGGCAGCGTCTTCGAATTCGGTGTTGATGATAACGTAGTCGAACTCCCCCACGTGCCCGATCTCCGCCCGCGCAGCGCTCATCCGGCGCGCGATCACGTCCGGCGAATCGGTCGCGCGGTTCGCCAGGCGCTCTGCGAGCGCGTCGAGCGACGGCGGCAGCACGAAGATCCCCACGGCCTCGGACATGATCCGCCGCACCTGCAGGGCGCCCTGCCAGTCGATCTCCAGCAGGATGTCGTCACCGGCAGCCATGCGCTCGGCGATCCACCCGCGGGAGGTTGCGTAGAAGTTGCCGTGCACTTCGGCGCTCTCGAGGAAATCGCCGCGCGCACGCATCGCGTCGAAGGTGTCCTTCGTGACGAAATGGTAGTCGCGCCCGTCGACCTCACCCGGCCGCATTGCACGCGTCGTGTGCGAGATCGACAACCGCACCCCGGGATCGGCCGCGAGCAGCGCCCGCACGAGACTGGTCTTGCCGGCGCCGGAGGGCGCACTGACGATGAAGAGCGTGCCGGACATGGATTCGGATTCGTTCGAGTCAGCCACCTGACCACGAAGACGACGCTGTCTCCGGGGGACCATCGCGGAACGGATCCCGGGCACCGCGGAGGCGGGCCGGATCGCCGGTGCCGATGACACCGCGCAGCGCGCCGACTTCGGGTTCGGTGGGTATGTGGGCGCCGCAACATTCGCGGCCGGAATCCGGCGAAGTTTACGGAACTCACCGAGCGCTGAACATCCCGGAACGCCACCAACCGGGCTCTGTCTGCCTGCCCGCATTCGGGGTCGTGCGGGCTTCCAAGGCATGCACGTTCACCGGGCGACCAGGGGCGCGCAGCCCGCATCAGGATCCGTGCGGCCCGACGATCCTTACCGCACTGCCGCATGAACTTTGCCCTCCGAAAATGGGCGCAGGACATGATGCGTAACTGCGCAAACCCTATGTTATTGTCGGTCACTGTCTGACGTGGTCGCCCTGCCAAGCACTTGCGGGTTCGCACGCGGACGGAAGAGCCGAAAGGCTTACCTCACAAGCGACGGGAGGATGGACAAATGCAACTGAAGGTCAATAAGCAGGATAGAAAATTCGAGGGCGATCCGCAGATGCCCCTGCTTTGGTTCCTGCGCGACGAACTCGCGCTGACCGGAACCAAGTTCGGGTGCGGCGTCGGTCTGTGCGGTGCCTGCACGGTGCACGTCGATGGCAAGGCCGTCCGCGCCTGTGCCACGTCGATGAGCGACGTGGCCGGTCACGCCGTCACCACGATCGAAGGCCTCTCGCCCGATGGCAATCACCCGGTGCAGAAAGCGTGGCGTGCCCACAACGTCCCGCAGTGCGGCTACTGCCAGCCCGGCCAGATCATGCAGGGCGCTGCTCTGCTGAACGAGAAGGCCAAGCCGTCCGACGAAGAAATCCAGTCGACGATGTCCGGAAACATCTGCCGTTGCGGCTGTTACCAGCGGATTTTTGCGGCGGTCAAGGCCGCGTCGAAGGAGGCGTGAGATGAAATCCGTTAACCTCGAAAGCAAGGCGATCGTCGAGAACGTCAGCCGACGCAACCTCCTGAAAGGCGTCGTGGCCGCAGGTGGTCTGGTCGTCGCTGTTCAGGCCCTGCCGCGCAACGCGCTGGCCGACGGTGGTTCGGTCAACCAGTACGCGACCGGCGCGGGCGGCATGCCCGGCGGCACCGTCTGGGATCCGCACACGTTCGTCGCGATCTCCCCGGACGGCACCGTGACGATCGTCACGCATCGCTCGGAAATGGGCACGGGCTCGCGCACCAGCCTCCCGATGGTCGTCGCCGACGAAATGGAATGCGACTGGGCCAAGGTCAAGATCATCCAGGCCCCTGGTGATGAGCAGAAGTACGGCAACCAGGACACCGACGGTTCGCGCAGCATCCGTCACTTCATCCAGCCGATGCGCGCCTGCGGTGCTGCCGCTCGCCAGATGCTCGAGAAGGCGGCTGCCCTGACGTGGGGCGTGCCGGACACCGAAGTGCGCGCCCAGAACCACAAGGTCGTGCACGTGCCGTCAGGCAAGTCGCTCGGCTACGGTGACCTCGCCGTCGCCGCGTCGGCGCTGCCCACGCCCTCGCTGAAGAGCCTGTCGCTGAAGAGCTCCGCCGAGTTCCGCTACATCGGCAAGGGCAACGTGCCGATCACCGACCTGCACAACATCACGACCGGCAAGGCGATGTACGCGCAGGACATCGCTGTCCCCGGCATGAAGTTCGCCGTCGTCGCGCGTCCGCCCGTCGTCGGTGGCAAGGCAACCAAGTGGGACGCCGATGCCGCCATGAAGGTCCCGGGTGTCGTCAAGGTCGTCGCGATCCCCGCGACGCCCGCGCCGGCCAAGTTCGCTCCCCTCGGTGGCATCGCGGTCATCGCGAACAATACGTGGGCAGCCCTCCGCGGACGCGAAGCACTCAACGTCCAGTGGAACGATGGTCCCAACAAGGACTACGACTCGGCCGTCTTCAAGGAAGGCATGGCGGCACAGGCCCGCAAGCCCGGCAAGATCGAGCGTAACGAAGGTGACATCGACGGCGCGCTCGCCGGTGCCGCCAAGGTCGTATCGCACGAGTACTACATCCCCCACGGCCACCACGCCACGATGGAACCGCCCGCGGCCACGGCCAAGGTCGGTGGCGGCAAGGCCGAGATCTGGGCCTGCGTGCAGAGCCCCGGCGGCACGCGCGGCGACGTCGCGAACCTGCTCGGCATGAAGGAAGCCGATGTCACGGTGAACGTCACGCTGCTCGGTGGCGGTTTCGGCCGGAAGTCGAAGTGCGACTTCGCACTCGAAGCCGCGATCCTGTCGCGCGAACTGGGCGGTACGCCGGTGAAGGTCGTCTGGACGCGTGAAGACGACATCCGCCACGGCTTCTACCACTCGGTGTCGTACCAGCACGTCACGGCCGGTCTCGACAAGAACAACAAGGTCGTCGCCTGGCGTCATCGCAGCGTCTCGCCGTCGCTCATGTCGAACTTCATGCCGGATCCGAAGCGTGAAAGCGCCCTCGAACTCGGCCTGGGCCTGATCGACACGCCGTTCGACGTGCCGAACCTGCGCCTCGAAACCGGTGAAGCCGTCTCCAAGACGCGTATCGGCTGGTTCCGTTCGGTGAACAACATTCCGCACGCCTTTGCCATGCAGTCGATGGTCGCGGAACTGGCTGCCGAACTCGGTCGCGATCCGAAGGACTTCCTGCTCGAGATGATCGGGCCGGCCCGCATCGTCGACCCGCGCAAGACGGTCACGAGCGAGCTCTGGAACTACGGCGACCCCTGGGAAACGTACCCGATCGACACGGGCCGTCTGCGCCGCGTCGTCGAGCGCGCCGCCAAGGAAGCCGGCTGGGGCCGCAAGCTCCCCGCCGGTCACGGTCTCGGTATCGCGGTCCAGCGCAGCTTCCTGACCTACGTCGCAAGCGTGGTCGAAGTTGCAGTCGCTGCGGACGGTTCGGTTTCCGTGCCCCGCGTCGATACGGCGATCGACGCCGGCTTCATCGTGAACCCGGAGCGTGTCCGTTCGCAGGTCGAAGGTGCCGCGGTGATGGGTCTGTCCATCGCCAAGTACACCGAGATCACGTTCAAGAACGGCCGCGTCGAACAAGGCAACTTCAACGACTACCGCGTCCTGCGGATCGGTGAAGGCGCCATGGACGTCCGGACGCACATCATCGAGGCCGGCATCGACGTCCCGTCGAGCGGCGTGGGCGAACCCGGCGTTCCGCCGTTCGCTCCGGCGTTCTTCAACGCGATCTACGCGGCCACCGGCAAGCGCATCCGCAATCTGCCGATGGGCAACTCGGTCAAGGCATAACGGCGAACTCGCCGGAGGGTCTCCCTTCGGCGACGTCACGCTGCAAGACAAGCAGTAGCTTCGAAGCCCGTTCCGCAAGGAACGGGCTTTTTTCTTGTCCGCTCGACGTCCGGCACGTCGACCGGGTCGGCGGCCCTCAGTCCTCGGTGCCCGTGAAGATCGCCTTCTTCACGACGGCGTGAACGCCCCAGTTGCCGTCCACCACCTGCGTGACCCCGAAGTCCACGGCCACCGACATCAGCGAGATTGCCTCGTCCTCGGTGAGC
Source organism: Pseudomonadota bacterium (assembly GCA_963205165.1). Classification (GTDB taxonomy): domain Bacteria; phylum Pseudomonadota; class Gammaproteobacteria; order Burkholderiales. The sequence goes on along the minus strand of CAUJJX010000407.1, from coordinate 21,383 downwards.
CCCTGCGTCGTCATCAGGAAGCGCCGCATCTTCCGGAACGCGTCCTTCAGCGCGAGGTCCACCGACGACTTTCCGTAGATCTCCGACTGCGCCTTCGCGCCGAGTTGCTCGAGGTAGTTCGGGAAGCTGAAGCCGTGCAGGACGTACTCCGTCTGCGTCTCGAGCAGCGGGTAGTCGAGACTCTCCATCGACGTGCCGACGAGGTCGGCCTTCTTGTGGAGGATCAGCTGGAACGTGCCGGTGAGCGAGCACTCGATCGCCGTGCCACAGAGTTCGGAGTCGCCCTGCGATGCGTGCGGGTCGCCGACCGAGAACAGCGCCCCGTCGACCGCCACCGGGAAGAACATCGTGGCGCCCTTGCCGATTCGCCAGTTGTCGATGTTGCCGCCCGTATACGAAGGCGGGATCGAATCGACGATGTCCGCCTCCTTCGGCGCCAGCCCGATCACGCCGAAGTGCGGACGGATCGGCACCCGCACGTTCTTCAGCACGCCCCAGTTCTCCTTCACCGTCGCGTGGTCGACCGGCACGCCCGGGTAGTCGATGGTCTTGTGCACGACACCGAACGGATCGGTCTGCGGCGTCCACCGGAAGTTGTAGATCGCGCGTGCCCAGTCGCGCTCGCCCGTCGCGTCGACCTCGTAGATCGTGATGACCTCGCGGTTCTTCGGTTCCTCCATGAGATCGTTGAAGTGGAAGCCCCACCACGCCGCCGCGTTGCTGCCGAAGCTCTTCCCCTTGAACCCGGCGCTGGGCCGCGGACGCACGTCCAGGATGCGCACCTCGAGCACGTCGCCCGGCTCGGCACCGGCCACCGCGACCGGACCGGTGCAGATGTGCACGCCGAGGCCTTCGCCGGCGCCGCGCCCGAACAGCGACGCGTCCATCGGGCCAGCACCGCGGCGGTCCACGCCCTTCCGGGTCTTGTCCCAGAAGTAGACGCTCTCGGCGCCCGGATCGCCCTTGATCATCCGTTCCGCGTCGTCGTTGGCGTGGTGCGTCAGCGTCTCGACCGTCACGAAGTCCCCGGACTGCACCTCGACGGCCGGTTTCAGCAACTTGCTGAAGTAGCCCCAGTGCACCGTCTCGGCCGTCGCGGGAATGTGATAGTGCGACAGCGTGCTGCGACCGACCTCGGTCTGCGCGTGCGCGAGCGACGCCGCGCCGAGACCACCGAGCGCCGTCGCCGCGCCGCTCGCGAGGGCACCGCGGAAGAAGCCTCGTCGCGCCGGACTCGCCGGCTCGCGCAGTTCCTCCGGCTTCAGGTCGGTGGGGAAGTCGTGCTGGTGATGCGGGTCGTTGCAGCAGTGGCGATGGCCGTCCATGGTCGTCCTCTGGTGGGTTCGAGGAGAGGCGCAATGCGCGCCGTCCCGCCCATGCCATCTGCAAATCGGGGACCCATGCAGCGCACCGATCCGGCGCGCCACGACAACGAACGAATTCAGCCGGATAGCGCCGCACGCACCGTCACGGGACACCGCGGCCGCACGGACGACGCACCATCGCCGCGCCGCACGCCATCTTCGCGCGCGTCGGGAGTGCGGTGCGAATCCGCTTTCAGGGCACGACGATCGACGTGTCGAGGAGCCGGTTCGTCGCGGCCGCGGACAGCGTTGCCGCATCGACCGCCGCGGGGTCCGCCAGGCCGTCTGCAAGCCGCCTGGCGTCGAACGCACCGAGCGTGGTTCCGCGGAGTCGCTGCGGACCGAGCAGCGGTTGCATCGCACGCCACTTGCCGGTTTCCTGCCCGGCGTCGAGATGCGGATTCGCGCCCAGCAGCGCCGCGAGGCACGGCGCGCCGTCGCGGACACACCCGGCCGCCGCACGCTGGACGATCGGCACGAGGCGCGCGAGCCATGCCGCATCGAGATCACCGTCGCGCGCGACGAGCACGTTCCCGTACGGGTTCAGGCCGAAGTCCCGCCACCACAGCACGAGCAGCCGATCGCCGAACGCGTGCTCGAACTCCGCGCGATGGTGATAGAAGGTGTTGGTCGCGACATCGACCTCGCCCTTCGCGAGCGCATCGACCTTCGCGTTGTTCGGGCGGTCGACCCACGTGACCGCATCCGCCGCGACGCCATTCAGGTTCGCGAAACGCGGCCAGAGTCGTCGGGCGAGTTCCTTCGGATCGGCGGCGAGCCGGCGCGCCTGCACGTCGCCAGGCGAAGCCAGCGGCGCACCGTCGATCGAATAGAACGCGAGCGGGGAATCCGCCATGAACGCGAACGTGGCCACGACCTTCGTGCCGCGTGCGCGTGCCGCGATGACGGCCGAGAAGTCGGCGACGGCGACTTCGCATTCCCCGGACGCCAGCTTCGCGATCGCGTCACCCGATCCACCCCCGGGCCGGAGGTCGACGGCGAGATCGGCATCGGCGAATGCCCCTTGCTGCCGCGCCGCGTACAGCGGGACGTGATCGGCGCCGGGCGCCCAGTTGAGGCACACGCGCACGCCGTCGGCAGCCGACGCCGCGATCGGGGACAGGACGCAGGCAAGGCCGAGTGATGCGAGCAGACGCTTCATGATTCGAGTCCGGAGACGAGGGATGTCGATGGTGGGTCGGCGGGTCACGCGGCGTCGACGGCCTGCAGCACGCGCCCGAAGAATCCGTCTGCGTGGTCGGCCTCGATCCAGCGGACGACGACGACCATGCGCCGCTCCGGCTCGATCCACGTGAACGAACTCCCGGCGCCGATCGCGAAGCGGCTCGATGCGGGCGCGCTCGGGAAGACGCGGCGTTCGTGGTTCAGCCAGAGCAGGTAGCCGTAGAACGGTGCGATCGCGCACGGCGTGCGCATGCGTTCCATCCACCCGGTGGAGATGACCTGCCGGCTGTTCGCACGACCGTCGTCGAGCAGCAGCTGTCCCACCTTCGCCTGATCGCGGCTCCCGATCGAGATGCCACCACCCCAGTGCGTCCCGCCCGGCACCGACTGGACGCGACGCCCGCCGATCTCGGTCCACGCATCGTCGTAGCCGACCCAGCGCCAGTCGTCGCTCGCACCGATCGGCTGCATCACCGACTCGCGGAACACCTCCGGCAGCGGACGCCCGAACAGGTGCAGCAGCGCGAGCGAGAGCTGGTTGATGCGCACGTCGTTGTATTCCCAGAACGTGCCCGGCGCCTGCAGCGGACGTGCATCGCCCTTGCGGCCGGCGGCCGTCGCGCCCTGGAATTGCAGCGTGCGATAGCGGTCGACCTGGTCGGGCAGGCCGAAGCATTCGCCTTCCCATTCGCTCGTCTGCTGCAGCAGGTGCTCCCAAGTGACGGCGGCGTTGCGTCCGCTGTCGAAGCCGATGCCGCGGACGCGCGCACCGACGGGTTCGTTCACATCCGGCAGCAGCCCGCGGTCGTGCGCGACGCCGGCGAGCAGCGCGAGGTAGGTCTTCGCGACGCTGAACGTGAGATCCGGCCGGTCCGGCTCGCCCCAGGAAACGACGGTGCGTCCGTCGACGACGATCGTCCCGGACACCGGACCGCGCGCGTGCACCGGGCCGCGCAGGACATTCCACGGCGCCGGGTCGAGATGGTGGATGCCCCAGCCGGCGCCGATCTCGCGGGTCCACGTGGTCTCGTGATCGATCGCGAACTGCACGGCCTGGTCGAGGAGTTCGTTCTGCATGGAAGACATCCGGTCGCGGAGGGAGCGCGGATTGTAGGCGGCACGTTGTTCCGCAGGCACGGGTCAGGCGCGATTCCGTCGTGCCCCGACGATCAATCCGGCACCGGCGATCGCCGTGAAGACCGCCCCCGCCGCGAAGGTCGCACCGGGTCCGAACGTCGACCACAGCATGCCGGCGAGTCCGCTGGCCAGCAGCAGGAAGACGCCGCTCGCCAGGTGGAACACACCGAACGCCGTCCCGCGCAGGTCGGGCGGTGCGCAGTCGGCAACGAGCGCGGACAGCAGGCCGTTCGTGATGGCCATGTGGAAACCCCACAGCACGACGCCCGCCATCACGACGGGCAGCGCGTCGGCGAACGCGAGGACGACATCCGCCGCGATCAGCAACGCGACGCCCCAGCCGAGCAGCGCGCGCCGGCTCATCCGGTCGGCGGCGACCCCCGCGGGATACGCGGCGCCGGCATAGACGACGTTCATCACGATCATCACGACGGGAATCCACGCGACGGGTGTCCCGACGCTCTGCGCGCGCAGCACGAGGAAGGCGTCGCTGAATCGCGCGAGCGTGAGCACGCCGGCGAACAGCACGACGCGCCAGAACGCAGCCGGCAGTCGCGCCAGTTCGGTGCGCGACAACGGAACACGCCGGACCGGCGTCGCGACGAACTCCGGTTCGCGGACGAACACTGCGATCGCGAGGACGGCGAGCGCCGCGGGGATCACGGCGATCCAGAAGGCCGCCGTCACGGACCACGCGAGTCCGGCGAGCAGGCCGAGCGCGATCAGCGGTCCGAGGAACGCGCCGACCGAATCGAGCGCCTGGCGCAATCCGTAGGCGCGGCCGCGCAGTTCGACGGGCGTGATGTCGGCGATGAGCGCGTCGCGCGGCGCCCCGCGGATGCCCTTGCCGATGCGATCGACGAAGCGTGCGGTCACGATCAGTCCGACACCGGAGGCGAGCGGGAACAGCGGCTTCGTCAGCGCGGAAAACCCGTAGCCGAGCAGCACGAGCGGCTTGCGGCGGCCGATTCGATCGGACAGCGCACCGGAGAAGAGCTTCGTGATCGACGCTGTCGCCTCGGCGATCCCCTCGATCATGCCGACCACCGCGACGCTCATGCCGAGCGAGGCCGTGAGGAACACCGGCAGCAGGCTGTGCACGAGTTCGGACGAGACATCCATCAGCAGCGACGCCGCACCGAGTGCCCAGACACCGCGCGGCAGATGTTCGAAGGAACGCGTGAAACGGGACATGGCGGCTCGGATCCGGGACCGGTCGAGTCAGGGTAGCCGATCGAGCGCACGCGACGAAGCCTCGATCCGCCGGCTGCGATGCGAACATCGTCCGGGCAGCCGCGCGGGAAGCGCACACCGTTCGATCGCCGGATCGCCACGCATCGGATGCGCGCCACGATCTCGACGAGACGACGCCGGCAATGCAGGTCGCAGCAGTGCGTGGTGTGATCGGGGGCCATCCGGTTTAGCATCGACCGCAGTCCTGCATCGATCCCGATGCCGCCGGAGATTCGCGATGACCGCCCTGCCCGCCCGCCTGCTGTCCTGCCTCGTTGCCGCCTCGTTCGCGATGCCGTTGTCCGCGGGCGCGTGCGTCGAGGGCGCCGTCCGCGGCGAGGCCGTCACGATCGAGAAGAACGTCGACGCCACGCCCGAAGGCGAGCGCACCTCGATGCAGATCATCGGCGTCGGCTGGTTCCGCGCCGCGACCGTCGAGAAACTGGGCGGCGTGAACGATCAGACGTGGGTCACGCTGGAACTCGACGGCGAGCCGATGTTCACGACCTCGTTCGCGACGCTGAAGAACGCCTGGAACCAGATCGCGAGTGCCTTCATCGTCGCCAAGGTCACGACAGACGGCGCGAAGAGCACGCTGACCATCTGGTATTCGCCCGAGCTGAAGTTCCGCGCGATCGCGTCGCTGCGGGTCGACGTGCAGGAACCCGGCGTCGAGCACCTGCGCGTCAGCGTCGTCATGAACAAGCCGGCGCCCCACGAGGACATCCCCGGGCAGCCGACCGGGACGGCGACGGCGGCGCTGCCCGCCTTCAAGTAGCCGCAACGATCAGGGCGCGTCGCGCTACGCGAACGCCGCGGACCCCGCCGATGCTCGATCGCGGTCCGCGCGGGTGAACCCCGCCCCGCACCCGATCCTTTCGAACGAGCCCTACTGGCTGTAGGGCTCCACGCGGCTCGCCTTCACCGTGTACCCGATGTCGATGTCCGACGTGCCGTCCACGAGGTACAGCGACCGCTTCGTCGCACCGGTCGACAGGCGTCCCGTGATCCACACCGGCATGAAGAGTCCGGTGAGTTCGAACGGCGTGTCGGTCTTCACATGGACGATCTGATTGGGCGGCGGCGGCGGCGTGTGGATGCACGCACCGACCCACGGCACCAGCAGGAACTCCGTGACCTTGCGCCCCGTGATCTCGAGCGGCAGCACGTACCCGGGGAGCCGCACCGTCAGTCCGTCGAGCAGCGGATTCACCTGCGCGGCCGTGCGGTGTTCCGAGATCGCACGCCGTTTCGCGAGCAGCCCGTCGACATCCACGCCCGCCTGTTCGAGTCGCCGCACCGTGTTCTGCTCAACGGCGAGATCGGCGGCCGACAGCGACTTGTCGCCCTTCGCCCTGCGGTCGCGGACGGCCGCGACATCCGACAGCGCCTGCAGCTGGGCGCGGTCGAGTTTTGCGAAAGGGTTCTCCGCGACGGTGCCCTTCGGCACGAGGTCGGACCACTGGATCACGCGCGGCGCGTCGGCGAGTGCCGGCGCCGCGAGTGCCGTGCAGAAGGCGAGTACGAGAAGACGCTGGACGACAGTCATGGTGGTGCACCGGTGGGACGCGCGGATCGCGTTCGAGGATACCCGCGAACGTCCCGGCATCGCGATGCGCTGCGCGGACCGGTCCGCAGCGATCCGGGCGGCGCGACCTACTGGAGCAGCTCGGGGCGCACCTGCGCGCCCTGGCCGGGGATCGCCTGGCCGGCGCGTTCCATAGCGACGGCGAGCGGTTCGCGGCGCAGCGTGAACGTGAAGATGGCGCCGCCTCCCGGCGCGGTGGTCGCGCGGATCGTGCCGCCGTGCTGCTCGACGATCTCGCGGGTGATCGCGAGGCCGAGCCCGGTGCCGCCCGCGCCGCTCTTCGTCTTGCTGCTCTGGACGAACTTGTCGAAGATGTCCTCGAGCTCGTCGTCCGGAATGCCGACGCCCTGGTCGATGACCTGCACCTCGATCGCGGACACGAAGCCGTCGTCCTGACGACGTCCGCCGGGCAGCAGCGTGTCGGTGATCTGCACCGTGACCTTCTTCCCCGGCGGCGTGAACTTCACGGCGTTCGACAGCAGGTTGCGGATCACCTGGCCGACGCGCAGCGGATCGCACCACACGATGAGATCGCGCACGCGGTAGTCGCATACGACCTGCAGACCACCGCGGTTGATGACGGCCTCCAGCTCCGAGAGGCTGCTCGCGACGACCCCGCCGAAATCGGCCATGCCGAACTCGTAGTTCATCTTCCCGGACTCGAGCTTCGCGAGGTCGAGCAGATCGTTGAGCAGGCCGAGCAGGCGCCGGCCGCTCTGGTCGATGCGGTTCAGATAGCCGTCGAGCTTGTCCACCGCGACATTGCCGCCCGCGATCTTGTCGAGGCCGAGCTTCGAGAACGACAGGATCGCGTGCATCGGCGTGCGCAGCTCGTGCGACATGTTCGCCAGGAACTCCGACTTCGCGCGGTTCGCCGCCTCGGCGTTGTCCTTCGCGATCATCAGTTCGCTGGTCCGGCTCAGCACCAGCGACTGGAGGTTGTCGCGGTGATCGCGCAGTTCGGCATGCACCCGCGTCTCGTCGGTGATGTCGCGCCCGATCCCGCGGTAGCCGCAGAATTCCTCGAAGGCATCGAACAGCGGCTGGCCGCTCACGCTGAGGACGCGGATCTCGCCGTCGTCCCGCACGCAGCGGAACGTGAGATCGTGATACGGCTCGTGAGCCTCGAGGACGGCGCGATGCTGCGACCAGTCGGGGTCTCCGTCCGGCGGCAGCGGACGACCGGCCTCCCAGCGGGTGCGTCCGATCATGTCGGCAGGCATCGCGGCCTCCTTGCCCTCGGCGCCCTGCGACACCAGCGTGAAGCGGAACGCGGCGTCCTGCTCCCAGAACCAGTCGGACGACAGTTCGGTCAGCCCGCGGAACCGCGCCTCGCTTTCCCGCAGTGCCGTCTCCGCGTTGCGCCGTTCCTGTTCGGTGTTCGCGCTCAGCACGGCCACGGCGAGCGCGTCGGCGATCTCGGTCATCATCGCGACCTCGTGCTCGGACCAGATGCGCGACTCGGACTCCGACAGGCTCAGCGCACCGAGCAGCTGGCCGGACCGGATCAGCGGAACCACCAGCAGGCTCTGCGCACCCGCGGCGATCGTGAGTTCGCTCGACTGATACATCGGCAGTTCCGCGTGGAGGTCGGCAAAGGCCACGGGACGATTCTGGCGGAGGCTCTCCGCCCACGTCGCATCCTGCTGCGGATCGATGCGCTGGCCGACGATGTTGTCCGTCCCGGCGGGCGCGCTGCAGCAGATGGCGGTCAGCGTCTGCGCCTCGTCGAGACTCCAGTACGTGACGCGTGCGCGGGGGAAGCCCGACTGGAGTTCGTCGACCGAGCGTTCGAGCACGTTGTAGACGTGGTCGCCTTCCACCACGCGGCGCGACACGAGGTTGACCAGCCGGACGCGGGTCTCGCTCTCGCGCAGCGCCAGCTCGGCGATGCGCCGTTCGCGCGCGGCGGCGTCCTGAAGCAGTGCGACCGACACGTACTCGGCGGCCTCGGTGACGGTCTGGCGTTCGTGATCGGACCAGCGGCGCGGCGTCGGCGCATCGAGGCGCAGCACGCCCGCCAGCTGGCCGTGGAATCGCAGCGGCACGTCGATGATCGCGCCGAGGTCGCAGGCCGCGCCTTCGCCGAAGCCGGAGAAGCGCGGATCCTTCCGGGCGTCCTCGGACACGAGCGCCTCGGCGGCGTCGAGTCCCTCCCGGTAGACAGGCATCGTCGCCAGATCGAACCCCTCGCAACCCGGCAGATCGGCGAATCCGTTGCGCGTCGAGAACGCACGCGTCATGCGCGTGTTCCCGTCGATGCGGAAGTAATGCGCGCGCGCGCCGTTGCAGGCCCGACCGAGGCTCTCGACGACGGTGTCGAGCACGTCGTCCAGCGACGCACCGCGCGCCATCGCCTCGGCGATCGTGTTGAGTGTCGAGAGACGGCTCTCGTTGTGCTGCAACGCGTCCTGCACCTCCTGGAGGCGGGTGACGTCGGTCATCATGCCGACGAGGAACCTCGATCCGTCCGCGAGCGTGACGGCGTGCTTCGTCTTGAACCAGTTGATGACGGACCCGTCCGGCCCGGTCCGGGTTTCCTGGAACGACAGCGGCTGACCGCTTGCCATGACGGCCTCGTCCTCGATCCGGTAGCGGATCGTCTGCTCGGCGTTCAGGATGTCGGCGTCGGTCTTGCCGATGAGATCACCGACCTCGACGCCGGTGTTGCGGTTCGCCACGTCGTTGACCAGCACGAAACGGAACTCGCTGTCCTTGACGAACACCGGGCTCGGCAGCGCGTTCAGGACCGCCGTCAGGAACGCACGGCTCTGCTCGGTCTCGACTGCGGCCCGCTTCAGCGCCGTCGTGTCGGTGACGACACCCACGACGTACCGCGACCCGTCCGCGAGGCGCACGCCGCGCTTCGTGCGCACGACCCAGCGATCGCCGCCGTCGAAGTCCCGGAGGGAGCTTTCCCACCGGAGCGCCGACTCGGATGCCATCGCCTCGTCGTCCTGGCGGAACGACTCCACGGCCCAGTCGGCGGGCAGGATGTCGAAGTCGGTACGACCGATCAGTTCCGTGGACGACCGCCCCACGAGTTCGCAGAACGGCTCGTTCACCATGATCCAGCGATGTGTCTCGTCCTTGACGAACAGCGGCTGCGGCACGGAGTTCAGGATCTCGCGGGCGAACTCGCGGCTGCGGCGCGCCTCCAGTTCGGCACGTTTGCGATCGGTGATGTTGAGCGACGCGACCACGATGAAGCGCGTGCCGTCGTCGACCGACACGGCACGCTTGCTCTTCAGCATCCACTGCTCCGCGCCGTCGCGATCGGCCATCGTCTCCTCGACGAAGAACGTCTCGCCGGACGCGAGCGTCTGCAGGTCCTGCGTGCGGAAGGTCTGCGCGGCGGCGGCGCCGAACAGCTCGCTGTCGACGCGGCCCACGACGGCGTCGCGCGGCCTGCCGAGCAGTTCGCACGCGAGGCGGTTGGCAGCGACGATCCGGTGGGCCTCGTCCTTGACGAACACGACGACGGGCAGCGCATCGAGCACGGCATCGAGAAACTGCCGGCCGCGCTCGACCGTCAGTGCATCTTCCTTGCGTCGCGTGCAGTCCTCGAGCGTGCCGACGTAGCCGGAGAGTCCGCCGGGCGCCGGGACGGGCGCGGCGTTCATCGCGATCCAGGCCACGTCGCCGTCGTTGCGGCGCACGCGGAACTCGATGGAGAGTTCCTCTCCGGTCCGGGCCGCGCGCTGCCATGCCGTCCGGAGGCGATCGGTGTCGTCCTCGTGCGTCCGCTGCAGCCAGTCTTCCAGGCTCACCTCGGCATCGACGGTCCCGAGGAAGCGCAGCGAGCGCGCGTTGAAGCGCACGCGCATGTCGCGGATGTCGAGGCGGAACAGCCCGAGCGGCGAGTGGTCGTGGATCGTCTGCATCTCGGCCGTCGTGGCGCGGAGGTGCTCGGTGATGCGTGCGGCTTCGGCGAAGGCGAGGTCGCGGCGGCGCGTCAGGCTCCAGAGCAGGGCGACGAGCGCCACCATCGCGATGAGGCCGGCGATCAGGATGCCGTTCCAGGCAGCGCGATCCGCCACGGGAATGAACTCGGGGCCGGCCAGGAACTCCACCTCGAAGGTCCGGCCGCCGAACGAGAGCGTGCGCCGGGTGCGCGCGACGATGTGGCGGTTCACGGCCCCCGGGAGGCCCGACGTGAACACCGGCGCGGAGGGCCACGCAACGCGATCCCAGACCCGGACGACGAGCCCCGGCGGCGGCGCGCCCCAGAGTGCCTCGAGCATGTTGTCCAGGCGGTATCCGAGGAACACCCAACCCTTCAGCGCCGCAGTGCGCTCGGCCGCCGTATCGAGACGCACCCCCGACCGGTAGACGGGGGCATAGATGACCTGACCGATGGCACCGTCGCTCCGGTCGGGAGCGGTCAGCAGCTTCACCGGCGACGTGACGATGTTCGACCCGGATTCACCGGCCCGCAGCAGTGCGTCGCGCCGGGCAACGTCGGCCATGACATCGTGCCCGACCGGCGACACCATGTCCGGCGACCGCACTCCGAGCAGCGTGATCGGCGCCTGCGGGTTCCCGCCCTTGCCGCTGACGAACTTCGCGAACCCGACCACGTCGGTCCCGGGGAAGCGATCGAACGGATCGACCCGTCGCACGTAGCCGTCCCACTTGCCACGCTCCACCTCGGCCGAATACGTGACGAATCCCGAGAGCCCGGCGAGCAGCCCTTCGTAGGCCCGCATGCGCTCGACCACCTGGGTCGTCGATTCGATCGCCTGCTGCTCGATCTTCCCCTGCAGCGATGCGTCGCGTGCCCGATCCGACTGCCACCACCACCACGCGATCGCAGAAAGACACAGGCCCAGGACGATCCAGGTCCAGGGCAGGACGCTGCCACGCGCCTCCGGCAGGGGGCGCGATGTTTCGGTTTCGGTCTGGACTGGATTCATGACTGGTGCCTGATGGCCGCACTCATGTGGCGGATCGGCCCCTTAACGACGCGCGTCCGACGCACCTTGAGGACAGCGGCAACCGGCCACCAGACGGCAGCCGCCATCCGGCAACCGCGTCCCGCCGCACCATCGTCGCGGAACCATCGGTCGTCATCGACACTCGCAGAGCGACTGCGCTACGATGAGAACGATTTGCATTCACTCAGCCGACATCCCGTGCCACACCCCGCATCGACACCGTCCGGTGGTGTGACGCTCGCCAGTCTTCCGCGCAACCGTGCCGCCACCATCACGGCGATCCGGGAAGACGCCGGTCCGGCCATGGCCGAGCACATCCAGCGACTCATGGAACTGGGTTTCCTGCCCGGCGAACCGGTGCGAGTCGTCGCAACCGGCTATCCCTCCGGCGACCCCATCGCGGTCCGCATCGGCAAGGCCACGTTCGCGCTGCGCCGCTTCGAGGCTGCGCTCATCGAGGTCTCCCCGGACCCGCTGCCATGAACACGGCCGCCCCCCTGACACTCGCCCTCGTCGGCAAGCCCAACTGCGGCAAGACCGCGCTGTTCAACCGGCTCACCGGCGCGCGCCAGAAGGTCGCGAACTACGCCGGCGTGACGGTCGAACGCAAGGAAGGCCGATTCGTGTCCCCGACCGGCCGGACCTGGCGCGTCGTCGATCTGCCCGGCGCCTACAGCCTCACGGCCGCGACGCCCGACGAGGCGGTCACCCGCGACGTCCTGCTCGGACGCCGGCCCGACGAGACCGTCCCGGACGGCATCATCTGCGTCGTCGACGCCACCAACCTGACGCTCAACCTGCGGATGGTGCTCGAGGTCGCGCGCCTCGGCCTGCCGATGGTCGTCGCGCTGAACATGGCCGACGTCGCCCGGCGCCGCGGCGTCGAGATCGACGTGCCGAAGCTCTCCGCGATGCTGGGCCTGCCCGTCGTCGAGACCGTCGCGGTGCGTGCCGGCGGAGAACGTGCGCTGCTCGATGTGCTCGAACGCTTCCACCAGCGCGACGCGCAACCGGTCGCGGCCGCGACGACGGCGGCACCGACGCCCGCGGAAGCCGCGCGCGAAGTCCGCCGGATCGTCGACGCGTGCGTCCACGAACCCGCGACGCAGCACGGCCGCACCGAGAAGCTCGACCGCGTGCTGCTGCATCCGTTCGCCGGACCGCTGATCCTCGCGGCCGTGCTGTTCCTCGTGTTCCAGGCCGTGTTCAGCTGGGCCGAGGTGCCGATGGACATGATCGAGGCCGGCGTCGCCTGGACCGGCGAGCAGGTCACGCGCTTCCTGCCGGCCGGCCTGCTGCGCAGCCTGCTGGTCGAAGGCGTCATCGGCGGCACGGGCAGCGTGCTCGTGTTCCTGCCGCAGATCCTGATCCTGTTCCTGTTCATCCTCGCGCTGGAGGAGAGCGGCTACCTGCCGCGCGCCGCCTTCCTGCTCGACCACCTGATGGGCAAGGTCGGCCTGTCGGGCCGCGCCTTCATCCCGCTGCTGTCCAGCTTCGCGTGCGCCGTCCCCGGGATCATGGCGACACGGACGATCCAGAACCCGCGCGAGCGCATCGTGACGATCATGATCGCGCCGCTGATGACGTGCTCCGCCCGGATCCCGGTGTACGCGCTGATCATCGCGGCGTTCATCCCGGCCCGCACCGTCGCCGGCGTCTTCAACCTTCAGGGCATCGTGCTGTTCGCGCTGTACATCGCCGGGGTCGCGAGCGCGATCGCCGTCGGCTTCGTCGCGAAATGGGCCGGCGCCCGCGACAGCATCCAGCCGCTGCTGATGGAACTCCCCGACTACCACTGGCCGCACCTGCGCAACCTCGCGATCGGCCTCTGGGAGCGCGCCCGCATCTTCCTCACGCGCGTCGGCGGAATCATCCTGTCGCTGATGATCCTGCTGTGGTTCCTGAGCACGTTCCCGAGCCCGCCCCCCGGCGCGACCGGCCCCGCGATCGCCTACAGCTTCGCCGGCACGATCGGACGCTGGCTCGAAGTGATCTTCGCGCCCATCGGGTTCAACTGGCAGATCTCGATCGCGCTCGTGCCCGGACTCGCTGCGCGCGAGGTCGCGGTCGGCGCGCTCGGCACCGTCTACGCACTGTCGCAGGGGGGCGAGGATCTCTCGGCGTCGCTCGTGCCGGTCATCGCGCAGACGTGGGGGCTGCCGACGGCGATGTCGCTGCTCGCGTGGTACGTGTTCGCCCCGCAGTGCATCTCGACGCTCGGCGTCGTGAAGCGCGAGACCAACAGCTGGACCTACCCGATCGCGATGGCGGCGTATCTCTTCGCGCTCGCCTACCTCGCGTCGTTCATCACGTATCGCATCGCGCTCGCGATGGCCGGGTGACGACGATGCTCGACACGCTGCTCGTCGCCCTCATCGTCTCGCTCGCGGCCTTCCACGTGGCGCGGCGTTATCTGCCACGCGTCTGGCGGCGACGCACGGCAGCATCTGCGTCGGTCGCGGCGCCCGGCTGCGCATCCGCCTGCCCGTCGTGCAACGGCTGCGGCAGCGCGAAGCGCGATCGCTGATCCGCGCGTCGCGATGCCGCCACGGCACGGCCGCCGATGCGACCGCACCGCGCGCTGTCCTCAGTCCAGCAGACCTTCGAACAGCTTCGTGCTGATGTAGCGCTCGCCGAACGACGGGATGATCACGACGATCAACTTGCCGGCGTTCTCGGGCCGCTTCGCCAGTTGCACGGCGGCTGTCACGGCGGCGCCGGACGAGATGCCGACGAGCAACCCCTCCTCCTTCGCCATCCGGCGCGCCATCGCGAACGTGTCGTCGTTCGAGACCCGGATCACCTCGTCGTAGATCTTCGTGTTGAGCACGGCCGGCACGAAGCCGGCGCCGATGCCCTGGATCGGGTGCGGACCCTTCTGGCCGCCCGACAGCACCGGCGACGCCTCGGGTTCGACGGCAATGCAGCGGAAGCCCGGCTTGCGCGCCTTGATGACCTCGCCGACACCCGTGATCGTGCCGCCGGTCCCGATGCCGGACACGAGGAAGTCGACCTGGCCATCGGTGTCTTTCCAGATCTCCTCGGCCGTCGTCTTCCGGTGGATCTCCGGGTTCGCCGCGTTCGCGAACTGCTGCGGGATCAGGTAGCGCGGGTCCGACGCGGCGAGTTCCTCGGCCTTGCGGATCGCGCCGCCCATGCCGTCGGGGCCGGGCGTCAGGATCAGCTCGGCACCGTACGCGCGGAGCAGCGCGCGGCGCTCCTTGCTCATCGTCTCGGGCATCACGATCGTGAGCTTGTAGCCGCGCGCGGCGCAGACCATCGCGAGCCCGATGCCGGTGTTGCCGCTCGTCGGCTCGAGGATGATCGTGTCGGGTTTCATGTAGCCGGCCCGCTCGGCGGCATCGATCATCGAGAGGCCGATCCGGTCCTTCACGCTGTGGGCCGGATTCATGAACTCGAGCTTCGCGGCGACCTGCGCGACACATCCTTCCGTGACGCGGTTCAACCGGACCAGCGGTGTGCCGCCGATCAGTTCCGTGACGCTGTTCGCGATCTTCATGGGGTGGAGACTCCTCTCGACGTTGTGGAATGCGCGGCACGATCGATGACCGTGACGCAGGGCACCGCGAGGCTACCGCAGCGGACCGGACGGGAACAGCGCGTGGCGGGAATTACGAAATAGCCGTCGGGCATGAAGACCATCGAGCCAGCGACGGGGTCGGCGCCACCGGACGCCCTGCCCCGCGCCACCGCGATCGCCGATAATCGGGGCATCCCTCCCGCGAGTCGCCATCATGTGCCAGCTCCTCGGCATGAACTGCAATGTGCCCACGGACATCTGCTTCTCGTTCACCGGCTTCCAGCAGCGGGGCGGCGGCACGGACCACCACGCCGACGGCTGGGGCATCGCGTTCTTCGAGGGCCGCGGCTGCCGCGTCTTCCTCGATCCGGAGCCGGCCGTCCAGTCGCCCGTCGCGCAGCTCGTGCGCAGCTACCCGATCCGGTCGATGAACGTCATCGCGCACATCCGCAAGGCGACGCACGGCCGCGTCGCGCTCGAGAACACGCATCCGTTCATGCGCGAACTGTGGGGGCGCTACTGGATCTTCGCGCACAACGGTTCCCTCGAGGATTTCGATCCGCCGCTCGATGGCATGTGCCTGCCGGTCGGCGGGACCGACAGCGAGCGCGCGTTCTGCCATCTGATGCAGACGCTGCGTGCGCGCTTCGGCGATCACGCGCCGGACGTCGCGGCGCTCTTCGCGGTCGTCCGCGACTGGGCTACCGAGGTCGCGAAGCACGGCACCTTCAACTTCCTGCTGTCGAACGGCGACTGCCTGTTCGCGCACGCCTCGACCGACCTCGCGTACGTCGAGCGCCAGGCCCCGTTCGCGACGGCCCACCTCGTCGACGAGGACGTCGCGGTCGACTTCAGCGAAGTGACGACGCCGGACGATCGCGTTGCCGTGATCGCGACGCTGCCGCTCACCGACAACGAACGCTGGACCCCGCTCGCACGCGGCGAACTGGCGCTGTTCGAACACGGCAAACGCGTCGATCTCGCGTGAGCCGGATGCGACCTTGACGCCGTCGCGGCCTTCGACGTAACTTGGTTCGACATCGAACGATTCGACGCACGCATGCGACATTTTTCATTTCGCAGGCGGCAGTCCGGACGTACCCCCGGGGAGGGAAGAAATCACATGCACGCGGTCCGTCCGTACCGGCGCCCGATGGCCGGCACGCAGCCCGACCACGCCTTCGCGCCGTACGCCTCGACCGCGAAGCGTGCGCCGACGCAGCCGCTCGTGCTCCTGCCCCACACACTGTCCGAGATCACCGGCCCCGTCTTCGGCGCCGACATCCTCGGACCGGACGACCACGATCTCACGCACCAGCACGCCGGCGCACCGATCGGCGAACGCATCATCGTGTCCGGCCGCGTGATCGACGAGAACGGCCGGCCCGTGCCGTCGACGCTCGTCGAGGTCTGGCAGGCCAATGCGGCGGGCCGCTATCGCCACCAGAACGACCGGCACGACGCGCCGCTCGATCCGAATTTCTCCGGCTGCGGCCGCGTGATCACCGACGCCGACGGCCGCTACCGCTTCGTCACGATCCGGCCCGGCGCGTATCCGTGGCGCAATCACCACAACGCGTGGCGCCCGGCGCACATCCACTTCTCGCTGTTCGGCCGCGCGTTCGCGACGCGGCTCGTGACGCAGATGTACTTCCCCGGCGATCCGCTGCTGCCGCTCGATCCGATCTTCAACAGCACGGCCGGCGAGACGTCGCGCGACCGCCTCGTGTCCGCGTTCGACCTCGACACCACGGTCCCGGAACACGCCCTCGGATTCCGCTTCGACATCGTGCTGCGTGGCCGCGACGCGACCCCGCTGGATCCGTGACATGAACCTCCACGCGACAGCGCAGCAGACCGTCGGCCCGTACTTCTCGATCGGGCTCGCGCCGCTCTACCGTGCCGATCTCGCGCCGGCCGGCGTCGCAGGCGATCGCGTGACGATCGCGGGGCGCGTCCTCGACGGCGACGGGGCGCCCGTGACCGACGCGCTCATCGAACTCTGGCAGGCCGATGCCGATGGCCACTATGCGCATCCGGACGACCACCGCGGCCCCGTCGCCGACCCGCGCTTCACCGGCTTCGGCCGCGTCGCCACCGATGCCGACGGCCGCTTCGCGTTCACGACGATCAAGCCCGGCGCCGTGCCGGGTCCGGACGGCGGGATGCAGGCACCGCATCTCGCGGTCAGCGTATTCATGCGCGGCCTGTTGAAGCACCTCGTGACCCGCATCTACTTCGACGGCGAACCGGCAAATGCCGGCGACCCGATCCTGACCCTCGTCCCACCCGAACGCCGCGACACCCTCGTCGCGCGCGCGATCCGTCCCGGCGAACTCGCCTGGGACGTCATTCTCCAAGGTGACCGTGAGACCGTTTTTTTCGACTGCTGAAGCCGCGGCCCTGCCGACGCCTGCCGCCGGCGGCCCCGCCCGACGCGAGGCGACGAGCCTCTTCGATCCGATGTTCAGCACCTCGCGGATGCGTGAAGCATTCGGCGACCGTGCCCGCGTGCAGGGCATGCTCGACATGGAAGCCGCCCTCGCCCGCGCCGAGGCGCGCATCGGACTGATCCCCGCGTCCGCCGCGACGACCATCGCCGTCCATTGCCGCGCCGAGCACTACGACTTCGCGGCACTCGGCAGCGCCGCCGCGTTCGCCGGCAACGTCGCGATCCCGCTGGTGACGGCGCTGACCGAGGCCGTCGCCCGCGAGCACCCCGACGCCGCGCGCCACGTGCACTGGGGCGCCACCAGCCAGGACATCATCGACACCGGACTGATGCTCCAGCTGCGCGCCGCACTCGATCTCGTGGAGGCCGATCTGGCCCGTCTCGCGCACGCCGTCGGGACGCTCGCGACGACGCATGCCCGCACCCCGATCGCCGGACGCACCTTGCTGCAGCAGGCATTACCCACGACCTTCGGACTGAAGCTCGCGGGCTGGCTGTCGGCCCTCACGCGTGACCGCGTGCGGCTGCGCGAACTGCGTCCGCGCGTCCTCGCGCTGCAGTTCGGCGGCGCCGCCGGAACGCTTGCGGCCCTCGGCGACCAGGGGCTCGAAGTCGCGGCAGCGCTCGCCGCCGATCTCGAGCTGGCCCTGCCCGACATCCCGTGGCACAGCCAGCGCGACCGCGTCGCGGAGATCGCGACGACGCTGGGCCTGCTCTCCGGCACGCTCGGCAAGATCGCGCGCGACATCACGCTGCTCATGCAGACGGAGATCGGCGAAGTCCTCGAACCGGCGTCGCCCGGTCGCGGTGGCTCGTCGACGCTGCCGCACAAGCGCAATCCGGTCGGCACGACCGCCGCCGCGGCCGCCTCGCTGCGGGTCCCCGGGCTCGTCGCGACAATGCTCGCCGCGATGGTCCAGGAACACGAACGCGCAGCCGGCGGCTGGCACGCCGAGTGGGAGACCCTCCCGGACATCTTCCTGCTCGTCGACGGCGCCCTCGCGAATCTCACGCAGGTCGTGCAGGGGCTCGAGGTCGACACGGTCCGGATGCGCGACAACCTCGACGCCACGAAGGGCCTCCTGCTCGCCGAGGCCGTCACGACCGAACTCGCGCCGCACCTCGGCCGCATGGCGGCGCACCGCGTCGTCGAACGTGCCTGCCAGCGCGCGATCGCCGGTCACCGGCATCTGCGCGACGTGCTCGCCGAGCAGGACGAGACCCGCACGTGGCTCACCGACGTCGTGCTCGCGCGCCTCTTCGATCCGCGGCAGTACCTCGGGCTCGCGGAGCTTCTCGTGGCCCGCGCGATCGCCACGGCCGAACACCTCGGCGACCGCAAGCCGAACGCCCACCACCACGCCGAACCCGCCCCCGGAGCCGACGCCCCATGAAGTGGAACCCGCTGGTCGCAGGCGCGGCCCTCGTCCTCTCGACCTTCGCCGTGCACGCCCAGGACGCCCTGAAGATCGCCGTGATCGCGCCTTTCTCCGGCCCCTTCGCGGACTACGGCCGGCAGATCGAGGGCGGCATGCGCGCGTGGCTCCAGCAGCACGGCGATGTCATCGCGGGCCGCAAGGTCGTGCTCGTCTCGAAGGACACGACAGGCCCCGCCCCCGAGGTCGCGAAGCGCCTCGCCCAGGAAGCCGTCGTGCGCGACAAGGTCGACTTCCTCGCGGGCTTCGGCCTCACGCCGGAAGCCCTCGCCGTCGCACCGGTCGCGACGCAGGCGAAGAAGCCGATGATCGTGATGAACGCCGCCTCGTCGATCGTCACGGCGAAGTCGCCCTACATCGCGCGCGTCTCGATGACGCTGCCGCAGGTCTCCGCGCCGATGGGCACGTGGGCCGCGAAGAACGGCATCCGCCGCGTGTTCACGCTCGTCGCCGACTACGCGCCGGGCCACGACTCCGAAGCCGCGTTCAAGACGACGTTCACGGCCGGCGGCGGCCAGGTGATCGAGGCCGTCCGCACGCCGCTGAAGAACCCGGAGTTCTCGCCCTTCGTCCAGCGCATCAAGGACGCGAAGCCCGACGCCGTCTTCGTGTTCCTGCCCGCCGGCGAGCAGGGCATCGCGTTCATGAAGTCGTTCCAGGAACGCGGCCTCGCGAAGGCCGGCATCCGCGTCATCGCGACCGGCGACCTCACCGACGACCACGTCCTGCCCGCGATGGGTGACGCCGCGGTCGGCATGATCACGACCTTCCACTACTCCGCCGCGCACGACTCGCCGGAGAACCGCGCGTTCCTCGACGCGTACCGCAAGGCGACCGGCGACCAGGGCCAGCCGAACTTCATGGCCGTCGGCGGCTGGGACGGCATGGCCGCGATCGCGGAAGTCGTGAAGCGCCTCGGCGGACAGGTCGACGGCGACCGCGCGATGACCGTGCTGAAGGGCCTGAAGCTCGCGAGCCCGCGCGGCGCGATCACGATCGACCCCGAGACGCGCGACGTCGTGCAGACCGTCTACGTGCGACGTGTCGAGAAGGTCGGCGGCCAGTACCGGAACGTGGAGTTCGACCGCTTCCCGGACCAGAGGGACCCCGGCAGGTAACGAGCGTCCGCGCATGATCGCGAACCTCGCCGGCGTGCTGTTCGACGGGATCGCCTGCGGCGCGCTGCTGTTCCTCGTGAGCGTCGGCCTGTCGGTCACGCTCGGCCTGATGAACTTCGTGAACCTCGCGCACGGCGCGTTCGCGATGCTCGGCGGCTACGTGTGCGTCGTCTCGATGACGCAGCTCGGCGTGCCCTTCCTCGCGGCGCTGCCCGTCGCGTTCGTCGTCACCGCCGTCGCCGGCGTCGCGCTCGAACGCACGCTCTACCGCCGTCTCTACGGCGCGAGCCACCTCGACCAGGTGCTCTTCAGCATCGGCCTCGTGTTCATGGCGATCGCCGCCGCGACGTGGCTCTGGGGGCCGAACCAGCAGCCGGTGCAGCTCCCCGGATTCCTGCAGGGCCAGGTGAACTTCGCGGGCGTCGACCTCGGCATCTACCGGCTGTTCCTGATCGCCGTCGTCGTCGTCATCACGGTGGCGCTGCAATGGCTGATCGAGGCGACGCGCTTCGGTGCGCAGCTCCGCGCCTCGGTCGACAACGCGCAGGCGTCCGCCGGACTCGGCATCCACGTCGACCGCATCTTCGCGCTGACCTTCGCGCTCGGCTCCGGGCTCGCGGGCCTCGGCGGCGCGCTCGGCATCGACGTGCTGGGCCTCGACCCGGGATTCCCGCTGAAGACGATGGTGTACTTCCTCCTCGTCGTGGCGGTCGGCGGCGCGGGCAGCCTCCGCGGACCGCTCGTCGCGGCGCTCGTGCTCGGCGTGTTCGACGTCGCCGGCAAGTACTACCTGCCCGAGGTCGGTGCCTTCGTGATCTACGCGCTGATGATCGTGCTGCTCGTCGCCTTCCCGGCCGGCCTCTTCGGCGCACGCCGATGAATCCGCCGCCGTCGCTGCCCGACGATCGCTGGCGCGCGCCGGAACTCGTCTTCTGGTGCCTGCCGCTCGTGGCGTGGTTCGCGTTCCCCGGGTACCTCGTGCTCGGCAGCCAGATCCTCATCACCGGACTCTTCGCGGTGTCGCTCGATCTCGTCCTCGGCTACGCGGGGATCGTGTCGCTCGGCCACGCGGCCTTCTTCGGACTCGGCGCGTACACGGCCGGGCTGCTCGCGGTGCACGGCTGGAGCGAACCGCTGTCGGGGCTCCTCGCGGGTGCAGCCGTCGCGGCCGTCGCCGGATTCGCCACGAGCATCCTCGTCGTCCGCGGCCGCGACCTCGCGCGGATCATGGTCACGCTCGGCATCGGCATGCTGCTGTACGAGGCGGCGAACAAGGCGGCGTCCGTCACGGGCGGCGTCGACGGACTCTCCGGCATGGTCGTCGGCAAGCTGCTCGGCGTGTTCGAGTTCGACCTCGAGGGACGCGTCGCCTACGGCTACAGCCTCGCCGTG
>CAUJJX010000406.1 GCA_963205165.1 Pseudomonadota bacterium | reverse complement strand
CAGGCGATGCCGGCCGAGCAGCTGACGCGGATGGTCGCGACGCTGAACGATCTCGTGACGATCCGCGCACTCGAGCTCGTCGCCGACGATTGCGGGATCGCGCGTGACGGCTACTGCTGGCTCGCCTTCGGATCGGAGGGTCGCCACGAGCAGACGTTCGCGACGGACCAGGACAACGGCCTCGTGTTTCATCCGCCCGTCGACGGGGACATCGAGTCCGTGCGAAGTGCCTTCATCCGCTTCGCGCGCCGCGTGAACGAAGCGCTCGCGCAGTGCGGATTCCCGCTGTGCCACGGCGAGGTCATGGCGGGCAATCCGCGCTGGTGCCTGACGCTCGTCGAATGGCAGGCCGCGTTCGGCACGTGGCTGCGGACGCCCGACGCAGAATCGCTCCTGCACGCGTCGATCTTCTTCGACATGCGCCCGCTGTACGGCGACCTCGCGCTCGGCACGGCACTGCGCGACTGGCTGTCGGCAACGTCCAGCGGACACACCGTGTTCCTGCGGCTGCTCGCCGAGAACGCGCTGCAGCGCGAAGCCCCGCTCGGACTGCTGCGCGACTTCGTCGTCGAGGATCACGGCGGCCGGACCGGCACGATCGACCTGAAGACCAACGGCGCGGCGCTGTTCGTCGATGCCGCGCGGGTCCTGAGTCTGGCCGCCGGCGATACGCACGCCGGCACTGCCGCACGACTGCGCGCCGTCGCCGAACAGCGGCAGCTCGCGCGCACCGAGGTCGATGCGTGGCTCGATGCCTTCCACTTCGTCCAGCGGCTCCGGGTCGAACATCAGCTCCGCTGCCTCGCGGAAGGGCGTGCGACCGAGAACTACGTCGCGCCCGACCACCTCAACGCGCTCGACCGGCGGATCCTGAAGGAGGCTCTGCGGCAGGGACGCAAGCTGCAGGAGCGGCTGCGCCTGGACTTCCGGCTGTGATGTTCGGCTGGCTGCGCCGTTCGCGGGGCGACCTGCCGGCAACGGCCGTGCGCGCACTCGATCATCTGCGCGGGCTGGCCTGGCCCGACGAGCGCGCACCAATCGCCCGGACGCGGTTCGCGATCGTCGACACCGAGACCACGAGCCCGGATCCGAAGCGGGCCGAGCTGCTCGCGATCGGGACCTGCTTCGTCGACGACGACGCGCTGCGCATGGACTCCACATTCGAGATTCCGGTGCGACCGGTCAGGCCGAGCGGCGAAGCGAACATCCTCATCCACGGCATCGGACAGGCGCAGCAGTCGAACGGCCTGCCGGTCGGTGACGCGGTGTCGGAATGGCTGCTCCACGCGACGCCCGCGGTCCTCGTCGGATTCCACGCGCTGTTCGACGCCACCGTGATCGCGCGTCACGCACGTGCGTCCATCGGCGCGCGACTGCCGATGCAGTGGCTCGACGTCGGGCTGCTGCTGCCCGCACTCGCGACGCACGACGCACCTCGCGTGCACCCGCTCGACCACTGGCTCGACCACTTCGGCATTCATTGCGCGCAACGCCACGGCGCATCTGCCGATGCCTTCGCGACGGCGCAACTGCTGCTGATCGCACTCGATCGCGCACGCGCCCGCGGCATCACCGATGTCCGTGGATTGCGCAAGTTGCAGCACGATCTGCTGAAACGACTCCCGGAGCCCGGCATCGATGCCACAGGTATCTGATGCATCGCCGTTTTTTTGACTTTTGAACTCCCCACCAATATCCTCGGCCGGCAGTCGGCGGGGAGTTCGCAACCCGACGGATGCCGCCGTCGTCGCATGCGTTGAGGGGCGCTCGCGAGCGGCCGTTCGTGGCAAAAAATTCAAGAGCCGTTCACTTCACGAGAACACGAGAGGAGGAAGCCAATGGCCGCCAAGCCGATGGACTGGATCGCGATCGATCAGGATCCCCGATTCCAGGCGCTGCATGCCAAGAAGTCCCGATTCCTGTGGGGCCTGATGATCCTGTCGATCGTCTACTACTTCGCCCTGCCGATCGGCGCCGCGTACTTCACGGACGTCTTCAAGATCAAGCTCTGGGGCCCCATCAACGTGGGTCTCGTCTTCGCGCTCTCCGAATTCATCGTCGCCTGGGGCATCGCGTGGGTGTACGCGCGCCGCGCCAACACGGAGTTCGACACCATGGCCGCCGAGATCAACCGTGCCGCCTCGAGCATCGGAGGTACGAAATGATCGCGCGCGGCAAGACTGCACTCGCTGCCCTGCTCCTCGCCGCGGGCCCGGCCATCGCGGCCGACACGAGCGCGGTGTCCGACAAGTTCAAGTGGCTGACCTTCCTGGTCTTCGGCGCGATCATCGGGCTGACGATGTACGTGACGTACCTCGCCGCGAAACGCGTGAAGAGCGCGAGCCAGTTCTACGCGGCCGGCCGCTCGGTCAGCGGCATCCAGAACGGCTGGGCCATCGCCGGCGACTATCTTTCGGCCGCGTCGTTCCTCGGCATCGCCGGCCTGATCTCGCTCTACGGCTACGACGGATTCATGTACTCGGTGGGCTGGCTCGTCGCCTACATCACGGTGCTGCTCGTCATCGCGGAACCCTGCCGCAACATCGGCAAGTACACGCTCGGTGACATCCTCGCCTTCCGCAACAATCCGAAGTCGGCGAAGACGGTCGCGGCGATCTCGACCATCACGGTCTCGATCTTCTACCTCACGGCGCAGATGGTCGGCGGCGGCGTGCTCGTCAAGACGCTCGTCGGCATCGACTACGAGATCTCCGTGATCGTCGTGGGCGTGCTGATGCTCGCGTACGTGCTGTTCGGCGGGATGGTCGCGACGACCTGGGTGCAGATCATCAAGGCCGTGCTGCTCGTGGCAGCGTCGATCCTGCTGGTTGCGTTCACTTGGGCGCCCTACGGTTTCTCGCTGCCGGGATTCCTCCAGGCCGCCGTCGATTCCGTGAATATCCAGGGTCAGGTCACGAAGCTCCTCGGCGACGCCGCGAAGAACATGTCCGCCCAGGAACTCGGGCAGCGCTTCCTCGAACCCGGTCTCTATCTCAAGAACCCGATCGACCAGATCTCCCTGGGGATGGCGCTCGTGCTCGGGACTGCCGGGATGCCGCACATCCTGATGCGGTTCTTCACGGTGCCGACCGCGAAGGACGCCCGCGTTTCCGTCATCTGGGCCATGGGGATCATCGGCGGCTTCTACGTGCTCACGCTGTTCCTGGGGCTCGGCTCGGCAATCAACGTGGGCCAGGCCGAGATCACGCGCATCGACAAGGGCGGCAACATGGCCGGCCCGCTGCTCGCGCAGTTCCTCGGCGGTGGCGCGGAAAGCATGCTCGGCAACCTGTTCCTGGCATTCGTTGCAGCGGTCGCCTTCGCGACGATCGTCGCGGTGGTTGCCGGCCTCGTACTCGCCTCGGCGTCCGCGATGTCACACGACATCTACGTCGGTGTCGTGAAGGGCGAACATGCAACGCAGGAAGAAGAGGTCCGGGCGGCGCGCATCTCGTCGATCATCGTCGGAATCCTGGCAATCATCATCGGCATCCTGGCGAAGGGGCAGAACGTCGCGCACCTCGTGGCGCTCGCCTTCGCGGTCGCGGCATCGAGCAACCTGCCATGCGTGCTACTGACCCTCTACTGGCGCCGCTGCAACACCGGCGGCATCGTGGCCGGGATGATCGTCGGCGGACTCTCCGCGATCGCACTGGTGCTCGTGTCGCCCAACATGACCTACCCGGTGATGGTGAAGGCGGCGCAGGCGAAGATCATTGCGGGCGCCGACGAGAAGCTGATCGCACTCAACAGCGATCTCGGTGCAGCGACCGATCCGGCGGCCCAGGACAAGATCAAGACCGCCATCGCGGCCCTGGAGAAGACACGCACGACGGCGCAGGACACCGTCGCGAAACTCGGGGACGCGACCACGAGCATCGTCGGCCTCGACAAGCCGCTGTTCGAGCTGAAGAACCCCGGGCTCATCTCGATCCCGCTGGGCTTCCTCGCGGTGATCATCGGATCGCTCCTCTACCGGGACAAGCGCGCCGACGACATGTGGGACGAGCTCTACGTGCGCCAGAACACCGGGATCAACGCCGAGGGGGCCACGGCACACTGAGGTGCGGTGGGAGCAGGTGTCCCGGCAGCAGTGATCCAGTTCGAAGCCCCTCGCGTTATCTTGCGAGGGGCTTTTTGCTTTCTGCCTGTGGGACGACTCCGGTGCAGCGCTGCCGTCGCTGCGCGCGCCTGAGGCGGGGCATCGATTCAGCGACGATGCCAGCCGCCATGCCCGGCAACCGCGACCAGGATGGCGCCGTACGCGAGCAGGAAGACGCAACGGCAATCGGGTCCACCGATGCGAGCCTCAGGCGCCGTCGGACGCACTATTGCTCGGCACCAAATGAAAAGCCCCGCTCGAAAGGGCGGGGCTTTTCAGTGCGCGGCAATCGCCCGGATCAAACCCGGCGATCACATGACGCGATCGGTCACACCGCGGGCTTGTTACGACGACGGACTGCTGCGGAAGCGCCGAGTGCAGCGACAGCGACGAGCGCGAGGCCAGCAGGTTCGGGCGTCCCCGAGGGCGCCGTCGGCGAGCTGACCGCTGCCGCTACCGACAGCAGCTTGAAGTAGTCGTTGCCGACAGTCAGCGACGTATCGTTGTTGAGCGTCGGGTTGTACGCACTGACCAGCCAGTACTTCGACGTCACGGTGGCAGCACTGGTCGTGTCCGCCGTACCAGTGGCGCCATTGACGAGACGCTGCGTGTTCGACGTCATGTTCGACTCGTGTTCGACGTACGTCCAGCCGGCAGCGGCCAGTTGCGCGTAAGTCTTGCCTGCCAGGAGGGAACCACCGTTCCCTGCCCCCATGTACGCGGCGATCGAAATGTCCGTGTCGTAGCCGGTAGTGCCGGGCCAGCCGATCGTGACACCCGTCAGGGCAATCGCACTCGAGAACGTCAGCAGGATCGAGTCATAGATCGCCTTGTCCTTGGTGATCGTGGTTCCGGTCGCGCCCGTGCTGTTGTTGTCGATCGCGTGCTCAGGGGATCCACCCTCGCCCGGATCGGTCGTCGTCGTGCCTCTGTTGGTCACGCCCAGTCCGACGGTGCTGCCGCTCACACCGGTGTTCGGGTAGACGTTGACCTGCGCCGTGTTGAGCGTCGCATTCGCCGTGTTGCCCGACACGATCCCGGTGGTGTTGGCCCATGCCGTCGCAACCACGGTGGGTGCGCCACCGGTGGTCGTCGTGCAGCTCACGTTGTTGCCGAACGCGACGGTGTTCTGCACGCAAGGCGCGGAGCCGGGCGGCGGGACGTCGAACGTCCAGGTGACCGCCGCCTGGGCGGACAGCGACACGCCCCAGCTCATCGCCGCGATTGCGGCACCAAGAATTCGCTTGTTCATTCAGATCTCCCGATGTGTAGCTCAGCCCGAAATCACGGGGCGATGCGACGGGCGTTCTAGCAAAATACAAACCATACAATCAATCCAATTAAAAACAGATGGTTGCATTGATGGATCGGCGACAGCCCGGGCGTGATGTCAATGCAATCGACAACTCACCGCGGGCGTTGGCACAGCCGCCGACAACGCGCCGCACATCAACGCACGCCGAGCCGCCGCCCCAGTGCCTCCGCGTCGGCCGCCTCCGAAAAATCGAGCGGGACCGCGAAGATTCCCTTCAGTTCGTCGGCCGCCTCCTTGTTCTGGCCTGCCTGGGCCAGCGCAGCTGCCAGGTGATAGCGTGTTTCCGCATTTCGCGGATCGCGCAGTCGAGCCTCGCGCAGGTGCCGCAGCCCCGCGTCGCGCGCCCCGGTCTGAACGAGCAGCCAACCCAGCGTGTCGCGGGCACCGGCATCTTCGGGCGCGACCTTGACCGCACGCTCGGCGAAGCCCACGGCCTTCGACTTGTCACCCTGCAGAGCGGCGACGTTCGCGAGGTTGTTGAGGACGACCGGATCATCGGGTCGCAGCCGCAGGAGAGCCTCCAGTCGACTCCGTGCTGCCGGGTAGTTGCGGGCCTTCAGCTGACCTTCCGCCATGGCTCGCGCGGCACCGAGATCGTTCGGGTGCCGATTGGCCCAGGGCTCGAGGAATGACACGGCCTGCTGCACGGCGCCCGTCCGGACGAGGCCGGCGAATACCCGGAGCGCGTGCTCGGAGCTCTGCTCCTTCGCGAAGGCCAGCCGGTACTGCGCAACTGCGTCAGACGCGCGCCCGCTCCGGAACAGGATATCCCCGAGAAGTCGGTAGCCGACGCCGCGCCCCGGATGGGCGGAGACAAGTGCTCTCGCACGTCGGTCGGCCGCTTCCGTCTGCCCCCGAAGCAAGTCCACGTCGACGAACAGTACCTGCGCGGCAAGGTCGTCGGGCCGCCCCGCCAGCGCCTTTTCGAGGCTGTACGCGGCGGCCGAGGGGTTGCCGGCAGCAAGCTGCAGCCGCGCGATCTCGACCTGCCGCTCCGGATCGACCTGCGCGAGTCGGGTCATCCGCGCCAGAACAGACTGGGCACCTGCCTGGTCGCCCGTCGCGAGTCGGACCCGCACACCACGTGCGAGCACATCGAGATCCTCGGGCGCCCGACCTTCGAGATCACGGATGATCTCGAGGGCCTTCGCCGGCTGCTTCGACTCGAGGTGCGCGTCGATCAGCGCGAACGCGACCGGACGAAATGCAGGATCGGCCGCATGCCCCTTCTCGAGCCACTGCCGCGCAGCGGCGGCCTGGCCACGACGCAGCTCCAGCAAGGCGAACTCGTGCATGGTCTGGACGGACTTCGGATCGTCCTTCAGCAGGGCGGCGTAGCGAGCGGCCGCGGCGTCGAAACGCCCCTCCTGGACATCGAGACGCCCCAGATTGAGACGGGCAGGAACAAACCCCGGCGCGACGCCCAGTGCGCCCTCGTAGGCTGCGCGACTGCCCGCGCGATCACCACTGGCCTGCCTCAGGACGCCGAGCGTGTTCAGATAGGCCGGATTTTCCGGGGAGCGCTGGACGACACGCTCCATGACGGCCGTCGCGCGCTTGCCATCGCCACCCGCCAGATACGCCACGGCAAGTGCCATTCCGGCCCGCGCCTGCCCCGGATCCTTGTCGAACGCCCCGCGCAGCTGCTGCACACCGGCATCCCGCTGGCCACCGCGCAGGAGGCTCACGCCGTAGGCCGTCTGAATCTCGGCATTGCCACCGCGCAACCGGAACGCCCGCTCGAGCAGTTCTGCGGCCGCGGAAACGCGCCCACGGCCCATGTAGGCCTCGCCGAGCAGCAGCATCAACTGCGGATCCGACGGCGCCTTGCGCTGCGCCGGTTCCAGCACCTTCACGGCCGACACGAAATCCTGCTCACCGAGGTAGATCGACCCAAGGAGCTTGAGCGCGGCCAGATCGCCGGGCGCCACGCCGAGCACCGCGTCCAGATACGCACGAGCGCGCTCATGCTCGTTCAGTCCGTGAAAAACGAGGGCGGACAGCATGAGCAATTCCGGCGCGCGCCTCTTGAGCACTTCGGGCGGGACAGGTGCCAGCACCCGGGCGGCCGCGGCCAGGGCGGCTCGCGCCCCTTCGCCGTCGCCCTTCTGGCCAAGACGCACGGCACGCAGGTAGTTGCCGCGCGGCTCGTCGGGCTGCTCCTTCGCGAAGTAGTCCAGATCGCGCATCACGGCGGCATCGTCGCCCTGACCCAGCAACAGCGAAACACGGGCGACTCGTGCGTCGGCGAAGCGCGGCTGGAGCGTCAGTGAACGCGAGTACGCGGCGATGGCTCCGGCGCGGTCCCCTCCCTGCTGCAGCAGCGTACCCTTCACGAACCACACCTTCGGATTGTCGGGTGCAATGCCGGCCGCCTTGCCCACGAGCACGAGCGCCTCGTCCCGCTGTCCGCGCTGGCCGATGTGCTCCGCGAGGGACAACAGCGCATTGACCGACGACGGATCGATCGCCCTCGCCTGCTCGAAGCTCCGCTCCGCGGTCGACGGTTCGCCCAGTTGCCGGAATGCGTGACCGCGCAGCACCAGCAGATCGGCACGTGCAGTGCCCTGCACGACATCGGGCGGCAAGCGGTCGATGAGATCCCGGACCTTGCCCTGCGCCAGCAGGGCCTCGGCGAGCGTCAGGGCCACTTCGGACTTGTCGATGCCCAGAGCGATGGCACGCTCCAGCGCTTCCTGCGCCTGGTCGGGCTGCTGGTTGCGCATGAAGGCCTGACCGAGCAGAGCCTGCGCCGCAAGGAGGCTGGAATCCTCGCGCAGCGCGTTCTTCAACTGGATGATCGCACCAGCGGTGTCCCCCTTCCCGAGACGCGACCGCGCGTCCTCGTAGAAGCGGGCTGCCTGGTCATCACGTCCTGTCGCGACAGGGGAAAACGAAAGGCCCAACAGGGCCGCGAGCAGACAGCCCGCGACTCGGTTCATCGGCGGCATGGAAAATCCTCGAATGGTGAAAGACGTCGCCCGTAACGAAACACCCCGCCCAACGGATGCATCGGCATATCGGGCCGCCACGATGGCAAAGGCTCGCGGCAGGCGCCGCGCCATGGCGCCAGGAGCGGGTTTCGTCCGGATCAGCGACCGGAACGGCCGTTCACTGGACCTTCTTGAGGTATTCCTTGGTGAACATCTTGTCCGGGAGCTCCACGAGACGCATCTCGTTGTAGTCCATGACGGACCTGGTGTCGGCCTTGACGGCGTCGACCATCACGAGCCGCGTCGGACGGACCTTGCCCCCGAG
>CAUJJX010000405.1 GCA_963205165.1 Pseudomonadota bacterium | reverse complement strand
CGGGCCGACCAGACGACCGGTCAGCTCGAACTCGACACCCGCCGTTTCGTCGTCGATGCGCCGGCGCAGTTCGAGGCGCCGCTCGCGTTCGACGCGGTGCGCGGCCTGCTCGACTGGCGTCTCGACGGACCCGCGCCCGTGCTCCAGTTGCAGCGGCTCACCTTCGAGAATGCCGACCTCGCGGGCGGCGCCGAGGGGCGTGTCGTGCTCGATCCGGCGCAGGGTCCGGTGCTCGAGCTGAAGGGCGCGCTGCTGCGGGCATCGGTTGCTTCCGTGCCGCGCTACGTGCCGCTCGTCGCGGGCGAGGCGGTCCGCGCGTGGCTGCATTCGGCGCTCGTCGGCGGCTCGGTCCGCGACGCGACGGTCGTCGTCGCCGGTCCGATGCGCGCCTTCCCGTTCCCGAAGGACGTCGAAGGGCGCTTCGAGGTGCGCATCCCGGTGTCCGACGCGACGTTCGCGATCGGTCCCGGGTGGCCGGTGCTCGAACAGATCGCCGGCGGACTCGTCTTCCACGGCACGGGGTTGCAGCTCGATGCCGCAGGCAGTGTCCTCGGTGCGCGGATCACCGCGACGCGCGTCGGCATCGCCGATCTCCTCGCACACGACCCCGTCGTCGAGATCGTCGGCGAGGCGCAGGGGGCCGCCACGGAATTCCTCCGCTTCGTCGACGCGTCGCCGGTCGGCCGCTGGATCGGCGGCATCACGAAGGGCGTGAAGATCGACGGCGCGGGCCGGCTGAAGCTGTCGCTCGCGATCCCGATCCACCGTCCCCAGGACACCAAGGTGGCCGGCACGTACCAGTTCGCCGGCAACCGCATCGAGGGGCTCGTCGGACTGCCCGTCCTCGGCCGCGTGACGGGTCCGCTCGAATTCACCGAGCGCGGCGCGCGGCTGCCCGGTGCGACAGCCGACATCCTCGGGATGCCCGTGCGTTTCGGCGTCGACGTGAAGGGCGACGGTGCCGTCGTCGTCGAGGCGCGCGGCCGTGCCGCTGCCGACCGGCTGCGCGAACAGTTCAGGCATCCGCTGCTCACGCGTCTCGCCGGCGAGACGGACTGGCGCGCGATGGCATCGGTGAACGGCGATCGCGGCGAGGTCAGCGTCGAATCCGATCTCCGCGGGATGGCCGTCGACCTCCCCGCGCCCGTGGGCAAGGTTGCGGCCGACGTCGCGCCGCTGCGCTATCAGCGGAAGTGGCGCGACACCGAACTCGTGCAGTCGCTGACCGTGGCCGATCGCGTCGGCGTCGCGATGGTCGGTGCGCCGGGCGACGCGCCGGGGGCGTTCCGCCGCGCCGCCGTCGAACTTGGCGGCGGCACGCCCCGCCTGCCGGATCGTCCCGGCATCGTGGTGACCGGTGCGTGGCCGCGGCTCGACGCGGACGCCTGGATCGCAGCCATCCCGTCGTTCGGCGCGGACACCGCGACCAGTGGCGGTGGCGCGCTGCCGGCCGTTGGCATCGACGTGCGATTCGGCGCGGCCGCCATCGTCGGGCGCGAGTTCCACGAAGTCGCGCTGAAGGCCCAGCGTCGCGGCAGCGTGTGGGAGGGCACGGTCGCGAGCCGCGAGGTGAAGGGGCACGTCGACTGGTATCCGGCGGCCCGCGGACGCGTCGTCGCGAAGCTCGAACGCCTGCATCTGCCGGACATCCCGGCGGCACCGCCGCCCTCGACGATCGCGCCGGTCGCGGGGCCGGTGGCCGATCCGGTCGGCGGGCACGATCTGCCGGCGCTCGACGTGACGGCCGACAGTTTCCGGATGGGTGCGCTCGACCTCGGCGCGCTGATCCTGCGGGCCGTGCCGGAAGGCCGGACTTGGCAGATCGAGAAGCTCGACCTGCGCAGCCCGGACGGCCACCTGACCGCGGAGGGCGGCTGGCAGGCGACCCGCGGGAAGCCGCGCACGCAGCTGACGTTGCGGCTCGAGGCGTCGGACATCGGCGGACTGCTGAAGCGCCTCGGCCGACCCGAAGGCGTGGCGGGCGGCGACGCGCTGCTGACCGGCGTGATCGAGTGGGCGGGCAATCCGTACCGGCTCGACCCGGCGACGCTGTCCGGACGGCTGTCGCTCGAAGCCCATCGCGGGCGGTTCACCCAGCTCGATCCGGGCATGGGCAAGCTGTTCGGCATCCTGAGCCTGCAGGCGCTGCCGCGGCGGATCGCGCTCGATTTCCGCGACGTCTTCAGCCAGGGCTTCGCGTTCGACGAGATCCGTGCGAACAGCACGATCGCGGGCGGCGTGATGCACACCGGCGACCTGCGCATGAGCGGTTCGAGCGCGCAGGTCACGATGACCGGCGACATCGACCTCGCGCACGAATCGCAGACCCTCGACGTGCGCATCGTGCCGTCGGTGAGCGACAGCATCGCGATCGTCGGTGCGGCCGTCGTGAATCCGCTGGCCGGCCTCGCGGCGCTGCTGCTCGGCAAGGCGCTGGGCAACCCGATCGACCGCGCGATCGCGTTCGAGTACCACATCAGCGGGACGTGGGCGGACCCGGTGGTGACGAAGGGCCGGAAGGCGACGCCGCCCCGGGCGCCGAAGCCGCCGGAGGCGCCGGCGGGACGGCGGTGAGGTATCGATCGACGCGACGTCTTCACCCCCGTCATTCCAGCGAAAGC
>CAUJJX010000404.1 GCA_963205165.1 Pseudomonadota bacterium | reverse complement strand
CCCGGCGCACCCCGGGCTTCCAGCGATGCCTGCGCGGCCTGCAGCGTCGGATGGCATTCGATCGCGTAGCCGGCGAGCCGGAGCGGTCGGGCGAGGGTGTTCCGGAGCATCGCGTTGTCCGCGATCACGAACACGCGCTGGTGCGCGCGCTGCGGCGTCGGCACGGGACCGTTCTCCCCGATCGTCACGCCGTCCGGGCTTTCCAGCGGGATCTCCAGCCAGAAGATGGATCCGCGGCCGCGATTGGCTTCCACGCCGACGCGCCCGCCCATCAGCTCGACGATCTGCCGGACGATCGTCAGACCGAGCCCGGTCCCGCCGTACTTGCGTGTCGTGCTGCCGTCGGCCTGCGTGAACGGCTTGAAGATGGACTGCCGCTGCGCTTCGGGGATGCCGATGCCCGTGTCGCGCACCTCGGCGCGGAGCCACAGCGATCCGTCGCGCGCCATCGGACGCATCGCGAGGACGACCTCGCCCTCGTCCGTGAACTTGACGGCGTTGCCGACGAGATTGCTCAGGATCTGTCGCAGTCGCACGGGGTCGCCGAGGATCTGGCGTGGAAGATCGTCCGAGAGATCGCACATCACCTCGAGCGACTTCTCCTGTGCGGGCGCGGCCATCAGCTGGATGACGTCCTCGGCGAGCTGGCAGATCGAGACGGGCATCCGTTCGAGCGTGAGCTTGCCGGCCTCGATCTTCGAGAAATCGAGGATGTCGTTGATGATCACGAGGAGCGCTTCGCCCGAGCGCTGGACGGTCTCCGCCAGCTGTCGCTGCTGGCCGGTCAGGCGCGTCGCGAGCAGGAGCTCCGACATCCCGATCACGCCGTTCATCGGCGTCCGGATCTCGTGGCTCATGTTCGCGAGGAACTGCGACTTCGACCGGTTCGCGAGTTCCGCTGCTTCCTTGGCGTCGCGCAATGCCTGTTCCGAACGCCGGATGTCGGTGATGTCCGAGATGTACAGGTGGAACTGGTCGACTTCCGGGTTGTAGCGCGTGATGCACGCGAGGCGATGATCGCCCACGTCGTACTCGACGGGCAGCAGGTTCACCACGTTCCGGCCGCGCAGCGTGCGCATGTGCGCGACGATGTCCGGCGGCAGCAGCAGGGCGAGATCTTCCCGGGGCAGCCCGAATCGTTCCAGCGTGGCGCGGGCACCGGGATTGCCGAACTTCACGCTGCCGTCGGCCGCGACCGTCAGCAGCGGATTCGGGTTGTGCTGCGGGAACCGCGCGAGCCAGCGGTACTCGTTCACATCGGCCATGTAGGTACGGAGAATCCGCGCCGCGACGATGCCCGCCGCCACGATCACGCCGCCGAACACAAGGGCCGCGACCGCGATCGTGCCGTCGCCCGTCGGGGATCGCAGGACCAGCGCGATCGCGGTACCTGCAAGGGCCAGCGATGCGCCCACGATGAGCATGTGGAGTTGGGAGATGCGGAGGCCGCGGATGTCTTTCATCGAGTGTCGTTCGTTGTCGGTGACGATGCTTCGTTCCCGGAGCGGTTCTTAACGATTCTCACCGGTGCAACTTGAACGGACCGGCACCGGGATCAACCTGCCCGGACGGTGCCGCGCGTGCCGCGATCCTCGTTCCGCCGGTTCCACCGTCGCGAATCTTCCGGTGTCGCGAGCCCGCACGCAAAGCCGAACGCGCGAATCCGCCGGACCTTCCCTAGAATCGCGGGGTGAACATCGAAATCGAAGAC
Source organism: Pseudomonadota bacterium (assembly GCA_963205165.1). Taxonomy (GTDB): domain Bacteria; phylum Pseudomonadota; class Gammaproteobacteria; order Burkholderiales. Next base: position 6,612 of record CAUJJX010000404.1, on the reverse strand, counting down.
GCCTTCGGGCAGGACGGCCCGCTGGCGCGTCGCATCGCGGGTTTCCGCTCGCGTCCGGCGCAGGTGACCATGGCCCGCGCGATCGCCGACGCCATCGAGGCGCGCGAAGTCCTCGTCGCGGAAGCCGGCACCGGCACCGGCAAGACCTTCGCGTACCTCGTCCCGGCACTGCTGTCGGGCGGCAAGGTGATCGTCTCCACCGGGACCAAGACCCTCCAGGACCAGTTGTTCGAACGCGACCTGCCTGTCGTGCGCGAAGCGCTGGGCGTGCCGGTCACGACGGCGCTGCTGAAGGGCCGCGCGAACTACGTCTGCCATTACCACCTCGACCGTGCCCGGATAGACGGCCGCTTCCCGAACCGTGCGGACATCGGGTACCTGGAGCTCATCGCGAGCTACGCGCGGGTCAGCGATACCGGGGATCGCAGCGGACTCGCGGCTGTCCCCGAGGACGCCATGGTCTGGCCGCTCGTCACGTCGACGCGCGAGAACTGCCTCGGCTCGGACTGCCCGAACTTCCGCGAGTGCTTCGTGATGAAGGCCCGCAAGCGCGCGCTCGAATCCGACGTCGTCGTCGTGAACCATCACCTGTTCTTCGCCGACGTCGTGCTGCGCGACGAAGGCGTGGCCGAACTGCTGCCGAGCTGCAACACGGTGATCCTCGACGAGGCGCACCAGCTGCCCGAGACGGCGAGCCTGTTCTTCGGCGAGAGCGTGTCGACGACGCAGCTCGTCGAGCTCGCGCGCGACACGCGGCTGGAGGCCGTCGCGGCCGCCCGGGATTTCGCGGCATTGCCCGATGCGGCCCAGCAGGTCGAGAAGGCGGCGCGCGATCTCCGCCTCGCGTGGGAAGGCGAGCTGGGGCGCGCGGCTGTCGCGGATGCGCTGCGGCGGTCGAAGTTCGTCGCGGCGATCGAGGAGGTCGAGACGCGCCTCGCGGCGCTCGACGCGCTGCTCGATTTCCAGGCAGAGCGCAGCGAGGGGCTCCAGCGTTGCCGCGAGCGCAGTGCCGAACTGCTCGAGGGATTGCGCCGCTGGTATCGCAAGCCCGACGCCGATTTCGTCCGCTGGGTCGAGGTGTTCGGCGGATCGCTGCAGATGCACGCGACGCCGCTCAGCGTCGGCACGGTGTTCCAGCGGCAGGTGTCGGGTGGCGCGCGCGCGTGGATCCTGACGTCGGCGACGCTGTCGGTGCGCGGCAACTTCGAGCACTACACCTCGCAGCTCGGGCTGGAAGAGGCGCGCACGGCCTCGTGGGAGAGTCCGTTCGATTATCCGCAGCAGGCCGTGCTGTACGTGCCCGAGAAGATGCCGGAGCCGAATTCGCGCGGGTATACCGAGGCCGTCGTCGAGGCCGTCCTGCCGGCGATCGAGGCGGCCGGCGGACGCACGTTCTGCCTCTTCACGAGCCTGCGCGCGATGCGCGAGGCGCACGCGCTGATCGATGCCGGATTGCGCAGCCGGGGGCTCGATTTCCCGGTGCTGCTCCAGGGCGACGGGTCCCGGACGGCATTGCTCGCTCGCTTCCGCGAACTCGGCAATGCGGTGCTCGTCGGCAGCCAGTCGTTCTGGGAAGGTGTCGACGTGCGTGGCCCGACGCTGTCGCTCGTGATGATCGACCGCGTGCCGTTCGCCCCGCCGGACGACCCGGTGCTGACGGCGCGCATCGAGCGCATCAACGCGGCGGGTGGCAATGCCTTCATGGACTACCAGCTGCCGCACGCCGTGATCCTGCTGAAGCAGGGCGCCGGGCGCCTGATCCGCGACGAGAACGATCGTGGCGTGCTGATGATCTGCGATCCGCGCCTGATCTCGAAACCCTACGGACGCCGGGTCTGGCAGAGCCTGCCACCGATGCGGCGCACGCGGGTGCTCGCGGAGGTCACGGCATTCCTGGCATCGCTCGACGGGGCGCCCCGGTCCGACGAAGCCACGGATGCTGCGGGGTCAGATGCCCGCGAAGACGTGCCAGCAGAGGACTAGGGCACCGAGCCATATCGCGCCGATGATCGCGGCGCCGGCGAGGCTTCGCGGTTTCGCGCGCCGTTCGGCGAACCAGCGGTCGGCACTGTCGCGGCATTCGGCGAGCACCGGTGCGGGAACCATCCGCAGGCACAGCCAGATGCCGGCCGGCAGCAGGATCATCTCGTCGAGGTAGCCCAGCACCGGAATGAAGTCCGGGATGAGGTCGATGGGGCTGAACGCGTAGGCGGCAAGCAGCACTGCGAGGGCCTTCGCGACGATCGGCGTGCCGGCGTGGCGAGCGCAGAACCACACGGTCAGGGCGTCGCGTCGCAGCGCCTTCGCCCAGGCCGTGATCCGTGCCCACATTGTCGAGCCCTACGAGGGAACGACGGTCGCGAAGAGATCGTGCGTGTCCGCGCTGTCGATCCGCACGCGGGCGAATTCGCCGACCTTCAGCGAGGCATCGGGCTGCACATAGACGATGCCGTCGATCTCCGGTGCGTCGGCCGGGCTGCGCGCGATCACGTGCTCGTCGTCGATGCCGTCCACGAGCACGGTCATCTCGCGGCCGACCTTTGCGGCGAGACGACGGGTCGAGATCGAGGCCTGGCTTTCCATGAACCGCGCGAGGCGGTCGTGCTTGATGTCTTCGGGGACGGGATCGGGCAGGGCGTTCGCGGCTGCGCCGTCGACCGGCGAATACGCGAAGCAGCCGACGCGATCCAGCTCGGCGGCGTCGAGGAAGTCCAGCATCTCCTCGAACTCGGCCTCGGTCTCGCCGGGGAATCCGACGATGAAGGTGGACCGCAGCGTGATGTCCGGACAGGCCGCCCGCCACGCCTGGACGCGGGCGAGGTTGTTCTCGGCGCTCGCTGGGCGCTTCATCAGCTTGAGGATGCGGGGGCTCGCGTGCTGGAACGGCACGTCGAGGTAGGGCAGGACGCGTCCCTCGGCCATCAGCGGGATGACATCGTCGACGTGCGGGTACGGGTAGACGTAGTGGAGGCGGGTCCAGACACCCAGTTCACCGAGCGCGGCGACCAGTTCGTTCATGCGGGTCTTGACCGGGCGGCCCTTGTGGAAACCGGTCCGGTATTTCACATCGACGCCGTACGCGCTGGTGTCCTGGGAGATGACCAGCAACTCCTTCACGCCGCTGCGGACGAGGTGCTCGGCTTCCTGGAGGACTTCTCCGACGGGCCGGCTCACGAGGTCGCCACGCATCGACGGGATGATGCAGAAGCTGCAACGGTGGTTGCAGCCTTCGGAGATCTTCAGATAGGCATAGTGCTTCGGGGTCAGCCGGATGCCCTGCGGCGGCACGAGGTCGGTGTACGGGTCGTGCGGCTTCGGCAGGTGTTCGTGGATCGCCGTCATGACCTCGTCGGTCGCGTGCGGGCCGGTGACGGCCAGGACCTCGGGGTGGGCGTCACGGATGACGGCACCCTTGGCGCCCAGACAGCCGGTCACGATGACCTTGCCGTTCTCCCGGACGGCTTCGCCGATGGCATCGAGGGATTCCTCGACCGCCGAATCGATGAAGCCGCAGGTGTTCACGACGACGACGTCGGCCGATTCGTAGGACGGCGCGATCAGGTAACCCTCGGCCCGCAGGCGGGTGAGGATGTGCTCGGAATCGACGGTGGCCTTCGGGCAGCCGAGGGAGACGAAACCGACCTTGGGTGCCTGCGCGGGGCGGGCGCGAACCTTGGACTGCACGGCGCGGATGACCTCAGGATTTCTTGGACGTGGGGTCCGGCGTGCCGTCCGTCGTGGCCCCGGCGAAGGGGGTGAACGGGAAGGTGCCGAACATGTTGCGGGCCTGCTTCTGCAGCTGCTGCTGCATCTCGACGAAGGTGTTGGCGCTCTGTTCGAGATAGCTGCCCATGAGGCCCTGGATGGCCGGGCCCTGCATCTTCACGAACTGGTTCCAGGCGTCCGATCCCACGACGGGGCTTTCACCGAACTTGCCCGTGGACTGCTGCTGGAGCTTGCGCTGGATCTCCATGAAGGTCTGGATGTTCTTCTCGAGATAGCTGCCCATCATTCCCTGCATGGCATTCCCGTAGAACCGGATGATCTGGGAGAGCATGTCGCTGGAGAACATCGGCGCGCCCGCGGTTTCCTCTTCGAGAATGATCTGCAGCAGGATGGCGCGGGTCAGGTCGTCGCCCGTCTTGGCGTCGAGCACCTTGAACTGGACCTGTTCCAGGACGAGCGTCTTCACGTCTGCCAATGTGATGTAGCTGCTGGTCGCCGTGTCGTAGAGCCGGCGGTTGGGGTACTTCTTGATGAGTCGAAGTTCTTCAGCCATGGATCCCTCTTGCCTGCCACCTGTGTGTCTTCCGGACCGACGAACGAGCGTCGGCGGGTGCCCCGATCGCGGCCGGCCGGGACTCTATCGAAAAAATGGTGCGCCGCGCAAAAAAAAGTTGACACTGCCGAAACGGGCACTTAGCATTGGTCTTGTGCATCGCAACACGAAATGTTCGATCCACGTCAGTGACGGCAGGATTGTCGCTGTCGCAGAACGGATTAGGCAAGACATCCTGAAAATGGCTGAATGCCGCACCGAACAAACCGGTGAGCGGCAGAAGGCTCCGGACAGGTCCGCGAGATGCGGAATCGGTTGCTGACCCGGATGGCATGTCCGGGCGTCGCAGAAGCGCGCGACGGGTACGAAGAATCTGGCGGGCGAGGGTCTGACCCTCGTCGACGGATGACGAAGAAGAACGAACGGACGTCATCCTGCTGCATCGGCTCCTCCCCCTTTATCGCAAGATAAAGGTTCAACCCCGGCGGGTATCTCGCCGGGGTTTTTTTTGCCTTGCAGGATCGGGCGGGATATCGCCCCGCGCCGTGCGAGGTGCGAATCGCGCACGTGCTCCGGACAGACATCAATACATGTGCTGGCCGCCGTTGATCGAGATGTTCGCGCCGGTCAGGAACGCCGCCTCGTCGGATGCCAGATAGATGATGAGACCCGCGACCTCCTCGGGCTTGCCGAGTCGGCCGACGGGAATCTGCGGGAGGATCTTCGTGTCGAGGATCTCCTTCGGGATCGCGGTGACCATCTTGGTCCCGATGTAGCCGGGCGAGATCGTGTTGACCGTCACGCCCTTCTTCGCGACTTCCAGTGCCAGGGCCTTCGTGAAACCGTGCATCCCGGCCTTCGCGGCGGAGTAGTTGGTCTGCCCGAACGCACCCTTCTGGCCGTTGACCGAGGCGATGTTGATCACGCGTCCCCAGCCGCGGTCGACCATGCCGTCCATGACCTGCTTGGTCATGTTGAAGCAGCTGTCGAGGTTGGTGCGGATCACGGCATCCCAGTCGGACTTGCCCATCTTCTTGAAGGTCATGTCGCGGGTGATGCCCGCGTTGTTCACGAGCACGTCGACGGGACCGATCACGTCGGTCACCTGCTTCGCGGCGGCTGCGGCCGAGTCGAAGTCGGTGACGTCGCAGGCGACGGCGTGGAAGTCGTAGCCGCGTTCCTTCATGGCCGCGAGCCATGCGTCCGCCGACTTGTTGCTCGGCGAATACGTCGCGACGACCGCATATCCCTGATCGGCCATCCCGGTGCAGATCGATTCGCCGAGTCCGCCCATCCCGCCGGTGACGAGTACCACTCGTTTCGTCATGTCGTGCTCCTTAGTCGTCTTGTTTTGAATCGGTTGTCGTCCGGGGCGAGTCGCCGACGGAAGATCCCGCGTGGCATTGCTCGAGGACGTAGCGTCCCGGAGCCGCTTCGATGACATGGCGCGTCGCACCGCCGTGTCCGGCTCCGGAGTGGATCGCCTTCCAGCGCCCGGCGCGGCGTGCGTGCCAGGCGGCCCAATCGTGCCACCAACTGCCGGCGGTGTGTTGGGCCGTGGCGAGCCATTCGCCGGCGGATCCCGACGGCCGCGGACCATGCCAGAAACCGCGCCGGTTGGTGGTCGCAGGATTGACCACGCCTGCCACGTGCCCGCTTTCGGCCAGGACGAAGCGGTCGGCACCCGGCACGAGTCGGGTGCTCTCGAAAGCGCTCCGCCAAGGCACGATGTGGTCGTCCTTCGCAGCGAGCAGGTAGGTCGGGACGTCGATCGCACCGAGGTCGACGGGATGTCCGAGGCAGCTCAGTCCGCCGGGTATGCGCAACCGGTTCTCGAGGTACATCCCCCGCAGGTACTGGCAGTAGAGCCGCCCCGGCAGGTTCGTGCCGTCGCCGTTCCAGTGCAGCAGGTCGAACGGCGGCGGCGTGTCGCCGAGCAGGTAGTTGTGCTCCACGAAATGCCAGACGAGGTCGCGTGCCCGCAGGCTCGCGAAGGCTGCGGCGAGCCGCGTGCCGGGCATGACGCCGCCGTCGCGGAACTCGTCCTCGGACCGTTCGACGAACGTCGAATCGACGTACACCCCGATGTCCCCGGGATCTGCGAAGTCGAGCAGCGTCGCGAGGAGCGTGAGGTCGGCGATGCGATGCCGGCCGGTCGCGGCGTCGATCGCGGCGGCTGTCGCGGCGAGGGGTCCGCCGACGCAGAAGCCGAGCACGCCGGCCTGCCGGCTGTGCGTGGTCGCGAGGACGACGTCGAGCATGTCGAGCACGCCTTCGCGCACGTAGTCGTCCCAGGTGGCATCGCCCTGTCCGGGCCCGACGTTGCGCCACGA
>CAUJJX010000403.1 GCA_963205165.1 Pseudomonadota bacterium | reverse complement strand
TTCGTCGACCGCTGCGTGACCGAACTCGTCGCGGGCACGCTCGACACCGTGACGGCTTCGATGGTGAAGCTGTGGGCGTCCGAGCAGCAGTGCAAGGTGATCGACGAATGCCTGCAGCTGCACGGCGGCTACGGCTACATGAACGAATACCTCGTCGCCCGCATGTACGCCGACGCGCGCATCCAGCGGATCTACGGGGGCACGAGCGAGATCATGAAGGAAGTGATCTCGCGCGCACTCTGAGCGCCGGCGCCATGCGCCAGGAACACCTCGACGTGCGCACCGCCGACGGCATCGCGCGCGTCGCGATGAATCGCCCGGACACGCAGAACAGCCCGGTGTCCCTCAGTGCCTCGTTCAGCTGCTTGCGCGTGATCCCGTCCTCAACCGTCTCGGCCGTGGTGTTCACGGACGGCGCGCGCGAGCGAGACGCGGTCGCCGAAGCGGGCGGTGATGGCGTCGGCGAAGCGTGCGCGGGTCGGGGGTCCATGCGGAGACTCCCGGGCAGTGAATGTCGCGCGCCGGAAACTCAGTCGCGATACACGCCGGCGCGCCGCTCGCGGGCGGCGGCGAGCGCTTCCCGCAGGTCTTCGGAAAGCAGCATCGCGGCGTTCCACGTGGCCACGTGGTTCAGGCCGTCGGCGACCGTGTGGTCGCGCACGTACGTGATCATTTCCTTGATGCCGCGCACCGACAGCGGCGACTTCGACGCGATCTGCCGGGCGAGCGCCTGCACCGCTTCGTGCAGCGCCTCGGGCGACGCGTGGCTCGCGTTGACGAGCCCGATGCGCAGCGCCTCCGGCCCGTCGACGCGGCGGCCCGTGTACGACAGCTCGCGCGCCATGCCTTCGCCGACGATGCCCGGCAGGCGTTGCAGCGTGCCGACGTCGGCGACGAGCCCGACGTCGATCTCCTTCACCGAGAACCACGCCTGATCGCAGCAATGGCGGAAGTCGCACGCCGTGATGATGTCGATGCCGCCGCCGATGCACGCGGCGTGCACCGCGGCGATCACGGGCTTGCGGCAGCGTTCGATCGAGGTGATGACGTCCTGCAGGTCGAGGATGCCGCGGCGCAGGCGTTCGCGTCCGCGGCCCTCGCACGCATCGGTCGCGCTGCCGACGAGTTCGTCGAGCATCGCGAGGTCGATGCCGGCGCAGAAGTGCTTCCCGTTGGCGCTCAGCACGCCGACGCGTGCCTCGGGCGTTTCGTCCAGCCACTGCATGGCTTCGCGCAGTTCGCGCCACATCGTCGCGTCGAGCGCGTTCGCCTTGTCGGCGCGGTCGAACCGGATCTGCGCGACGCCGTCTTCGATCGAGGTCTGGATGGTCTTCATGTTCAGGCGGTCTTCATCGTTTCGTTGGCGGGAACGACCGTCGCGAACGCGTCGTCGGCGGGCCGGTCGATGCCGGGCTTCGCGGCGGAGCGGACGGCGGCGTCGTGGCGGTCGGCGTCGAGCTTCGCACAGAGTCCGCGCAGCCGCTTCGCCCATCGCAGCGCGTTCATCTCGGTCGTCGCGTGGCGGGCAAGCGGCGTCGAAATTCAATCTGGCGGAGGGCTTGGCGGATCTCGTCGTCCGAAGCGACGATCTCGGGGCGGGGTGATGCGATCGGATTCGCGCGGACCGCTTGCGGTGATGGAGGCGACGGTTTGCCCTCTCCCCCCGGCCTCTCTCCCGTGGGCGGGCGAGGCGAGTGCGGTCATCGGTGCAGGTCGCTTCGCGTCGGTCGGATTGGCGACGCAGTCGCGTAATCCGACGCGGACAGGACGGGATGCAACGGATGGCTGTATCGCCGACGGCGTCGGATTGCGCGCTTCGCACTGGCATCCGCAGCGTTGACAGGTCCTGGCCCGGGGAAGTCGCGGCACTCGCCGAACCGATGCTGACGAACCGATAATCCAACGCAGAGAGCGTGCGGCTCGACGGCGGCATCCGGATGCCGCCCCGGTAGGATCGGCACCATGTCGACAGCCCGCGGCCTGCCGGCGCGAATGTCGATCACGACGTTGCCGCGATCGCCGTCCGCGACAAGAATCGCATCATCCGCAATCCACCATCCACAGGAGCCATCATGGCCGAAGCCTTCATCGTCGCCGCCGTCCGCACCGCCGGAGGCCGCCGCGGCGGCCGTCTCTCGGGATGGCATCCCGTCGACCTCGCGGCGCAGGTCATCGACGCACTCGTCGCGCGCACCGGGGCCGACCCCGCACTCGTGGAAGACGTGATCCTCGGCTGCGTGAGCCAGGTCGGCGAGCAGTCGACGAACGTCGCGCGCAACGCCGTGCTCGCGTCGGGCCTGCCGGAGTCCGTGCCGGGCACGTCGCTCGACCGCCAGTGCGGTTCGTCGCAGCAGGCGCTGCACTTCGCGGCGCAGGCCGTGATGTCCGGCACGATGGACTGCGTGATCGCCGGGGGCGTCGAGAGCATGACGCGCGTGCCGATGTTCACGCCGTCCGCGCTGCCGCAGAAGAACGGCATGGGCACGTACATGAGCCCCGGCATCCGGGCGCGCTATCCCGATGTGGAGTTCAGCCAGTTCACCGGCGCCGAGATGCTCGCGAAGAAATACGGACTCTCGAAGGACCAGCTCGACGCGTACGCGCTGGACAGCCATCGGCGTGCGATCGAGGCGACGCGCGCCGGACGCTTCGCAGCCGAGATCCTGCCCGTCGAGGCGCGCCTCGGCGACGGCGGCACGATCGGCGAGCAGCACACGGTCGACGAGGGCATCCGCTTCGAGGCCACGCTCGAAGGCATCGCCGGCGTGAAGCTGCTGATGGAAGGCGGCTGCATCAGCGCCGCGAACGCGAGCCAGATCTGCGACGGCGCGACCGGCGTCATGGTCGTGAACGAACGCGGCCTGAAGGCGCTCGGCGTGCAGCCGCTCGCGCGCGTCCACCACATGTCGGTGCTCGGCCACGACCCCGTGATCATGCTCGAGGCGCCGCTGCCGGCCACCGGGCGTGCGCTGAAGAAGGCGGGCCTGAAGATCGACGACATCGATCTCTTCGAGGTCAACGAAGCCTTCGCGCCCGTGCCGCTCGCGTGGCTCCAGGCGACAGGCGCCGACCCCGAGCGGCTCAACGTGAACGGCGGCGCGATCGCCCTCGGCCATCCGCTCGGCGCGTCGGGCACCAAGCTCGCGACGACACTGATCCACGCACTCGGCCAGCGCGGCAAGCGTTACGGACTGCAGACGATGTGCGAAGGCGGCGGCATGGCGAACGTCACGATCTTCGAACGCCTGTGACCCTGCCCGGCGCCGAGGTCGACACGCTGCGCGTCGAGGTCGACGGCGGCATCGCGACGCTGACGCTCGACCAGCCCGCGCGGATGAATCCGCTCGGACTGTCACTGCAGCGGCGGATGCTCGAGGTGCTCGCTGCGCTGGGCGCCGATCGTTCGGTGCGCGCGCTCGTGCTGACCGGTGCCGGCAAGGCGTTCTGCGTCGGCGCCGACCTCAACACGATGCAGGCGGCGTCGGGCGATCGCTCGCTCGGCGCTGCCACCGCGGACGTGATGGCCGAGGTGTCGAATCCGCTGATCCT
>CAUJJX010000402.1 GCA_963205165.1 Pseudomonadota bacterium | reverse complement strand
CGTCGGATGCAGTGACCACGACATGCAGGCGCTGGCCGCCGCGGACGAGATCGATCGCGATCTGCGCACCGGGCCGCGCCCTGATCTCGCGGACCATCTCGTGCCACAGGGTCACGGGACGTCCCTCGATCGCCACGATCGTGTCGCCGTCCTTCATCCCTCCTGCCGCTGCGGGGCTGCCATCGACGACGCGTCCGATTACCGGCGGTACGGGCGGCTGGTATGGCACGAGTCCCAGGGCCGTCAGGAAATCGGTGTCGAGGGCATCGCTGTCGATCGATCGCAGATCGAGATGCCGTTCATTGATATCGCCCTTCAGCGACTCGGTCTCGATCGTGACGGTGCCCCGCTCCACGACGTGTTCGAGCAGTCGCCACCGCAGCTCCTGCCATGTGCGCACTTCCTCGCCCGCAACACGCGTGACGAGTTCTCCCGGTGCGACATGCGCCATGGCCGCCGGCGTGTTCGCGGGAGCTTCGCCAATGGCCGGCCGGACACCGGGTACGCCGTGCACGAACATCACCCAGTACAGCAGGATCGCCAGCAGGAAGTTCGCGATCGGTCCGGCAGCGACGATTGCCGTCCGCCGCCAGACGTTCTGCCGATTGAAGGCGCGATGCAGTTCCGATCCGGCGACCGGAGCTTCGCGCTCGTCGAGCATCTTCACGTATCCGCCGAGCGGGAAGGCGCCGATGGCCCACTCCGTCCGGTCGCGGCCTAGCCGGCGCGACCACACCGGACGACCGAACCCCAGCGAGAAACGCAGCACGCGCACGCCGCACAGCCGTGCGACGAAGAAGTGTCCGAACTCGTGGAACACGATCAGCGTGCCCAGGGCAAGCGCGAAGGCTGCGAGCGTCGACAGTAGATTCATCCGATGTCCTCGATGCCACGGGTGGTGCCGCCGCGGTTCGCCCGCCCATCGAGGATCTCGAGGGCCAGGTGGCGCGCGCGGGCATCCGCGGCACGCACGTCGTCCAGCGACTGCACCGGCTCGGACGCCGTGCGCGAGAGAACGTTCTCGATGACCGCGGCGATTCGATCGAAGCGCAGGCCGCCTTCGAGAAATCGTTCGACGGCACACTCGTTCGCCGCGTTCAGCGCGATCGGTGCTGCACCACCGGCCACGAGCGCGTCGTATGCGAGCTTCAGGCACGGGAACCGGCGCAGGTCCGGTGCTTCGAACGTGAGCGTCGCGCCGCGCGCGAGCTCGAGGAAGTCGACGCCGGACGCGATGCGGTCGGGGTATGCGAGCGCGTACGCGATCGGCGTGCGCATGTCGGGATTTCCGAGTTGCGCGAGCACGGATCCGTCGACGTATTCCACCATCGAGTGGATGACGCTCTGCGGTTGGATCACGACCTCGATCCGGTCCGCCGGAAGGCCGAACAGCCAGTGCGCCTCGATGACCTCGAGCCCCTTGTTCATCATCGTCGCGGAGTCGACGGAAATCTTGCGCCCCATCACCCAGTTCGGATGCGCGCAGGCCTGCTCCGGAGTGACTTCCGCGAGGCGCTCGGGCGGCATCGTCCGGAAAGGACCTCCGGACGCAGTGAGCAGTACGCGACGCACGCCCCGGGTGTCATCGGCATCGCGATCGAACCCGGCGGGCAGGCACTGGAAGACGGCGTTGTGCTCGCTGTCGATCGGCAGGAGCGTCGCGCCGTGCGTGCGGACTGCGTCGAGGAACAGCCCGCCGGCCATCACGAGAGCTTCCTTGTTGGCGAGCAGCACGGTCTTGCCGCAGCGGACGGCAGCCAGCGTCGGCGCGAGCCCCGCAGCACCGACGATCGCGGCCATCACTGTCCCGGCGTCCGGGATCTGCGCGACAGCCTCCATGCCTTCCGGTCCCGACAGGACCTCGCAAACGACGCCTGCAGCCGCGAGGCGCGCGCGCAATTCGTCGGCGCAGCGCGGTTCGAGCATCGCGGCAAGTTGGGGGCGATGGCGCACGCACTGCTCGAACAGCGCATCGACCTGCTGGCGCGCGGCGAGCGCGACGACGCGATAGCGGTCCGGATGCCGCGCGAGGACGTCGAGCGTGGAGCATCCGATGCTGCCCGTGGATCCGAGGATTGCGACGCCGCGCATCGGCTCAGCCCGCAAGGCGCACGACAAGCGCTGCGAGTGGCAGGCTGGCGGTCAGGGCGTCGACGCGATCGAGGATCCCGCCGTGGCCGGGGAGCAGCGTTCCGCTGTCCTTCACGCCGGCGACGCGCTTCATCCAGGATTCGAAGAGATCGCCGACGACGCTGAGTGCCGTCAGGACGACGAAGAACGCAAGCCCGCCGGCAAACGGCAGATGCGGCAGCACGTCGGGACGCAACGCGTGCATTGCGGCGTAGTAGATCGCGACGCCGACGAGGGCTCCGATCACGCCCTCCCATGACTTGCCGGGGCTGATCTCCGGGGCGAGCTTGCGGCGTCCGAACTTCCGGCCGGCGAAGTACGCGGACGTGTCGGCGATCCAGACAACGGCCATCAACGCGAGCAGGCGTGCGGGTTCCACCTGCAGAAGGACGGTTGCGAACCACGCAGGCACGAGTACCCACCATCCGGTGAGCGCCATGCGCCAGTCGTTGTCGATGCGCCAGCGCCCGCGCAGCCACGGCAGGACGATCGTGATCCAGAACGCTGTGGCGGCCGCGAGGACCCAGCTCGGGATGGCGCTGTCGCGGGGCAGTTGGAACAGGAGTCCCATCGAGACGACCACGGCGCCGACGAATCCGAAGCGGGCGGCAGGCGACCACTTCGCGAGACGCGCCCACTCGTTGGCACCGATGGCCATCACGGCTCCCGCGGCGAACGCCCACCCGCCGTTGGGCAGAAGGAAGAGCGCTGCAAAGGCCGCCGGGAGAAGAACGAGGGCGGTGAGAATGCGCCGGCCGAGCATGGCGCAGCGCGTCAGGTGCCCTGCGCCGGCGAGCCGGTCGCAGCAGCAGCGAGCTGATCGCCGGTCCGGCCGAATCGACGCTCGCGGCGGCGGAACGACTGGACAGCGGCGTGGTACGCCGGGGCGTCGAAGTCGGGCCAGAGCGTGTCGGTGAAGTACAACTCGGTGTACGCGAGCTGCCAGAGCAGGAAGTTGCTGATGCGCTGCTCACCGCCCGTGCGGATGAAGAGGTCCGGCTCGGGGGCGTAGTTCATCGCGAGCAGCGGCGTTATGTCGGCTTCCGTGTAGTTGCCGGCGCGCTCCGGCGCTGCCTGCGTCAGCTGGTTCACGGCCTGAAGGATGTCCCATCGGCCGCCATAGTTGACGGCGATGGTGAGCGTCAGGCGGTCGTTCGCATCGGTGAGGCGCTCGGCGTCCTCGACGAGCTTCACGAGGCCGCGATCGAGAGGCGACAGGTCACCGACGATCCTCAGGCGGATGCCGTTCTCGTGGAGTCGCGTGACCTCCTGCTCGAGGGCGCGCACGAACAACTGCATCAGGAAAGATACTTCGTCCGCGGGCCGACGCCAGTTCTCGCTCGAGAACGCGAACAGGGTTAGGTATTCCACCCCGAGATCGACGGACGTCCGGACGGTGTCGCGGACGATGTCGACGCCGCGCTTGTGGCCTGCGACGCGGGGCAGGAAGCGCCGCTTGGCCCAACGCCCGTTGCCATCCATGATGATCGCAACGTGCTTTGGCGCGTCGCCGGTCTCCGGGACGCCCTGGGTCGAACTGCCGAAGCGACCCAACTCAGACAGCCATCAGTTCCGCTTCTTTCGCCGTGAGCATCTTGTCCACCTCGGCGATGTAGCGGTCGGTGAGTTTCTGGACGTCGTCCTGGCCGCGGCGCTCGTCGTCCTCGGAGACCTTCTTGTCCTTCAGGAGGTCCTTGAGGAGGGTGTTCGCGTCACGGCGCAGGTTGCGGACGGCCACGCGGGCGTCCTCGGCTTCACCACGGACGACCTTGATGAGGTCCTTGCGGCGTTCCTCCGTGAGCGCGGGCATCGGCACCCGGACCATGTCGCCCATGGTCGACGGGTTCAATCCGAGACCGGAGTCGCGGATGGCCTTCTCGATTGCGCCCGCCATCTTCTTCTCGAAGGGCGTGACACCGATCGTGCGAGGATCGATCAGCGAGACGCTCGCCACCTGGTTGATCGGCGTCGGATTGCCGTAGTAGTCGACCTTGATGTGATCCAGCAGTCCGGTGTGGGCGCGACCGGTGCGCACCTTGCCGAGGTTCGACTTGAGCGTCTCGACGGACTTCTGCATCTTCTGTTCGGCGGTCTTCTTGACGTCAGCGATCATGTGCCCTGCCCTCTTTTCTGTTGGACGCGCGCGCTAGACATGCACGCGCGTGCCTTCGTCCTCACCCATCACCACACGCCGCAGCGCGCCGGACTTGAAGATGCTGAACACGCAGATCGGCAGCTGCTGGTCGCGGCACAGCGTGAAGGCGGTGGAATCCATCACCTTCAGGTTCCGGCCGATCGCCTCGTCGAAGCTCAGGCGGCTGTAGCGCGTGGCGTCCGGATGCGTCTTGGGATCGTCCGTGTAGACACCGTCGACCTTGGTGGCTTTCAGCACGATGTCCACGCCCATCTCGACGCCGCGCAGTGCGGCGGCGGTGTCGGTGGTGAAGAACGGATTGCCGGTTCCGGCCCCGAAGATCACCACCTTGCCTTCCTCGAGGTAACGGATGGCCTTGCCGCGGATATACGGCTCGACCACCTGCTCGATGTTGAGCGCCGACTGCACCCGGGCGGAGACGCCGCTCCTGCGCAATGCGTCCTGCAGGGCGAGCGCATTCATCACCGTGGCGAGCATCCCCATGTAGTCGGCGGTGGCGCGGTCCATCCCGGCGGCGCCACCGGCGACTCCGCGGAAGATGTTGCCGCCGCCGATCACCACCGCGAGTTCGACCCCGAGATTCACGATCTCGGAGATCTCGCCCACGATGCGCTCGATCGTCTCGCGATTGATGCCGTAGCTGTCGTCGCCCATCAGGGCCTCACCCGACAGTTTCAGCAGGATGCGCTTGAAGACTGGTTTCGCCATGGATGCGTCGTCGCCCGTGGTCAGCGCTGCTGCGCTGCCTGTGCCGCCTGCGCTGCCACTTCGGCAGCGAAGTCGGTGACCTTCTTCTCGATGCCCTCGCCGACCACGTACAGCACGAAGCTCGGTACCGACGCGCCCTTGGATTTCAGGAGTTGCTCGATGGTCTGCTTGTCGTCCTTGACGAACGGCTGGCCGAGGAGCGTGACTTCCTTCAGGAACTTCTGCACCGAGCCTTCGACCATCTTCTGGACGATCTCGGCGGGCTTGCCGGACTCGGCAGCCTTCAGTTCAGCGACGGTGCGCTCTTTCTGGATCAGATCGGCGGAGACGTTCTCCTTCGCGAGCGCGACAGGCTTCGCGGCGGCGATGTGCATCGCGAGATCCTTTGCGAGCGTCTCGTCACCACCTTTCACGTCGACCAGCACACCGATCTTCGAACCGCCGTGGATGTACTGCGCCACCTTGCCTTCGGCCGGAATGCGGACGAAGCGACGGATGCTGACGTTCTCGCCGATCTTTCCGACGAGTTCGGCCCGGACCTGATCGACCGTCTTGCCGGCCAGCGGCAAGGCGGACAGCGCAGTCACATCGGCCGGGTTGCTGTTGGCCACGAGCGAGGCGACTTCGCGAGTGAAGGCGAGAAAGTCGTCGTTCTTCGCGACGAAGTCCGTTTCGCAGTTCACTTCGACGATGGCCGCGAGCTTGCCGTCGGCGGACAGGAAGGTCCCGACGACGCCCTCTGCAGCGACACGCGCCGAAGCCTTCGCGGCCTTGTTGCCGAGCTTCACGCGGAGGATTTCCTCCGCCTTTTCCATGTCGCCCGCGGCTTCCGTCAGCGCCTTCTTGCATTCCATCATCGGCGCGTCGGTCTTCTCGCGCAGTTCCTTGACCATGGACGCGGTGATTTCCGCCATGTTTTCTCCTGACTCTGTAGGGTGTCGCGGGGCGCACACGGTGCGCCCCGCTCTCGATGCTTGCCTGTCGACGGATGTCGACAGGGCGGGTATTACTGTGCGGCCGACTCTTCGGTCGTCTCGACTTCGACGAACTCGTCGCCGGTGATTTCACGGACGACCTGATTGCGACCTTCGAGGATCGCATCGGCGGCACCGCGGGCGTACAGGCGGATCGCGCGGCTGGAGTCGTCGTTGCCGGGAATCACGTAGGCCACGTTGTCGGGCGAGTGGTTGGTATCGACCACAGCGATGATCGGGATTCCGAGCTTCGCAGCTTCGGTGATGGCGATCTTGTGATAGCCAACGTCGATCACGAACAGCGCGTCGGGCAGACCGTTCATTTCCTTGATGCCACCCAGGCTGCGATCGAGCTTGGCCAGTTCGCGCTGGAACATCAGGCCTTCCTTCTTCGACAGCTTTTCCATGGAGCCGTCCTGGACCATGGCTTCCATGTCACGCAAGCGCTTGATGGAGAGCTTGACCGTCTTGAAGTTGCTCAGCATGCCGCCGAGCCAGCGGTGGTCGACGTACGGGCAACCGGCGCGGACCGCTTCCTCGCGGACGATCTCGCGCGCCTGACGCTTCGTGCCGACGAACATGATGTTGCCCTTGTTCGCGGCGAGCTGACGCACGTACTTCATCGCCTCCTGGTACATGACCAGGGTCTTCTCGAGATTGACGATGTGAATCTTGTTGCGGTGACCGAAGATGTACGGAGCCATCTTGGGGTTCCAGAACCGCGTCTGGTGGCCGAAGTGAACGCCGGCCTCGAGCATCTCCCGCATGGTGACGGACATGGTGTAACTCCTGATAGTGTGGTTGAACCTCCACCCGCGTCGGCCCGCGGAACCCCGCGGGCACCCCACCGTGAAAGCGTGCGGGTGTGTGAATTTCCTGTCCGAACGACCTGTCCGGTCAGGATAGCTTTGAATTTTAGTACGTTAGCGCGACCTCGCTCAAGCCGAACATGCGTCCGGACAGGCTTTTCCTGGGGGAGGCCGTGTGAATTCGGGCGAATCAGCCTGCGACGGACGTGGTCGGCATCGCGACGCAGGCCACCGGGCGCCAATCTGCGGCGGCCACGATCGGAAAAGCAGCCGTTGGCTTGCGCCAGTCTCGCGGACTATGTGACGCAGAGCACGCCCTGGCGGATCGCGTCCGGCAGGATGGCCGCCCGGACGAGGCCGACGACGCCGAGCCCGGCGACCAGTCCACCCGCGGTGATTCGGAAGCTGCGATGGTTGCGAAGGCGTTGCAGCCAACCGAGTGCGGTGCCGGCTGCGAGCAGGTTCGGAAGCGTCCCCAGTCCGAACGCAGCCATGATGATTGCACCGCCGCCGGGATTGCCGGCAAGCATCGCCGTGGTCAGGACACTGTAGACCAGTCCGCAGGGGAGCCACCCCCAGAGCGCACCGAGCGCGAGGGCCCTGCTCCAGCGATCCGCCGGAAGCAGATGCCGCATGAGCGGCTGCAGTCGACGCCAGATCCATTGCCCTGCGGATTCCAGTCTGGAGACGGCGGCAGAGAGTCCGGCGAGGTAGAGCCCGAGGCCGATCAACATCACATTGGCAAGAATGTAGGCGGCCATCTGCACGGGCAGCGCGTGCGCGATGAGCATGCCTGCACCGCCGATCGAACCGGCAATGGCGCCGGCGACCGCGTACGACGAGATGCGCCCGAGGTTGTATCCGAGTCGCAGCTGCCAGGCGGGCATGGCGCCAGAACTGGCGCTGCTCAGCGCGGTCGCGATGCCTCCGCACATTCCGAGGCAGTGGACACCGCCGAGCAAGCCCACGGCGAACGCGGCCGCCGCGAGTTGCAGCAGCACGCTCAGATCACCTTCGAATAACTCGCGCTGCGCTGCCGCTGCCGGAGGTAGCGATCGAAGGTCATGCAGACGGCACGCACCAGAAGGCGCCCGCGAGGCGTGACCGTGAGCCATTCGGCGTCACGCTGGATGAGTCCGTCGGCGATGAAGGGCTCGAGGTCCTCGAGTTCTTCTGCAAAGTAGCGCTCGAACTCGATCAGATGGCCGGTTTCGATGGCCTCGATGGATACCGCGCCATGGCACATAAGCGACTGGATGACCTTCCGTCGCAGCACATCGTCGGCGGTCAGTTCGATGCCCCGCATCACCGGGAGCACGCCGCTGTCGAGACGGTCGTAGTAGTCGTCCAGCGTCCGGACGTTCTGCACGTAGGTCGGACCGATGCTGCCGATCGCGGTCACGCCGAGTGCGACGAGATCGCAGTCCGAATGGGTGGAGTAGCCCTGGAAGTTGCGATGCAGCCGTCCGTGGCGCTGTGCAACGGCAAGCTCGTCGTCCGGACGGGCGAAATGGTCCATGCCGATGTAGACGAGCCCCGCGTCCGTGAAGCGACGGATCGCCATGGACAGCATTGCGAGCTTCTCGTCGGGCGATGGAAGTTCCTCGTCGAGGATGCGCCGCTGCGGCTTGAACATGTGCGGCAGGTGGGCGTAGCTGTAGAGCGCGATGCGGTCGGGGCCGATATCCAGCACGCGGTCGATCGTCCGCTCGAAGCTCTCGGCGTTCTGTTTCGGAAGTCCGTAGATCAGGTCCATGTTGATGGACTTGAATCCGGACGCCCGCGCCTCGTCCATGACGGCGCGGGTGGATTCCTCGCTCTGGATCCGGTTGACCGCCTTCTGCACGATCGGATCGAAATCCTGGACGCCGACGCTCATCCGGTTCATGCCAAGCTCGCCGAGCAGGCTGACCGTGCCCGGCACGACGCTCCGCGGATCGATCTCGATCGAGTACTCGCCCGATGCGTCGAGCTTGAAATGGCGGGTGATGATGCCCATCAGCTCACGGAGCTGCTTCGGGTCCAGGAAGGTCGGCGTTCCACCACCCCAGTGCAACTGGGCCAGACGGCGGTCACCGTCGAGCGCATCCGATACAAGCGCCGCCTCGCGAGCGAGATAGGACAGGTATCGATCGGCCCGGCTGTGGTCGCGCGTCACGATCTTGTTGCACGCGCAGTAGAAACAGATGGTGTCGCAGAAAGGCAGGTGGACATAGAGCGACAGCGGCCGGCCGATTCCGCCGACACTCCGCTTCGAAAGCCACGCCTTGTAGACGTTCTCGTCGAACGCTTCCACGAATCGGTCCGCGGTCGGATACGACGTGTAGCGCGGGCCGTTGTAGGTGAACTTCCGGAGGATGTCCGGATCGATCACGAGGGATTGCTGCGATATCATTAGTGACTGGAAGTTCAGATAGGCGGCGGGGTATCCCCATTGAATTCCACTAGCCCCGCATGGCATCAGACGATACCCTTGGTGCCCTGCTCCCGCTTGACGTGGATCAAACGGCTGCCCGGCCGTCGCACAACCCGGAGAATGCATCATGTCCAGCGCACCCTCGGCGCAACCCCTCAGTCTGGAGCGCCTCCGTGCTGCCTGCTCCACCTGCGGATTGCGCGAGCTCTGCCTGCCTGTCGGTCTGTCGGATGGCGAACTCGATCGTCTCGACGACCTGATTCATCTGCGTCGTACCGTGAAGAAGTCGCAGAGCATCTATCGTTCGGGCGAGCGCTTCGATGCGCTTTACGCAGTGCGTTCAGGCTTCTTCAAGACGTCGGTCCTGCTCGAGGACGGCCGCGACCAGGTCACCGGCTTCTACATGGGCGGCGAACTGATCGGCATGGACGGTATCGGCACCGAGCACCATACGTGCGATGCCGTAGCCCTCGAGGACAGCGAGGTCTGCGTGATTCCCTTCGCCCGGCTCGAGGATCTGTCCCGGGAAGTGCACGCGCTGCAGCACCACTTCCACAAGGTGATGAGCCGCGAGATCGTCCGCGATCACGGCGTGATGATGCTGCTCGGAAGCATGCGCGCCGAGGAGCGCCTCGCGGCCTTCCTCGTGAACCTGTCCCAGCGCTTCACTGCACGCGGCTATTCCCCATCGGAGTTCTATCTCCGGATGACGCGCGAGGAGATCGGCAGCTACCTCGGACTCAAGCTCGAGACGGTGAGTCGCGTGTTCTCGCGCTTCCAGGACGACGGAATGGTCAGCGTGCAGCAGAAACACATCCGGATCATCGATATCCCCCGGCTCAAGCAGGTCGTGGGTCACCCGTCCTGTTGAACGGGTGAACCCTGGCGTGCCGCCTCAAACGAAGCGGCACGCGAACGCGGTGATCACGCGCAGCTCGGACCATCCCGCACGCCCAGCCGTTTCAGGATGGAATCCAGCGGGCAGAACGTCGTGAATCCGCTCTGGAAGAGGTTCGCCCCGACGAACGCGGTGAACCACAGCCAGTTCGTGCTAACGAACAGCGGGCTCGCCTCGACGCCGAGTGACAGCGACAGCAGCACGAAGAATCCTGCGACGATCCGCACGATGCGATTGATGTTCATTCGAGATCTCCTCGGTGATTGCATGCGGCCTGTGTGGCCGCGATACGCACACTTTAGGCGGTCGGCACCACGTTGAATGTGACCGTGGTCACCGAGTCCTGCGATAGGAAGCCGCGTAGTACAGGACCGGAATCACCAGCAGCGTCAGCAGCGTCGATACCGCAATCCCGAAGAGCAGCGAGATCGCCAGTCCGTTGAATATGGGATCGTCCAGGATGAACAGCGCGCCGAGCATCGCCGCCAGCCCGGTCAGGATGATCGGCTTGGCCCGCGCGGCTGCAGACTGGATCACGGCGTCCTGGAGCGGCACACCGCGCACCACCTGCAGGTTGACGAAGTCGACCAGCAGGATCGAGTTGCGGACGATGATGCCCGCGAGCGCGATCATTCCGATCATCGACGTCGCCGTGAACTGGGAACCGAGAAGTGCGTGACCCGGCATCACGCCGATGATGGTCAGCGGGATCGGTGCCATGATGATCAGCGGCACCAGATACGACCCGAACTGCGCGACGACCAGCAGGTAGATCAGCACGAGCCCGACGGCGTAGGCGATCCCCATGTCGCGGAACGTCTCGTACGTCACTTTCCACTCGCCATCCCACTTGAGCGAATACGTCGCGAACCGGTTCTCTTCCGGTTCGATGAACGCCTCGCCGAGCACCCCGCCCTCCGGCAACGCCATGCCCGCCGTGCGGCCGCGGATGTCGAACATGCCGTACAGCGGGCTGTCGAGCTTTCCGGCCATGTCGCCGAACACGTACGCGACGGGCATCAGGTCCTTGTGGTGGATCGTCTTCTCGCGCTGGACGGGTACGACCTCCGTGAGTTCGGACAGCGGCACGAGTCCGCCGGACCGCGTCCGCACATTCAGCTTCAGCAGATCGTCCAGCGAAGCCTGACGCTCCGACGGCAGCGAGATTCGTACGGGCAATTCGTATTTCGCATCGCCGTCGTGGATCGGCGTCGCGTTGTCGCCGGCGAGTCCCATGCGCATCGTGTCCACGATGTCCCGCGGCGCGACCCCGGCCAGCGCGGCCTTGTTCTGGTGGATGCGGACGAGCAGCTTGGGCGCGCTGTCGTCCACGCTGTCGTCGACTGCCACGATGTCCTGCGTCTTCGCGAATATCTCGCGCACGCGGGACGCGATCGCGAGTTGCCCCTGATAGTCCGGGCCATAGATCTCCGCGACGATCGGCGCCATGACCGGCGGACCCGGCGGCACCTCGACGACCTTGAGTTCGGCGCCATGCGCGGACGCGACCTTCTCGAGGGCCGGCCGCAGGGACTGCGCGATGTCGTGGGACTTGCGGCTCCGATGGTGCTTGTCCACGAGATTCACCTGGATGTCACCGAGTTCCGGCGCGGCGCGCAGGTAGTACTGGCGGACCAGTCCGTTGAAATTGATCGGACTCGCGGAGCCCGCATACGCCTGGTAGTCGGCCACCTCCGGAACCTTCGCGATCTCGGCGCCGAGGTCGCGGAGCACGGCCGCCGTGCGTTCGAGCGGCGTGCCTGCCGGCATGTCGACGATGACCTGGAACTCCGACTTGTTGTCGAACGGCAGCATCTTGAGCACGACGAGCTTCGCCACCGGCAGCATTACCGCGATCACGATCGCGGCACCGATGGCGCCGAGCAGCTTGAAGCGGTTGCGTCGCCCGGCGTCGCCGCGCAGCAGCGGTTCCATGCGCGCGAAGATCCGCTCGAGCCGGCCGCCACCTTCGGCGTGACCGACCTGAGGATCCGCCTTCATCCACTGCAGTGCGAGCCAGGGCGTGACGACGAACGCGATCGCGAGCGACAGCGCCATGCCCATCGACGCGTTGATCGGGATCGGGCTCATGTACGGACCCATCAGGCCGGTGACGAACGCCATCGGCAACAGCGCCGCAATGACCGTGAGCGTCGCGAGAATCGTCGGACCACCGACCTCGTCGACGGCCCCGGGGATCAGGCGGGCCAGCGCGGCTCGCGCGCCGGGCGCCGGTCGGTCGACATGCGCGGCAGCGCCCTGCCCTGTACGGGTTTCGCCAGCATCATCAGTCGACGCGGCACCGTGTCCGTCGAGCTGACCGCGTGCCGCGAGTTGCTGGTGTCGATGGATGTTCTCGACGACCACGATTGCATCGTCGACCAGGATGCCGATCGAGAAGATCAGCGCGAAGAGTGATACGCGATTCAGTGTGAATCCCCACGCCCACGAGGCGAACAACGTCGCCGCGAGCGTCAGGATCACGGCGACGCCGACGATCGCAGCCTCGCGTCGACCGAGTGCGAACCAGACGAGGGCCACGACCGACAGCGTGGCGAATCCGAGCTTCTGGATCAGCTTCATCGCCTTGTCGTTCGCGGTTTCGCCGTAGTTCCGCGTGACCGTGACGTTCACGCCGTCCGGAATGATCTGGCCCTTCAGCGCTTCGACGCGCGCGATCACCTGTTCCGCCACGTCGACCGCGTTCTGGCCCGGCTTCTTCGAGATGGCGAGCGTCACCGCGGGATGCTCGCCCGAAGCCTTCGCGCCAGCCGCTGCGCCCGATCCGAACCACACGTAATCCGTCGGCAGGTCCGGACCGTCCTCCACGCGCGCGACATCGGTGACGAACACAGGCTGGCCGTTCTGCACCCCGACGACGAGCTGCTTCACGTCGGCGGCGCTCGCCAGGTACGCGCCCGTCTGCACCAGGACTTCGCGGTTGTCCTTCACGAGCGTGCCCGCGGGCTGTGACGCGTTGCTCGACTGCAGGGCCGCGCGGACGTCCTGCGCCGTCACGCCGAACGCGCTCATGCGCTCGGCTTCCATCAGCACCCGGACGACATGTGCAGGCCCACCGATCGTCGCGACATCGCGGGTCCCGGGGACGCGCTTGATCTCGACTTCCATCGCGTGCGCCACGCGCGCGAGTTCGAACGCACCGCGCTTCGGATCGGCCGTCCAGAGGGTCAATCCGACGATCGGCACGTCGTCGATGCCTTTCGGCTTGACGATGGGCGCGCCCACGCCGAGCACCGGTGACAGCCAGTCCTTGTGGGATTCCAGCGTGTCGTAGAGGCGGACGAGCGCTTTCGTCCCGTCCTCGCCGACCTTGTACTGGACCGTGAGCACGGCCATCCCCGGTCGCGAGACCGAGTACACGTGGTCGATGCCTGCGATGCGCGCGAGCACCTGTTCGGCCGGCGTCGCGACGAGGTTCTCGACGTCCTTCGCGGATGCGCCGGGGAACGGGATGAAGACGTTCGCCATCGTCACGTCGATCTGCGGTTCCTCCTCGCGCGGCGTGACGAGCACGGCGAACGCACCGAGCAGCAGCGCCACGAGTGCGATCAGTGGCGTCAGGCGGGAGTGGAGAAAGAAACCTGCGATGCGGCCGGAGATGCCCATGGGTCTGGATGTCGGAATCGGTGGGAGTCGGTGAATGAGGCAGGCTGGCGAACGGCGAACGGGATGCGCCCGGATGCTGCGGCAAGGACGGTGCGCCCGCCTCTACCGGCTGATTGTCGCGGCTCCGCGGTCAGGGACGATCAGCCGTCGCGACGGTCGGCATCCTGTTGCAGGACGCGCCGACGCGGCGGGCGACGCGCATCAGTCCGGCGACTTCAGCTTCCGGATGCCGAGCGCGTGCATCACGAGCCGCTCGTAGACCGGCTCGGACGTGCCCTTCTTCATCTTGCGGATGAAGTACTTCTCGAAGGCGACCTTCGCCAGGTGTACCCACCTGCCTTCGGAGAACCAGTTGACGTTGCGCGGAGGAATCTGCGGCAGCGCGACGAACGCAACGCCGGTGTCGCCGAAGTCGGCGAGACACAACGCGTTCCACGTGGCCTTCTCGTCGGGCTCGCGACCGTCGAGCACCGCGCGGATGTTGTGTGCGGTCGCCGTGACCATCGACTCGATCATGAACCCGGTCTTCGGCGCACCGGTCGGCACCGGGGTCACCTCGACGGGCGGGATGGCCACGCAGACGCCCACGGCGTAGATGTTCCGATACTTGGGATTGCGCTGGTGCTCGTCGATCAGCACGAAACCGCGCGGGTTCACGAGCCCCTCGATGCCGATCACGGCGTCCACGCCCTTGAACGCCGGCAGCATCATCGAGAACCCGAACGGCAGTTCGTGCGTGCGCTTCTCGCGGCCCATGTCGTCGTGCTCGGTGACGAACATCTTCCCGGCTTCGACGCGCGTGGTCTTAGCGTTGCAGATCCACTTGATGTCGCGATCGCGCATGGCCGACTCGAGCAGCGTCTTCGAATCGCCGACGCCGCCGAGTCCGAGATGCCCGATGTAGGGCTCGGCCGTCACGAACGTCATCGGGACCCGGTCGCGGATCTTCCGCCGACGCAGGTCGGTGTCCATGATGAAAGCGAACTCGTATGCAGGGCCGTAGCATGAGGCGCCCTGCACCGCGCCGACGACGATCGGGCCGGGTTTCTTCACGAAGTCTTCCCAGGCACTGCCGGCGGCGATGGCGTGGTCGACGTGGCAGACCGACTGCGTGTGATGTTCGGGGCCGAGCCCCTCCACTTCATCGAAGGCGAGACGCGGACCGGTCGCGACGACCAGGAAGTCGTAGTCGAGCAACGTCCCGTCGCCGAGTTCCACCTGGTTCTTCTCGGGATGCACGCGCTTCGCACCGGCGGACGTGAACTCGATGCCCTTTCGACCGAGGTACTCGGCCACCGGAAACTCGATGTCGTCGCGCTTGCGCCAGTTCACGGCGACCCACGGATTGGACGGGACGAAGTGGAACGTCGGTGCGTTCGAGACGACGGTGACGCGGTCGCCTGGACGAGCAAGTTCCTTCATTTCGTAGGCCATGGGCATGCCGCCCAGGCCCGCGCCGATGATCACGATGTGCGCCATGGAATCTTCCTCCGTCGTCCGTTCACTTCCGGCTCGCGCCCGCGAGGGCCATCCCGGCCTTCACCGGGTCGAGTGCCACTCTCTCGCCGGGATTCACCCCGGCAAGCAGTTCGGTGTAATCGGTACCCGCCACCTCGCCGAGGCGCACCTGCCGCAGCGATACACGGCCGTCGGGCGACACGACGTACACGCCAGTGACCTCGCTGCGATGGATCACGGCACGCGTCGGCACCACGAGCTTGCGGCCCCGTCCGACGGTGAAATGCGCACGCGCGTAGACACCCGGGGTGATCCCGCGGACGTCGTGGGGAAGGTCGATTCGCACAAGGGTCGAATGGCTGCGCGCGTCGGCGGCGGGCAGCACCGTGATCGATGCTCCGGGCAACATGCGACCGATCGACGGGATCTCGACGCTCGCCCGCGGGCTCGTGCGGACCTCGCCGATCTTGTACTGCGGTACGGTCGCCACGACGCGCAGGTCGGCCGGATCGAATCCGGTCAGCAGCGGCTTGCCGGGGGCGGCCATCTCGCCCAGTTCGACGTGCCGTGCCGACACCACGCCCGTGTAAGGCGCGATGATCGTCGTGTAGCCACGTGATGTCGTCGCCTGACCGGCGCCCGCTTTCGCCGCCTTCAACTGCGCATCCGCGATGCGCAGCGCAGCCTCGGCGCGATCGAGCGCCGCCTGGCTCACGAACTTCTGGCGTGCCAGATCGCGCGTGCGCTCTGCTTCGACGCGGGTGTTCTCGTAGGCTGCCTTCGCCTGTGCGACCTGCGCCTCGCTGCCCGCGACGACCTGGGCGAGTTCGGTCTGGTCGATGCGCGCGATGACCTGTCCCTTCTGCACGACGTCACCGACGTCGTAGCGGAGTTCGACGATGCGCCCCGTGGTCTGGGCGGATACCGTGGATTGGCGCGTCGCCTCGACGACGGCCTCGGCCGCGTACGTCACGTCGACCTCGCGGTACTGGACCTCGGCCGTCGCGAGCGGTTCGGCGTGAGATGCCGCCGCATGCACGACCATCGCGATGGCAAGCAGCGGACGGGACAGACCTCGGGACATTGCGGACATGGCAGTGATGGGTCTCTTGGATACGCGGCGATGATGTGAAGCAATGGTGCGCGCGGGTCAGTCTCCTCGTTCGTGACCCAGGTCACAGTGCGCTTTCGCGCAGACGAAAAAAAGGACAGGCATGTTGCCTGTCCGTCGATGTGCGTCGCACGTCCCGCGCTGCGGATCAACCGCAGCAGGCGTTCGGATCCTCGCGTTTCGGACAACCCATTGGCCGCTGCGTCGGATCGGGGATCGGGCAGCGATTGATCTCCGCGGATGTCCGCTGGAAGAACAGCGTGAGCGCGCTGGAACAGGCCGCGACGCCCCAGAAGGCGAAGAACCCGACCGAGTAGATCGCCGTCCGGCTGGCGTGCAGCGGGTTGCCGAAGAGGCTGAGGTCGGTCGGGTCGAAGATCGTGAAGAACAGCCCTTCCGCCACCGCGCCGATGATGAACGCCGGCCAGAGGATCGAGATGAGGCGTTGTGCAGTCATGGCGTATCTCTCCTCAGCGCGCTTCCGAGTGCAGGTCGACCGTGTCGTCGGAGCCGGCCTGCCAGATGCCGCTGACGCGCCAGGCGGCCTCGGGGTCTTCGAGCAGAACCTTCCATTTCCCGTCGGGCATCGCGACGAGCGGGGCCTCGTACCAGCCACCTGCGTTGCGCCCGAGCGTGAGCTTCTGGTCGAGCCCCGCCTTGGTGGCGTGTGCGAAATGCAATGTCAGGCGCACTGGCGCCGCGTTGCCCTTCAGGTAGACGCGAACCCTGGTGCCGTCGGCGCCGAACATCACGTGACCTTCGACCCCGAGGGCTGCCGCTGCGGTCTGGCGGTCGAGCGTCCGATTGATGGCGAGGCCCTGCTTGTAATAGTCGTCGGCGACGAGGGCGTCCTGGTGGGTGACGGCGATCCACAAGGTGATGGCACCGGCGACGACCGCAGCGACGGGACCCGCCATGAGGATCCAGGGCCAGGGTTCCCGATACCAGGGTGTGGGGGCAGTTGGTGCCAGGGAATTCATCGCATTCTCCTCGTCGGTTCGTGCCACGGGTTCAGGGCACGATGAAGCGCGCGGTCTCGATGATCGTGATTGGCGCTGCGGTGGTGTCGTCAACGGCGGTGGCCGTCACACTGAATTCGATGGTCCGGGAACCATGGGCGTCCGCACCGGGTTTCGCCTTCACGCGCAACGGCAGCATGCGCTGGGTGGAACCCTTCAGTTCGGCGGGGAGTTCACGGCTGTCGACCACGACATCGGGAAGACCCTTCACCGTGACGGTGAAGCGCCGACGGGTTTCGTCGGTGTTCATGATCTGGAGGCGATAGACGTTCTCGACCATGCCGTCACCGTTGTCGACGGAATTGCTCGTCCGGTCGCGGATGACGTCGACCTTCACCGGGACACGGTGTGCGAGCGTGACCACGGCTGCGGCACTGACGAGCACGAGAATCCCGGTGTACAGCAGCACGCGCGGTCTGAACACGCGTCGGAACATCGCAGCGCTATCGAGGTGTTCATTGAGTGCGTGTTCCGTCGAATACCGGATGAGCCCGCGCGCGTAGCCCATCTTGTCCATGACCTGGTTGCAGCCGTCGATGCAGGCCGCGCATCCGATGCACTCGTACTGCATGCCGTTCCGGATGTCGATGCCCGTCGGACAGACCTGCACGCAGATGTTGCAGTCGACGCACGAACCGATGCCGAGCGCTTTCGGATCCGCACTCTTCGATCGCGAACCCCGGGGTTCGCCTCGCTCGCGGTCGTACGTGATGACCAGCGTGTCCGGGTCGAACATGACGCCCTGGAAGCGGGCATAGGGACACATGTACTTGCAGACCTGTTCGCGCATCCATCCGGCGTTGCCGTAGGTGGCGAATCCGTAGAAGAGCATCCAGAACGTTTCCCACGGTCCGGTGCCCAGCGACACGACGCTCTGGAGGAGACCGTGGATCGGTGTGAAGTAACCGACGAACGTGAATCCGGTCCAGAGGGACAGCAGAATCCAGAGGCCGTGCTTCGCCCCCTTCCGCAACACCTTCCCGGTCGAAAGCGGCGCCTTGTCGAGTTTCATGCGAGCGGGCCGGTCGCCTTCGACACGGCGCTCGATCCACATGAAGATCTCGGTATAGACGGTCTGCGGACAGGCGAACCCGCACCAGACACGTCCGGCCACGGCCGTGAACAGGAACAGCGAATACGCGGAGATGATCAGGATCACCGTGAGGTACACGATGTCCTGCGGCCAGAAGACGAGGCCGAAGATGTAGAACTTCCGGGAAGCCAGGTCGAACAGCACGGCCTGGCGCCCGTTCCAGGGAAGCCACGCGAGGCCGTAGAACACGACCTGCGTGAGGACCACGAAGAACCAGCGTATGGCGGCGAAGTTGCCGGTGACGGCACGCGGGTAGATCTTCCGGCGGATCTCGTAGAGACCCTGTTCGGCGGGGTCCGCCGACTTCGCAGCTTCAGCCATTCGTTATCCGCGCTTCCCTGACGTTCGTTGAAACTGCCCGGCCGGGCTTACTTCGCGCCCTGGCTGTTGGACATGCCCCAGACGTACGCGGCCAGGAGGTGCGCCTTCGCGTCGCCGAGGAAGTCCTTGTGCGCCGGCATCATCCCGTTGCGACCCTTCGTGATGGTCTCGACGATCGTGCTCTCGCCCCCGCCGTAAAGCCACACGCCGTCCGTGAGATTCGGCGCACCGAGTGCCGGGTTGCCCTTGCCTTCCGGTCCGTGGCAGGCCGCGCAGGTCTGCGCGAACTTCTCCTTGCCCTTCGATGCACGTACGCCGTCGTGCGTGAGCCCGGACAGCGACATCACGTAATGGGCGACGTCCCGGGTACCGTCTTCGCCGAGCGCTGCGGCCAGAGCCGGCATCACGCCACCGCGCCCTTCCAGGATCGAGGTCTTGATGACCTGTGGATCTCCGCCGTAGAGCCAGTCGCCGTCGGTCAGGTTCGGGAAACCCTTGCTGCCCCGTCCGTCGGACGCGTGGCACTGTGCGCACGTGTTCAGGAAGAGACGTTGCCCGATCTCGCGGGCTTCGGGATCCGCTGCGACGTCCTTCAGGTCCATCTTCACGAACTTGTCGAACACAGGACCGAAACGCGCCTGCGCCTTCTGCTGCTCGCCGTCGTACTGACCGGTCGACGTCCACTTGTAGATCCCGGAGAAGCTGCCGAGCCCGGGGTACAGCGCAAGGTAGATCGCCGCGAACACCAGCGTGATGTAGAACAGCCACATCCACCACTTGGGCAGCGGATTGTTGAACTCCTGGAGGTCGCCGTCCCACGTGTGGCCCATCGTCTCGACCGTCGATCCGGCCACGTGCTTGCTGGACAGCATCTTCAGGAGCACGCCGCAGGCGATGATGCTCACAACAGTGATGAGCGCCACGTAGACGCTCCAGAACCCGCTCGTGAAATCACTCATGTCGTTCCCCTATCGTCCCCGCGTGCCGGCCGCCGGCCGGTCCGCGGTGATGAATTCCTCGTCTTCGAGCGCGAGTCTCGACGCCTCGTCGAACTGGGCCTTCCTGCCACG
>CAUJJX010000401.1 GCA_963205165.1 Pseudomonadota bacterium | reverse complement strand
AGCTTGATGCTGTGCATCTCGGTGCGACCGAAGAGGCGCGGGATCATGTAGTAGAGGCTGCCGATCGAGATCATCGCGACCCAGCCGAGTGCACCGGAGTGCACGTGACCGATGGTCCAGTCCGTGTAGTGCGACAGCGAGTTCACGGTCTTGATGGACATCATCGGACCTTCGAACGTCGACATGCCGTAGAACGAGAGCGACGTGATCAGGAACTTCAGGATCGGGTCGGTACGCAGTTTGTGCCAGGCACCCGAGAGCGTCATGATCCCGTTGAGCATCCCGCCCCACGACGGCGCCAGCAGGATCAGCGAGAACACCATCCCGACGGACTGCGCCCAGTCGGGCAGCGCCGTGTAGTGCAGATGGTGCGGGCCCGCCCACATGTACGTGAAGACCAGCGCCCAGAAGTGCACGACCGACAGACGGTACGAGTACACCGGCCGGCCGGCCTGCTTCGGGACGAAGTAGTACATCATCCCCAGGAAGCCCGCGGTCAGGAAGAAGCCCACCGCGTTGTGGCCGTACCACCACTGCACCATGGCGTCCTGGACACCGGCGTAGGCCGAGTAGGACTTGAACATGCTGACCGGGATCTCCGCACTGTTCACGAGGTGCAGCAGAGCCACCGTCAGGATGAACCCGCCGAAGAACCAGTTGGCCACGTAGATGTGAGGCGTCTTGCGCTTCACGATCGTCCCGAAGAACACGATGGCATACGACACCCACACCAGCGTGATCAGGATGTCGATGGGCCATTCGAGCTCGGCGTACTCCTTGCCGGTCGTGTAGCCGAGCGGCAGCGTGACGGCCGCGAGCACGATGACCACCTGCCAGCCCCAGAACGTGAAGCTCGCGAGCGGTCCGGCGAACAGGCGCGCGTGACAGGTCCGTTGAACGGCGTAGTACGACGTGGCGAAGAGCGCGGATCCCCCGAAAGCGAAGATCACGGCGTTCGTGTGCAGCGGCCGCAAGCGGCCGTAGGACAGCCAGGGAATTCCGAACGTCAGGTCCGGCCACAGCAGCTGCGCGGCGATGATGACGCCGACCAGCATGCCGACGATGCCCCATACGAGGGTCATGATGGCGAACTGCCGGACCACCTGATAGTTGTAGGTCGATTGTTCTTGCATTTGCACTCCCTGTCTGCGGTCAGGTTCGTGATTGGTCTCCCTCGGGACAGTCCTTCGGGATCACTTCGCAATTGTCGCAATGCAGCGCCGCGCGGCGGTTGACCTGGATCAACCGGCTCCGCCGGGCGGCCATCATCGATGGGAACAATCGCCGGGATCGACGGTCGCGCGAGCAATCGAAGGCCGTCGGCATCGACCGTCAAGTCACGACGCGGGCGGTTCGTCGTCGTCCATGAGGATGCGGTGCGCCGGACCCTCGAGATCATCGAACTGACCGCTCTTGACGGACCACCAGAAGATCCCGCCGATCAGGAAGACCAGCACGAGCGACAGCGGGATCAGCAGATAGAGGACGTCCATGTTCAGACCTCTGCGGCGGCCGGCGCGATGTCCGGTCGATGGGATGGGGGCGAGGTGTCGGCCGCACGGAGTCTGAGCGCATTCAGCACGACGAAGAGCGAACTCGCCGCCATGCCCAGGCCGGCGGCCCACGGCGTCACCCAGCCGAAGGCCGCGAGCGGAATCGCGATGACGTTGTAGGCGAAGGCCCACGCGAGATTCTGGCGTGTGATGCGCATGGTGCGCCGCCCGATCGCGAAACACCCGACCAGCGTTTCGAGGCGTCCGCCGACCATGACGAGATCGGCACTGCGTTGCGCCAGCACGGCGCCGGACCCCATCGCGATCGAGACGTCGGCCGCCGCCAGGACCGGCGCATCGTTGACGCCATCGCCGATCATGCAGACGACGGCACCGGCCGCCTGCAGCTCGCCGACCCGTCGGTGCTTGTCCTCGGGCGACTGTCCTGCCCACCAGTGCCGGATCTCGCAGTGCCGCGCCACACTGGCGACCGCCGCTTCACCGTCACCGCTCGCGAGAAGCACCTCGATTCCGGCGGCACGCAGGGCCCGGACGGCAACCGGAGCGTCCGGACGCAACTGGTCACCGAGCGCGAAGGCCGCCAGCGGACCGTCGGGTCCGGCCAGCCAGACCTCCGTCGACTCGTCGGGAAACTCGACGGCAGGCAGTCGACCGCAGAGCGTCTCGACGAAGTGTCGTGCACCGAGACGCATCGTGACGCCGTCGACGCACGCCTCGATTCCCGCGCCGGTTTCGTGACGGATCGCGACGATCTCGCCATCGAACGGGACATCGATGCGCAACGCGCGTGCGACCGGATGATCGGATCCGGCCTCGAGCGCGGAGGCGATCGACCGGCAGCGCAGCTCGTCCGCCGGATCGAATGCCCGGACGGCGACGACCGAGAAGCGTCCCTCGGTCAGCGTCCCGGTCTTGTCGAACATCACGTGCGTGACCCGGGTGAGTGTTTCGATGGCGCGCTCGCGCGTCACGACGAGGCCCCGTCGCGCGAGGGCGTCGGTCGCCACGGTGAAGGCGATCGGGGTCGCGAGCGACAGCGCGCACGGACACGTGACGACCAGCACGGCGACGGCCACGGCCAGCGCATGCGCCGGTTCGTGCCACCACCACGCGAGCCCCGCCACGCCCGCCAGGATCAGCACCACGATCACGAACCACGACGCGTAGCGGTCGGCGAGTTCGACGAACCGCGGCCGGTCCGCGTGCGCGCGCTCGACGAGCCGCACGATGGAGCCGAGCCGGGTCTGCACGCCGGCACGTTCCACGCGGACGACGACCGGCTGCGATGCATTCGCCGAACCGCCGACGACCTCCTGGCCGACGCGTCGCACGAGCGGACGGCTTTCGCCCGTGATCAGGGATTCGTCCACCCGGGTCTCGCCTTCGACGATGCTGCCGTCCGCGGGGAACGCGGCACCGGGCCGCACGAGGACGTGGTCGCCGGGCTGCAATGCCACGGCCGGCACCGTCTCCGTGTCGCGCGCGGCGGGCCACCGCGGGAGTCGCTCGGCCGTCGCCGGCAGCGCACGGGACAGATGTCGCAGCACCTCGACGGCCTTGCGCCGCGCCGCGGATTCCAGCCATCGTCCGCCGAGCAGGAAGAACACGAACATCGCGACCGAGTCGAAATAGACCTCCCCTGCCCCGCTCACGGTCGCCCAGGCGCTCCCGAGAAAGGCAGCAGCGATGCCGAGCGCGACCGGGACGTCCATGCCGGCGCGACCGAGCCCGAGGTCACGCCAGGCGCCGCGGAAGAACGGTGCCGCCGAGAACAACACGACGGGCAGCGTCAGGATCAGGCTGGACCAGCGGAGCAGCTGCGCGACGTCCGGCGTGAGTTCGCCGTCACCGGCGATGTAGGCCGGGTACGCGTACATCATGACCTGCATCATTCCGAAGGCGGCGACGAACAGGCGCCACAGCGCGGCGCGGCGCTCGCGGCGGTCGATGCGCTCGGCGGTCGCGCTGTCGTTGGGCCAGGCGCGGTAGCCGATTGACTGGATCGCGTCGAGGATCTGCGAGAGCCGGACCAACGCCGGATCCCAGCGGACGCGTGCGCGGCGGGTCGCGTAGTTGATGTCCGCGCGGATCACGCCGGCCAGGCGGGCCAGGTGCGTTTCGTTCAACCAGACGCACGCCGCGCAGGTGATGCCCTCGATCAGGAGCGTCGCCTCGAGACTGCCGTCCGGACCGGGTTCGACGAAGGCCGCCTGGATCTCGGGACGGTCATAGACCTCGAGTTCTGCAAGACTCGCAGGCACTGCGCTGCCCGCATCGGGTGCGCGCTCGACGGCGCGTTCGCGGGCCGCATAGAACGACGCGAGACCGCTTCCGAGGATCGTTTCGGTGACTGCCTGACAGCCGACGCAGCACATCGAGCGCGGATGCCCGTCGACCACGGCGACGTACCGGCCGGGCTCGGTCACGGGAAGACCGCAGTGGAAACAGGAGATGGGTGTCCCCGGCGCTTCCGGGCGACGCCCTGCCGCGGACTCAGGAATTGACAACGTTTCGACCCTCGCACAGCCCGTCGACGCACTGCGCTTTCATCAAAGAATCAAGCGTAACCACCGTTCACCGGCCCTGCTTGACGTGGATCAAGCGGGGGAATCCGATGGGTCAGTGGGAGAACGGCAGCCGGACGCGGAACTCCCGGAGTCGCTGGAAGAACGACTTCGTGACCGGGGAATCCAGCGCCTTCTCGGGTTCGACCTTCTGCGCCTTGAGGAGCCCGGGGCTCGTCTTGTAGGTGTGGTACCGGTTGAGCGCGGCGGTCACGTGTTCGCGCAGTTGCGCCGGATCGAGCGGCCGGTTGATGAACCGGTAGATCTGCACCTCGTTGATGAGGTCGATCAGCAGGACCGAATCGGCAGCGCCCGTCAGGACCACGGTCTGGATCTGCGGATAGGCCACCTTGAGTGCGTGCAGCAGCGACTTAACGGCCGCCGGATCGGCGTCGAGATCGGCGATGAGCACCGCGACCTCGCGTTCCTGGAGCAGGCGCAGCGCCTCGTCGAGATTGCGGGCCTGGCCCACCCAGTGCCGTTCGCCGAAGTCCCGGAGGGCATGCGGCGTGATCTGGTCGCGCGGATCGATGCACAGGATCGATTCGTCGAAGCGGGCTTCGGCCGGCATGCGCCAGGCGGGCACATCCGGCAGTCCGGCCGCGATCTCGACGGCATCGGCCACGACCCGCTGGAGATCCTGGGCGTCCCAGGGCTTGTTGATGAAGCGCCAGACCTCGCCGTCGTTGATGGAGCCCACGATCGACGCGAGGTCCGAATACCCGGTCAGCAACATCCGCACGCTGCGCGGCGACACCTCGCGCACCTGGCGGAGCAGTTCCACGCCGGTCATGCCCGGCATGCGCTGGTCCGAGACGACGACCTGCACCGGGATGCGCTTCACCATCTCCAGCGCCTGGGCCGGGTCATCGGCGGTGTAGACGCGATACTGATTCCGGAAGAGCGCATGCAGCGCCGTCAGGATGCGCATCTCGTCGTCGACGAACAGCACGCTCGCGCGCTCGCCGTTCGGCTTCGCCGGGCTGGACGCCGCGAGCGGAGTCAGCACGGCCTTGTGCGGGACACCCGGCAGCGTTCCGGCCGAGGCCCCGGGACGCGCGTCGTTCCGGGACGCTGTCCCTGCACCGGACAGCGTACGCCCCGTATGGCCACGGACCGCGTCGAGCATGCCCGGCGCGATGCGCGGCTCGGACGCGGCGACCGGCGCCGGCGCACCTTTCATCAGCGAATGCCGCATGGCTTCGCGAATGGCGGCCTCGAACTCCCGGGCGCTCTGGAAGCGATCGATGGGTTCCTTCGCGAGCCCCTTGAGGACGAGCGGATCGAGCACCGGCGTCAGGAGTTCGTTCTTCACCGACGGCGGGACCGGGGTCTCGGTGAAGACGCGATGCATGATGACCGCGCTGTTCGGCCCGTCGAACGGGCGACGGCGGGTCAGCAGTTCGTAGAAGATCACCGCGACCGCGTAGAGATCGGTCCGGGGGTCGGCGATCTCGCCGGCGAACTGCTCGGGCGCCATGTAGGACGGCGTCCCGATGAGGTCGCCCGTCTGCGTGAGCGTCGAGGACTCGAGCCGCGCGACGCCGAAGTCCGCGATCTTGATGACACCATCGCGGCTCACCATGATGTTCGACGGCTTGATGTCGCGGTGGATCACGCCCTGCGAGTGCGAGTACGAGAGCGCGGACAGCACCTGCAGCAGGATCTCGCAGACCTTCTCGGGCTCGGTGCTGAAATCCTCGCCCTGCAGGTACGCGGTGAGCGGGCGACCGAACACGCATTCCATGACGAGGTAGACGAGATCGCCCTCCTCCCCGGAATCGTAGACGGCGACGATGTTCGGATGCTGCAGCCGGCCGGCCGCCTTCGCCTCGACCTTGAAGCGCGCCAGGATCGCCGCGGATTCCTGCGGATCGAGCCGCCCCTTGTCGACGACCTTGATGGCGAGCGTGCGCTCGATGACCGGGTCGTAGGCCTGGTAGACGATGGCGGTCGCACCGGATCCGAGGTGGCCGCGTACCTCGTACTTTCCGATCCGGTCGGGCAGTCGCGCCATCGCGTCGTCGTCCTCAGCCGGCAGCCGATGCGGCAGCCGTGATCGGCAGGATGACCGTGAAGCGTGTCCCCTGGCCGACCTTCGATTCGACGAGGATGCGTCCGCCGTGCTGCTGGACGATCTTGTAGGCGATCGCGAGTCCGAGGCCGGTGCCCTTGCCGACGTCCTTCGTGGTGAAGAATGGATCGAAGATCTTCGGCAGCACGTCCGCCGGGATGCCGCAGCCGTTGTCGTCGATGTCGACCGCGACCTCGCGATCGCCGACGCGGCGCGTCGTCAGGACGATGGTGCCGCCATCGGCCGACGTGGCCTGGGCGGCGTTCGTGACGAGATTCAGGAACACCTGGTTGATCTGCGAGGGCGAGCACGAGATCGCGGGGATGTCGCCGAAGCGCCGCACGATGCGCTTCGTCTTCACTTCGTGCCGCGCGATCTTCAGCGTGTTTTCCAGACCCTCCTGCAGGTCGAAGCTCGCGAGCTTCGTGCGGTCGAGGCGGGAAAAATCCTTCAGGCTGCCGACGATTTCCGAGATCTGTGCGATGCCGTGGAGGCCGTCCTCGACCTGTCGCTGCAGCGTCGCGATCCCTTCGGACTCGTGCTGTTCGGCGGCCATGGCGCTCACCCGCGCGAACTGCGTGTTGACGTCCTGTTCGGACGCATCGCCGGCCTGCAGCATGTTCATCAGCCGGCCGGTGTCCTCGCAGAGCAGTGCGAGCTGCGGCAGCTGTTCGTGTGCGGCGTCCAGGCTCGACTTCACGTAGGCGAGCGGCGTGTTGATCTCGTGCGCGACGCCCGCGACCATCTGACCGAGCGACGACATCTTCTCGGACTGCACCAGCATCGCCTCGGATTCCTTCAGGTGGGTCAGCGCTTCCGACAACTCGCGGGTGCGCAGCGCGACCTTGTCCTCGAGGGTCTCGTTGGCCCGCTTCAACTGCAGATTCACGCCGTTGATGATGCGGTAGCTGCGATGCAGCTGCGATGCCGCGTATCCGAGGATCACGAGCAGGGCCGCCGAGAAGAAGATCAGGTAGACACGGTACAGCTCGCGCTGCTCGTAGGCCGCGAGGAAGCGCTGCTCGAACAGGTCGCCGAGGGCATCGGTGCGCGGCGCAGTCGGGTAGTAGTAGAGCTTCGCGAACAACTGGTCGCGCAGCGGCTGACCTTCGCGCAGCGCCTTCAGGTGACCGATGGTCTGCTGCACGGGTTCGCGATACGCGGGCGGGAGGACATCGAGCGCCGCGAGCAGCTTGAACTCGGCCTGCTCGATCTCTTCGGTGAGACGGCTGCCGGACACGACACTGAACTCCATCGATGTCGTTGCAAGGCGATCGAGGAGCATCCGGACGTCGTCGATGCGCGCATCCGCCAGAGCGGCACCAGCCGCGCGGAACTCGCGCAGCCGCGCCTGCGCAACAGGGACCGACTCCATGACCCGACGCAATGCCGTGTTGGAGGCAGCCCCTGCATCGCGATAGCTCGCCATGAGTGCCAGCTTGCCGTCGTACAGCGTCGAAAGGCGGGCGACGTTCGCGACGAGCACAGGGTCGTCGAGGCCGCGCGCCTCGAGGGACAGTTCGTTGACGAGCCGGCCGAACCGGTCGCGCGAGACGCGGAGCATGTCGGGGTTCGCGAGGAATTCCGTCCGGGTCCGCAGAACGGATTCGTTCCAGTCCGCATCGAGTTCACGCAGGTCGCCCAGCAGTGCGTTCACCTTGACCTGCCGTCCGAAGTCGACCGACTGCGTCATGTACACGAGGAACGCGAGCACGAATGCGAGCAGCAGGGCGAGGAAGCTGAGCAGGAACCGGCGCAATGTCGTCCTCGGTTGGACAGGCACGAACTGCCTGGATTGATGAGATTCGAGCGCGGATTCTAACGGGTCGTCAGAATCCGTACATCCGGCAAAACCCGAAAAGACAACGCCGCCGGAATGATGCCGGCGGCGTTGCTTCGACTCGATGCGGGACTCAGCGCTTCTCGGTGCGGGGCAGCTTCAGGACGATCATCGCGCCGACGAATCCGACGGCAGCGAGCGCAAGGAAGGCGGACTCCGAGGAGCCCGTCGCCGTGCGGATCCGGCCGATCATGTCGGGGCCGAAGTGGCCACCGAGGTTGCCGACCGAGTTGATCCAGGCGATGCCGGCCGCGGCCGCGGTCCCCGACAGGAAGGCCGTCGGCAGGGTCCAGAAGGTCGCGACGAAGGACAGGATCCCGCCCGTCACGAGCGTCAGCGAGATGATGCCCAGGATCGGCGATTTGCCGACGACCGCGAGCGCCAGCATGCCGACGACGGCGACGAGCAGGCTGCCCGCCACGTGCCAGCGGCGCTCGCCGGTGCGGTCGGAGCTCTCGCCGACCTTCACCATCGCGACGGCCGCGATTCCCCAGGGAATCATGCTGACGAGGCCCACCTTCAGGAAGTCCTTCTTGTCGATGCCGAGTTCCTGCACCAGCGTGGGCATCCAGAAGTTGACCGCGTAGAAGCCGACGACGCCGCAGAAGTACACGATCGCGAGTGCCCAGACCCGGCCATCCTTGAAGGCATCCATGAAGTTGTGGCTGCCACCGAGTTCCTTCTTGGACTCGTTGTCTTCCTTCACCCGCGCGAGGATGAGGTCTTGCTCGTCCTTGGTCAGCCACTTCGCCTTCGCGGGGCTGTTGTCGAGCAGGAAGATCACGAGGACGCCGATGATGACCGACGGGATGCCTTCCAGCAGGAACAGCCACTGCCAGCCGCGCCAGCCGTTCAGGCCATCCGCGTACTGCATGATCGCGCCGGAAACCGGGGAGCCCACGACGTTCGAGATGGCGATCGCCGTCATGAACAGCGCCGTCATGCGCGCGCGGCGCGACGACGGGAACCAGTACGTCATGTACAGGATGATGCCGGGGAAGAAGCCGGCATCATC
>CAUJJX010000400.1 GCA_963205165.1 Pseudomonadota bacterium | reverse complement strand
CGACGGCTGGCTGCCGATGCGGCGGGCCGGCGCGACGGCCCGGGCAATGCTCGTCGCGACGGCCGCGGGGCGCTTCGAGGTCCCCGTGGACGAGTGCTCTGTCGAACGCGGCGTCGTGTCGCATCCGGGGTCGGGGCGCCGTGCGACCTTCGGCGAACTCGCCCTCGACGCCGGCCGGCAGCCGATCCCGCGCGATGTCCCGCTGAAGACGCCCGACCGTTTCACGCTGCTCGGCCGCTCGCTGCCGCGGCTCGACATCCCGGAGAAGGTCGACGGGAGCGCGATGTTCGGCATCGATGCGCGTCCGCCCGGACTGCACTACGCGGCCATCGCGCAGAGCCCCGTGTTCGGCGGATCGGTGAAGTCCGTCGATGCCGCGCCCGCCCGGTCGATGCCCGGCGTGAAGGCCGTCGTCGAACTCCCCGCGACGAGCGCCTCGGCCGCGGCGGTTGCCGTCGTGGCGCTGCACTACTGGCAGGCGCGGAAGGCCCTCGCGGCCGTGAAGATCGCCTGGGACGACGGACCGAACGCCACCCACGACACGACGGCGCAGCGGACCCGCTACTCGGAACTGCTGCGCACCGGCGACGCCCGCACGTACGACGAGGCCGGCGAGGTCGAACACGGATTCGCGGCGCCGCCCCGGTTGCTCGAGGCCGAGTACTTCGTGCCCTACCTCGCGCACGCCGCGATGGAACCGGTCAACGCCACGGCCATCGTCCCCCCGGACGGCTGCGAGGTCTGGGTCGGCAACCAGGCGCCGACGCTGGCCCGCTGGTTCGCCGCGAAGGCCGCGGACGTCGATACGGACCGTGTCACGGTCCACACACCCTACCTCGGCGGCGGCTTCGGCCGGCGCACCGAGGTCGACGTCGTCGTGCAGGCCGTCACGATCGCGAAGCAGGTGCCCGGCACGCCGGTCCAGCTCGTGTGGTCCCGGGAGGACGATCTCCGCCACGGCGTCTACCGTCCGATGGCTGCCGCCCGGATGCGCGCGGCACTCGATTCCGCCGGCCGGATCACGGCGTGGTCGGCGCGGGTCGCGGGCCAGTCGTGCACCGGTGAACTGGTCGCGCGGCTGCTGCCGGCCGCAGCCTCGGACGTCCTCGGCGACAGGACGACCGTCGAGGGACTCTTCGATCTCCCCTACGCACTGCCTCATCGCCGGACGGAGCAGGTACTCACCCACGCCCCCGTTCCGGTCGGTTTCTGGCGCAGCGTGGGTCACAGCCACAACGCGTTCTTCGCCGAGAGCTTCGTGGACGAATGCGCCGCGGCCGCGAAGACCGACCCGTTCGAATTCCGTCGCGCGCTGCTCGCGAATGCGCCCCGCCATCGCAAGGTGCTGGAAGTCGCCGCGGCGAAAGCCGGTTGGGGCACGCCGCTGCCCGCAGGCGCCGGCCGCGGCATCGCGCTCGCGGAAAGCTTCCGGTCGATCGTCGCGCAGGTCGCGGAGGTCGAGGTGCAGGACGGCGCGGTCCGCGTCCGGCGGGTCGTCTGCGCGATCGACTGCGGGTTCGCCGTGCAGCCCGACACGGTCGTCGCGCAGATGGAAAGCGGCATCGTCTTCGGACTGACCGCCGCGCTGTTCGGCGAGATCACGGTGGCGGGCGGCCGGATCGTGCAGGGCACGCTGACCGACTACCCGCTGCTGTCGCTCGCGGACACCCCGGCGATCGAGGTGCACATCGTGAATTCGGGGGCCGACCACCTCGGGGGCGTCGGCGAACCGGGCACACCGCCGATCGCACCGGCCGTCTGCAACGCGATCTTCGCGGCAACGGGGAAGCGGGTCCGGACGCTGCCGATCAGGCTGTAGCGCCCGCCGGGACGTCGGCCTCGATGATGCGACGAGCCACCGCGGGGGACTTCCCGGCGGCGGACGCCCTCAGCGGAACAGCGGCAGCCGCAGCATCCCCTGGACGACGAGCGCGTTCGCGAAGTCCACGAAGAACGCCCCGGCCAGCGAGATCGTGAGCAGCGCCTTCGGCGACGGACCGTATCGGGCGGAGAGGTTGTCCATCGTGGCCATCGCGACGGGCATCGACGAGACGCCGAAGCCGATCACGCCGCCCACCGTGACGGCCGCGTCGTAGTCGCGACCGAGCATCCGGAAGAGCACGAAGACGCACAGCGCGCACGTCAGGACGATCTGCACGATCGAGATCGCGATGATCGGACCCGCGAGCTGCGCGACGGTCCAGAGCTGGACGCTCATGATCGCCATCGCGAGGAACAGTTCGAGCGCGAGTTCGCCGAGGTGCTCCACGGCGGCGTCGGAGATCGACAGCTTCAGGGCATCCGCGACGTTGGTGATCACGATCGCGACGAACATCGCGGTCAGGAAGCCGGGAACCCCGGGGACGAGCGGCTTGAGCCAGGCGTTCACGTGGCTGCCGATCACGACGCACAGCGCGAGCACGAGCATCGTCCCGAGGATCTCGTCCACCCGGACCATCCGGCGGTCCTGCGCGGGGACTTCCCACAGCGGGTGGTGGCTGCCGACCTCCGCAGCGGCGCGCAGTCGATGACGCTCGATGATCCAGCCGGTCACGGGCGCGGCCACGAGTCCGCCGGCGACCACGGCGATCGTCGCGCAGGCGAGG
This sequence comes from Pseudomonadota bacterium, assembly GCA_963205165.1. GTDB lineage: Bacteria > Pseudomonadota > Gammaproteobacteria > Burkholderiales. The sequence continues at coordinate 10,421 of CAUJJX010000400.1, read as the reverse complement.
CCCACCTCCATCGCGCCGGCCACGCCCATCTCCATCCCGACCTTGCCCCAGGCGGCCGCGGTGCCGGGTCCGCCGACGAACGAGATGCTGCCGGCCTGCAGTCCGAGGAAGGGGTGCAGCCCGAAGCCCGTCGCCATGCCGATGCCGGCGACGTTCTGCGCGAGCAGCAGGACGATCGTGAAGCCGCAGACGATCAGGAACGGACGTCCGCCCCGCATCAGCGCGCGCAGCCGGCCGGTCAGCCCGATGGTGGCGAAGAAGGCGAGCAGCAGGACATCGCGGAGATCCGGGGCGAACCGGACCTCGACGTCCGCCATCTGCCGCAGCCCGAGCACGACGAGCGCGCACAGCACGCCGCCGAACACGGCGTGCGGCACGTTGCTGCGTTCGAGGGCCGGCACGCGACGGGCGAGTTCGCGTCCGACGAACAGGACGACGAGGGCGACGAGCAGCGTGTCGAGTGGCGAGAGTGCGAAGGCGGTCACGGGAGGCGGTGGGTGGACGGAGGCACTACGGGCGGTTCACGCCGACGATCCGCGGCGCGCTCGCGCGGGTGTCGGTCGCGTGGACCAGCACTATTCGACGTTCGGGTCGGCGCCGATCTCCAGCTCGTCCAGCGCGGGGATCGCGAGTTCGAATCCGATGGTCTTCCATTCGCGGATCTCGCTCTTCAGGGCGGCGGCCGTCAGCGGGTAGCGCTTGAGCCACGGCGCGGAAAGGCGGATCTCGAAGCGGCGATCCTTGTGGCTGGCGCCGGCGAGCGGGACATCGAGCGCACCGCGGCTGCGGAAGAACAGGCAGGCGAGGCGCAGCGCCAGGATCAGCGGCCAGTCGGTCGCGGCGGTGACGAGCGGACGCACCTTCTCGAGCGTGCCGCGATGCGCGAGCACGAGCAGCGCGACGTGCGCCTGTTCCATGCGCGAGAAGCCGGGCATGTCGGCGTTGCCGAGGATGTACGCCGAATGCTTGTGATAACCGGTGTGCGCGACGGAGATGCCGATCTCGTGCAGGTGCGCGGACCACGCGAGGACGTGGGCCGTCGCCTCGTCGACGCCCTTACGGCCGGTGAGGGCCTCGAGGAGGTCGGCGGCGAGCACCTCGACGCGACGCGCCTGCGGAAGATCGACGTGGTAGCGCTTCGCGAACTGGCGGACCGTCGTGTCGCGCATGTCGCGATGGTGCAGCCGCCCGAGCATGTCGTAGAGGATGCCCTGCCGCATGGCGCCGTTCGCGAGGACCATCTCCTCGACGCCCAGTTCGGCGAAGAGCCCGGCCATGATCGCGAATCCGCCGGGCAGCACCTGCGCGCGGTCGGCCTTGAGTCCGAGGGTGCTGACGCGATCGACCTCGCCGACCTTCAGCAGTTGGGCGCGCAGCTTGTCGAGACCCTCGACGGTGACCGTGCCCTCGCCCCAGCCGTTGGCCGCGATGAGATCGGCGAGGGCGCGCGCTGTCCCGGACGAGCCCACGGCCTGCTGCCAGTGGCCGCGCGCGAATTCGTTCTCGATGGTCTGGACCTCAACGCGTGCCGCCATCTCGGCCGCGCGCAGTGCGCCCTTCGTGATGCGGCCGTCCGCGAAGTACTTCAGCGTGTAGCTGACGCAGCCCATGTAGAGGCTTTCGAGCTTCTGCGGCCGGTAGCCGGCGCCGATGATGAATTCGGTCGATCCGCCGCCGATGTCGACGACCATGCGCTTCTCGGACGTGGGCGGCAGGCTGTGCGAGACACCGAGGTAGATGAGCCGCGCCTCTTCCTTGCCGGCGACGACCTCGATCGGGAAGCCGAGCGCGTGCTCGGCGCGGATCAGGAAATCCCGGGAGTTCTTGGCGACGCGCAGGGAGTTGGTCCCGACGGCGCGAACCGAGGTCGCAGGGAAGCCGCGGAGCCGTTCGCCGAATCGCTTGAGCGCCTGCAGTGCGCGCTGCTGCGAGGCATCGTCGAGCCGCTTGTCGGCCGAGAGCCCGGCCGCGAGCCGGACGACCTCGCGCAGCGAATCGAGCGGGTAGATCTGGTCCTCGACGACGCGACCCACCTGGAGCCGGAAGCTGTTGGACCCGAGGTCGACGGCCGCGACGACCTCGTGTGCCACGGGGGCAGCAGACTGGGTGCGCGATTTCGCGACGACGGACCCTTCGGCCATGATCGGGGAGATCCCGGACCTAGTTGCCGATCTCGCGCTCGATCTCCTCGACACTCACGTGGCGGACGTCCTTGCCCTTGACCATGTAGATCACGTACTCGGAGATGTTCTTCGCGTGATCGCCGATGCGCTCGATGGCCTTGGCGATGAACAGGATCTCGATCGAGGCGCTGATGGTGCGGGGGTCTTCCATCATGAAGGTGATGAGCTGCCGGATCACGCCGCGGAATTCCTCGTCGACGTGCTGGTCCTGGCGGACGACCTCGGCGGACGCCGTGACGTCGAGCCGCGCGAAGGCGTCGAGCGCCTTGCGCAGCATCTCGGTCGCGAGGATCGCCATGCGCTTGATCTCGGTGAAGCGCGGCTGCATCAGCCGGTCGGATGCGCCGATCACCCGGGCGACGCGCGCGATCTTCGCGGCCTCATCGCCGATGCGCTCGAGGTCGGTGATGGTCTTCACGACGGTCATGATCATGCGCAGGTCGCCGGCGGCCGGCTGACGGCGCGCGATGATCGTGCTGCAGTCCTCGTCGATCGCGACCTCCATGCCGTTCACGCGATGGTCGTTGGCCTCGATGGCGACGCAGCGGTCGTGGTCGCCCGTGACGAGGGCGTCGACCGCGAGCTTGATCTGCTCCTCGACGAGCCCGCCCATCTGGAGGACGCGGGCCCGGAGGGCTTCGAGCTCGGCATCGAACTGCTTCGAGGTGTGTTCGGTACTCATGGTGCGGACTCCGGGGCGGTCAGGGTGCGGCTTCGAAGGGGTGCGAGATGGTAGGCGCGCTGCGTGACGGATTCATGGCAGCCCGGCGCCGGGCCGGCGATGCTCGGCCACGCCGTCGGGTCCGCCGAGCAGGAGGATGTCGGCCGGCCGCCGCGCGAACAGCCCGACGGTGACGACGCCCGTGATGCCGTCGATGTGCGTCTCGAGGGCGACGGGGTCGGTGATCGAGAGTCCGTGGACGTCGAGGATCACGTTGCCGTTGTCGGTCTTGAACCCGGCCCGCAGGACCGGCCGGCCGCCGAGCGCCTCGAGGGCCCGGGCGACATGCGCGCGCGCCATCGGGATCACCTCGACGGGCAGCGGGAAGCGGCCGAGGGTCGCCACGAGCTTGGACCCATCGGCGATGCACACGAAGGTGCGGGCGACGGCGCCGACGATCTTCTCGCGGGTCAGCGCGCCGCCGCCGCCCTTGATCATGGCGAGCTGCGACGTGACCTCGTCCGCGCCGTCCACGTAGACGGGCATGTCGGTGACGTCGTTGAGATCGAGCAGCGGGATCCCGAGTGCGCAGAGCCGCGCGGCGGATGCCTCGGAACTGGCGACCGCGCCGGCGATGCGGTCACGCATCGCGCCGAGCGCGTCGATGAAGAAGTTGGCGGTGGAGCCCGTGCCGACGCCGACGATCGAGCCTTCCGGCACGTACGCGATCGCGGCTTCCGCCACGGCCTTTTTCATCTGGTTCTGGTCCATGTCCGCCCGCCTCGAGCGAGTCGCGTGCCATTGATCCGGAGGAGGATAGCCGCTCCCTCGCCGGCACTCAACGCGAACGCGCCGCTGTCGCTTTGCCGGCCGCCGACCCGCTGCTACCCTCGCAGGTTCCACGCAGCAGAGCGCTGACCATGCCCAAGGATTATCTGACCCGCATTCTCAACGCCCGCGTCTACGACGTCGCCGAAGAGACGCCGCTCGAAATCGCGCCACTGCTGTCCGCCAGACTCGGCAACACGCTGCTGCTGAAGCGCGAAGACCTCCAGCCGGTGTTCTCGTTCAAGCTGCGTGGCGCGTACAACAAGATGGCGCGGCTGCCGCAGGCCGCACTGGCGCGGGGCGTGATCGCCGCGTCGGCGGGCAACCACGCGCAGGGCGTGGCGCTCTCGGCGCAGAAGCTCGGCTGCAAGGCCGTCATCGTGATGCCCGTGACGACCCCGCGCATCAAGATCGACGCCGTCACGGCGCGCGGCGCGAAGGTCGTGCTCGCCGGCGATTCCTACAGCGACGCCTACACGACGGCCCGCGAACTCGCGACGAAGGGCAAGCTCACCTTCGTGCACCCCTACGACGACCCGGACGTCATCGCCGGCCAGGGCACGATCGGCATGGAAATCCTGCAGCGCCACAGCGGCCCGCTCGACGCCATCTTCGTGGCCGTCGGCGGCGGCGGACTGATCGCCGGCATCGGCAGCTACGTGAAGGCGCTCCGGCCAGACATCCGCGTGATCGGCGTCCAGCCCGTCGACTCCGACGCGATGACGCAGTCGCTCCGCGCCGGTCGCCGCGTGAAGCTCGCGAACGTCGGGCTGTTCGCCGACGGCGTCGCCGTGAAGCAGGTCGGCGCCGAGACCTTCCGCCTCGCCCGCAAGGTCGTCGACGACATGATCCTGGTCGACAGCGACGCCATCTGCGCCGCCATCAAGGACGTCTTCGAGGACACCCGCACCGTCCTGGAGCCGGCCGGCGCACTGGCGGTCGCCGGCGCGAAGGCCTGGGTCGAGCGCCATCGCCCCCGCGGCAAGACGTACGCGGCCATCGCGTGCGGCGCGAACATGAACTTCAACCGGCTGCGCTTCGTCGCGGAACAGGCGGAAATGGGCGAACGCCGCGAGGCCGTCTTCGCGGTGACGATTCCGGAACGCGCCGGCAGCTTCCGGCGGCTGTGCTCGCTCATCGGCAAGCGCAACGTGACCGAGTTCAACTACCGCTACGCCGACACCGACCAGGCCCACGTGTTCGTCGGCATGCAGGTGGAAGGTCGCGAGGAAAGCCGCCAGCTCGTGCGCGCACTGAACCAGGGCGGCATGAAGGCCGTCGACTTCAGCGACAACGAGATGGCGAAGCTGCACGTGCGGCACATGGTGGGCGGCCGCGCGCCCGCCGTGGAACACGAGCAGCTCTTCCGCTTCGAGTTCCCCGAGCGGCCCGGGGCGCTCACGCGATTCCTCGATGCGATGAGCCACGACTGGAACATCACGCTGTTCCACTACCGCAACCACGGCGCCGACTACGGCCGCGTGCTCGCCGGCATCCAGGTGCCGCCCGCGACGCGCGCGGGCTTCCGGCGCTCGCTGCGGGAACTCGGCTATCCGCACTGGGACGAAACCGACAATCCCGCGTACCGGCTGTTCCTCTGATGCGCATCCTGCAGCACCTCGCCGCCGCCAGCCTCCTCGCAGTCGCCACGCTCGCGCACGCCGCACCGGGTGACGACGACCTGCTCGCGGCCCGCGAAGCCTTCCAGCGCGGCCAGCAATCGCAGCTCGCCGACCTCGCGCCGCGGCTGCGCTCGCATCCGCTCTATCCGTACGTCGAATGGTGGCAACTGCGCAACCGGCTTGCCGAACTGCCGCGCGAGGACGTCCGCCAGTTCTTCGAACGCCACCCGGGCCAGCTCGTCACGAACCGCCTGCGCGCCGACTGGGTCCGCGCGCTCGCCCGCCAGCGCGACTGGGAATCCGTCGAGCGCGAAGCCGCGCTGGTCGTCGACCCGGACACCGAGCTGCGCTGCCTGCGGCTCCAGGCCCGGCTCGCCCGCGGCGATCGCGAGGCCGCACGCGAGGCGCGTCCGCTGTGGTTCGTCGGACGCGAGCAACCGGACGCCTGCGCGCCGCTGTTCGACGCGCTGTTCGCCTCGCGTGCCCTCGACGACGGCGATATATGGACCCGCGTCCGGCTCGCCTTCCAGGCCGGCAACGCGACACTCGGCCGCGGCATCGCGCAGCGGCTGCCTGCCTCGCAACGCCCCGAGCAGCGCCTGCTCGATGCGGCCGTGAAGAATCCGCAGAAGTATCTCGAGGCCCGCAACCTCGCCCTGCGCCATCGCGGCGACCGCGAGATCGCGCTGTTCGCGATCGGCCGCATCGCATCCAGCACGCCGCAGGCCGCCGCCCATCTCTGGCAGCGCATCGACGACCGGCTCCAGAAGGACGAACGCACGGCCGGCTGGGCCGTCATCGCGCCGGCCGCAGCGCGCAAGCACATGCCCGAAGCGCTGGCGTGGTATCGCGCCGCCGGCGACGCCGCGCTCGACGACGCGGGCATCGAATGGCGCGCCCGCGCCGCGCTGCGTGCCCGCGAATGGCCCGAGCTGCTCGCGACGCTCGACGACATGCGCGCCGAGCTGCGCGACACCGCCGCGTGGCGCTACTGGCGCGCGCGCGCACTGCGCGAGCAGGGCCGCGACATGGAGGCCGGCGCCATCCTCGCGGTGCTCGCGGGCGAACACAATTTCCACGGCCTGCTGGCCCGCGAGGACCTCGGCCCGGCCGTCGGCGCACCGCCCGAGACCTTCAAGCCGCTCGACGAGGATGTCCGGAACGCCGCCCGCATCCCCGGATTGCAGCGCGCCCTCGCGTGGTACCGCGCCGGGCTCCGCTACGAAGGCAATCTCGAATGGATGTGGACGGTCCGCGAACTCGACGACGCGCAGCTGCTGTCGGCCGCCGAACTCGCGCGCCGCGAGGGCTGGTACGAACGCGCGATCGCCACGGCCGACCGCACGAAACGCCTGACCAACATGGAACTGCGCTACCCGGCGCCCTACCAGGACCTGCTCCGCGCATCGGCCCGCGAACTCGATCTCGACGACGCGTGGGTCTACGGCCTCGTGCGCCAGGAGAGCCGCTTCACGACGAGTGCGAAGTCCAGCGTCGGCGCCTCCGGCCTGATGCAGGTGATGCCCGCGACGGCCCAGTGGATCGCGCGCAAGCTCGGACTGTCGGACTGGCGGCGCGCCACCGCCGAGACCGCGGGCGAGAACGTGAACTTCGGCACCTACTATCTGAAGCACATCCTGACGCAGCTCGACGGCAGCCCGGTGCTCGCCTCGGCCGGCTACAACGCGGGCCCGCGTCGCGCCGAGCTCTGGCGCGGGTCGACCGCGATGGAAGGCGCGATCTACATCGACACGATCCCGTTCACCGAGACCCGCGACTACGTCCGCAAGGTGATGGCCAACGCGACGCAGTACGCGCGACTGTTCGGCCGTCCGCTCGATTCGCTGAAGCAGCGCATCGGCATCGTGTCGCCGCGCAACGGCGGCACCGCCGCGGGCCAGTGAACCCGATGACCATCCGGGCGAACGCTCCCGTCGATTGCCTCGAACCACGAACAACTCCACGACCGGAAACCCCATGACCATTCGAACCGTCTGTCTGCTCGGAGGCTCCGGCTTCCTCGGCCGCCACGTCGCCCACCGGCTGAGCGCCGCCGGCATCGAGGTGCGCATCCCGACCCGCAACCGCGAACTCGCGAAGGACACGCTGATCACGCTGCCGACGTCCGAGGTGATCGCCGGCGACATCCACGACACGAACTTCCTGCGGCGCGCGCTCACGGGCGTCGATGCCGTCGTGAACCTCGTCGGCGTGCTGCACGACGGTCGCGGCGGATTCCAGCGCAATCACGTCGACCTGCCTGCGCGCGTCGTGTCGCTGTGCCGCGAGGCCGGCGTCGAACGGCTCGTCCACATCAGCGCGCTCGGTGCCGCCCCGGACGCGCCGAGCGCGTATCTCCGATCGAAGGCGCAAGGCGAGGCGGCGATCCGCGCGGCGGGTCCGCACGGGATCCACTGGACGGTGTTCCGTCCGTCGGTCGTCTTCGGCAACGGCGACAGCTTCCTCTCGATGTTCGCGACGTTCGTCCGGCTGTTCCCGGTGCTGCCGCTCGGCTGCGCGAACGCCCGCTTCCAGCCGGTGTTCGTGGAGGACGTCGCGCGCGTCGTCGCCGCATCGCTCGATTGCGCCGCGAGCCACGGACAGACGTACGACCTCTGCGGGCCGCGCGTCTACACGCTCCGCGAACTCGTCGAGTACGTCGGCGCAACGGTCGGCAAGCGCCCGTGCGTCGTCCCGTTGTCGCCGGGCCTCGCGAATCTCCAGGCGTTCGTCCTCGAACATCTGCCGGGGCGGCTGATGACGCGCGACAACGTGCTGTCGATGCAGGTCGACAACGTGTCGGCCGCCGGCTTCCCGGCATGGTTCGACGGCGCGCCGACGCCGCTCGAATCGGTCGCGCCGGGCTACCTGGCCGACCAGACCTCGCGTACCCGCCTCGACCGTTACCGCGGCCTCGCCCGGCGCTGAGCATCGCGGCGTGAAGATCTACGAGGTCGGCGGCGCCGTCCGCGACGAACTGCTCGGGCGGCCCGTCCAGGACCGCGACTACGTCGTCGTCGGCGCGACGCCGGAGCGCATGGTCGAGCTGGGCTTCCAGCCGGTCGGGCGCGACTTCCCGGTGTTCCTGCATCCGCGCACCCACGAGGAGTACGCACTCGCGCGTACCGAACGCAAGAGCGGCCGCGGCTACAAGGGATTCACGGTCCACACCTCGCCGGAGGTCACGCTGGAGGAGGATCTCGCGCGCCGCGATCTCACGATCAATGCGATGGCGCGCGACGACACGGGCACGCTCTTCGATCCGTTCGACGGCGCCGCCGATCTCGCGCGCGGCCTGCTGCGGCACGTGAGTCCGGCGTTCGAGGAAGACCCCGTGCGCATCCTCCGCGTCGCGCGGTTCGCGGCCCGCTTCGGATTCACGGTCGCCGAAGACACGATGGCGCTCATGCGCCAGATGGTGGAGGTCGGCGAGGCCGACCATCTCGTCCCCGAACGCGTCTGGCAGGAAGTCTCGCGCGGCCTCATGGAAGCGCGTCCGTCCGCGATGTTCGACGTGCTCGCCGAATGCGGCGCGCTGGCACGCGTCGCGCCGGAATGGGCGCACGCGCTCGACCGTCGGCACGATGCGGGCGCGCGCGCGCTGGACGTCCTCGATCGCTCCGCAGCCCACGCGACACCGATCACCGTCCGCTTCGGTCTCGCCGGCATGCGCGCGGGCCGCGACGTCCTCGCGCTGTGCGACCGGCTGCGCGCGCCGACCGACTGCCGTGAACTCGCGTCACTCGCGACACGCACGCTCGCCGACATCCGGATCGCACCGCAGCTCGACGCACGCGAACTCGTGAATCTCCTGCAGGCGATGGACGCGTGGCGACGCCCCGACCGCATGCGCGAGCTGCTCTGCATCGCGGCGATCGATGACGACGCGGCGCCCGCCGACTACGCACCGTCGCGCGTGATCGAAGCGGCGCTCGTCGCGACGCTGGGCGTGAATGCCGCCGCACTCGCCGCGGACCGCAGCGATCCGCGATCCGTGCCCGACCGCATCCGCGACGCGCGGGTCGCGGCCGTGCAGGACGCACGCTGAACGAATCTTCAACGCCGCGGCGACGCACGCCGTCACGGCCCATCACCGGAGGAACACGATGATCGACCTGTACACGTGGGGCACGCCGAACGGCCGCAAGGTTTCCATCATGCTCGAGGAGTGCGGGCTGCCGTATCGAACCCACCCGGTCGATATCGGGAAGGGCGAGCAGTTCGCACCGGAGTTCCTCGCGGTATGCCCGAACGGGAAGATCCCCGCGATCCTCGACGCCGACGGCCCCGACGGGAAGCCGATGGCGCTGTTCGAGTCCGGAGCGATCCTCGTGTACCTCGCCGGCAAGTCGGGCCGCTTCCTGCCCGCCGACGACCGCGGACGCTTCGAGGCGCTGCAGTGGCTCATGTTCCAGATGGGCGGCGTCGGTCCGATGTTCGGGCAGGTGCATCACTTCCTGCGCGCCGCGCCGGAGCCCATCACGTACGCGATCGAGCGCTACACGAAGGAAACGCAGCGGCTCTACGGCGTGCTCGACCGGCACCTCGCGAAACAGGACTACCTCGCGGGCGAGTACTCGATCGCCGACATGGCGACGTATCCGTGGATCGCGCGGCACGAGTGGCATCGCGCGGACCTCGCGGCATTCCCGAACGTGCGGCGCTGGTTCGAGGCGATCGGCAAGCGGCCGGCCGTGGTCCGCGGGATGAAGGTGCCGTTCCTCAACTAGGGCCGTGCGACAAGCGTCGGCGCAAACGGGCCGGAGCCGCGTGCATCGCGTCTCCTCGCGCACCAGGCGCTCGCTTACACTCGAACGAACCTGATTCGCGTCGCACCGAATTCCCGGGGCAACGGCATTCGATGCGATCGGTTCGATCCCGCGGGCCGACGCGTCGACGTCCGATCCGTCGCGCCATCCACATGCAGGGTGCCATCACCGGACGTCGGACTCGATGACGAGATCACCGCCACGCCTCGCGAAGGTCGCAGCACCGAGAATTCCGCACGTGATCCGGCGCGACCGGCTCTTCAATCGCATCGACGACGCCAGACGTGTTCCGGCTCTGTGGGTCGCAGCCTCCCCTGGTGCCGGCAAGACCACGCTCATCGTCGATTACCTGCAGACC
>CAUJJX010000399.1 GCA_963205165.1 Pseudomonadota bacterium | reverse complement strand
AGAACCCCGCGTTCTTCAACGAAGTGGTCGCGCAGTTCATCGGCTGACGCCGGCGATGGTCCGTTCGAACGATGCGTGACCCGGTGCGAACGGACCTGCCTGCGAACACTCGGCGAGCGGCGACGCACCGTGCCGCGGCCTGCCTCGTGCCGCTCGCGTTCGTCCTGACCGGCGCGGGCGGCGACGTGCCGGGTTCCGCGGCATCTCTCGACGCGGCCGCCCTCGAACGATTCGAGCGCGGCCGCGTCGTCTTCGAGCAGCGCTGGACCGTCGCGCCGTCCGCCTTCGGTCGGTGGGGCCGCGGTCCGTTGTCGAACGGGGATGCCTGCACCGACTGCCACGTCGACGCCGGACGCGGCAGCGTGCCCTCTGCATCCGATGCGCCGCTGCGCTCGGCCGTCGTGCGCCTCGCGCAACCGGATGCGCACGGCGCGCTGCGACCGCATCCGGTCTACGGCGCGCAACTGCAGCACCTCGGCATCCTCGGCCGCGTCCCCGGCGAGGGCGAGGCCTTCGTCGAGTGGACGACGCGCACGGTCCGCTATCCCGACGGCGACACCGTCGAGCTTCGCGCGCCGATCATCCGGCTCCGCGAACTCGCGCACGGACCGATCGGTGACGACACGCGGCGCGCGCTGCGCATCGCGCCCGATCTCGCAGGCGCGGGCTGGCTCGACGCGATCCCCGACGACGCGATCCTCGCGGCCGCCGCCGCACCGCAGCCCGACGGCATCCGCGGACGTCCGAACCGCGTGCCTGATCGCGCCACCGGCCAGCGCGTCATCGGACGGTTCGGTCACAAGGCCGCGCAGCCCGACGTGCGGCAGCAGGTGCTCGTCGCGCTCCACGAGGATCTCGGCATCACGTCGCGGCGCTTCCCGGAACAGAACTGCACGCCGGCGCAGCGTGCGTGCAGCGTGGAGCCGCGGCCGTCACAACCGGAGATCGATGCGGATTCGGAAGACGATCTCGTGTTCCACGTGCAGCACCTCGCGCCGCCCGCGCACGCGACTCCCCGCGATCCGGTCGAACGTCGCGGCGAACGGCTCTTCGCGGACGCCGGCTGCGCCGCCTGCCACACGCCCGCGTGGACCATCGCGACCGCCGACGATGCGACCCGCACGATCCATCCGTACACCGACCTGCTGCTGCACGATCTCGGGCCCGGGCTCGCCGACGGCATCCCCGAGTTCGACGCCGGCGAGTCCGACTGGCGCACCGCGCCGCTGTGGCACGTCGGACGCAACGCATCGGGCGCGCTGCTGCACGACGGCCGGGCGCGATCCCCGGAGGAGGCGATCCTCTGGCACGATGGCGAGGCGTCGGCGGCCCGCGTCCGGTTCATGACATTCGACCGCGCCGACCGCACCGCCCTGCTCCGCTTCCTCGCACAGCTTCGATGACGTTCCGCCTGCCCGCCTGCCTCGCCGCATTCACCGCCGTACTGCTCGTCGCCGGGACACCCGCGTCCGCCGCGCCCCAGCAGCGCGGCTTCGCGCCATCGGAAGAAGTCGACTGGTATTTCGCGAGCACCTTCGGCACCGGGGTCTACCGCGTCGGCGATCACACGGTGTCGGTCGTGCGCCTGCCGTTCGAGATCGGCCTGCGCACACCGGACGACGATCGCTGGGGCGTGCGCCTCAAGCTCCCCGTGACCGCCGGATTCCACAGCCTGTCGGACGCCTTCGAGGACGTCGTCCATCGCAACGTCGCGACGCTCGCGTTCCTCCCGGGCATCGAACTCGAGAAGGAGGTCGCACCGAACTGGTGGCTGAAGCCGGCCGCCTCGTTCGGCATGGCGCAGGACCTCGTCGGCGGCAGCCACTCGACGCTGTACGAGATCGGCGTGCGCAGCCTGTGGAGCCGGTCGTTCGAGCGCATGGACTTCTCGCTCGGCAACGCGCTGCTCTACGCCGGCAACGTCGCACAGGACGGCCTCTCGCAGCATCTCGGCGTGTTCTCGACGGGGCTCAACATCATCGGACCGGCGCGCGGCGTCCTGCTCGACCGGGCCGCGAACATCGGCGTGCACCTCGTCCACTACGCCTACTTCAACCGCGTCGATTTCCTGCTCGACCAGACATCGCGCCGCAGCGTCGACCAGCAGTACGAGATCGCGCTCACCGTCGGCACGTACCGGCCCATCGACATCCTCGGCTTCGAGGTGCAGCGGATCGGGCTCGGGGTACGCTTCGGCGAGGGGCTGCTCGCGCTGCGCCTCGTCACCGGATTTCTCTACTGAGGACCAAGATGAAGATCACCGCCATCGAAACCATCGTCCTGCGCACGCCTTACACGACGGGCGGCTCGACGCAGGCCGAAGCCTGGGGCGGCCGCGCGTGGGACACCGCGGACGTCCTGCTCGTGCGCGTCGAGACCGACGCCGGCATCACCGGCTGGGGCGAGGCCTTCGGCTACAACGTGATCCCCGCGACGCAGGCACTCATCGAGACGGCGCTGAAGCCCGTCGTGATCGGCCGCGACGCGCTCGCACCCGAAGCGCTGATGCTCGACCTGCAGCAGAAGCTCCACATCTTCGGCCGCGGCGGCCCGGTGATCTACGCGCTGTCCGGCCTCGACATCGCGCTGTGGGACATCGTCGGCAAGGCCGCGGGGCTGCCGCTCCACCAGTTGCTCGGCGGCACGACGCGCGACCACGTGACGTGCTACGC
>CAUJJX010000398.1 GCA_963205165.1 Pseudomonadota bacterium | reverse complement strand
GTCGTCGCGGCGTATCTCGGCGAGGACCTCCCCGACGACGAGGAGGCCGCCCATGACTGACGCAGCGCTGCTGAAGGTGGACGCGCTCGAAGTGCGCTACGGCGCCATCGAGGCGCTGAAGGGCATCTCGCTCGAGGTGCGTACCGGCGAGATCGTCACGATCATCGGCGGCAACGGCGCGGGAAAGAGCACGCTGATGAAGGCGATCTCCGGACTCGAACCGGTGGCGTCGGGCCGCATCGCATTCGACGGCACGGACATCACGCACCTCGCCGGGCACAGGCGCGTGCCGCTCGGGATCGCGCAGTCGCCGGAAGGCCGGCAGGTGTTCCCCGACCAGACGGTGCGCGACAACCTGATGCTCGGCGCGTGGCATCGCAAGGGCGATCGCGACGCCGTCGAGGCGGACGTCGAGGCGCAGTTCGCGACGTTCCCGCGGTTGCGCGAGCGCAGCGAACAACTCGCCGGGACGATGTCCGGCGGCGAGCAGCAGATGCTCGCGATCGCACGCGCGCTGATGGCTCGACCGAAACTCCTGCTGCTCGACGAACCGTCGCTCGGTCTCGCACCGCTCGTCGTGCGCGAGATCTTCACCGTCATCCGCGCGCTCAAGGCGCGGGGCGTCACGATCCTGCTCGTCGAGCAGATGGCGAACCAGGCGCTCGCCGTCGCCGACCGGGCCTGCGTGCTCGAGACGGGCAGCATCACCTTGCAGGGCCGCGGCGCCGATCTCCGGAAGGATCCGAAGGTCCGCGCGGCGTATCTCGGAGAACACTGAATGGCATCGGCAGCACACGGCGACACGGACGTCTTCGACTACGTGATCGTCGGCAGCGGCGCGGCGGGGTCGATCCTCGCGGCGCGTCTCGGCGAAGACCCCTCGGTCTCGATCTGCGTGCTCGAATCGGGGCCGTCCGACCGGCATCCGTTCCTGCACATCCCGGCGGGCTTCATCAAGGTGCTGTTCGATCCGGCCTACACGTGGCCCTTCTCGTCGGAACCCACCGACTGGACGAACGGCCGGCGCATCCCGCTGCCGCAGGGCCGCACGCTCGGCGGGTCCACGTCGATCAACGGGCTGGTCCACAACCGCGGCCAGCGCGAGGATTTCGACGAATGGGCCGCGCGCGGCAACGCGGGCTGGAGCTACGACGACGTCCTCCCGTACTTCCGTCGTACGGAGCGATTGATCGGTCCCGGCGACGACGCGCTGCGCGGTCGCGACGGTCCGCTGCCGGTCACGCCGATCGACTGGATCCACCCGATCTGCGAAGCCTTCCTCGACGGCGCGCAGGAACTCGGCATCCCCCGCAATCCGGACTACAACGGCGTGACGCAGGCGGGCGCCGGCTACTTCCAGCGGACGATCCATCGCGGCTGGCGGATGAGCGCGGCGGGCAGCTTCCTCCATCCGGCGCGCAGGCGCGGCAACCTCGATGTCCGCACGCATTCGCAGGCGACGCAGCTCGTGTTCGAAGGTGCGCGCGCGGTCGGCGTGCAGTACGTGAAAGGCGGGCCGGGCGGTCGCGCGATGCAGGTACGCGCGCGGCGCGAGGTCATCGTCTGCGGCGGCGCCGTCAACACGCCGAAGCTGCTGCAACTGTCGGGCATCGGGCCGGGGGCATTGCTGTCGCAGCTCGGCGTGCCGGTGCGGCGCGACCTGCCCGGCGTCGGATCGAATCTGCGCGACCACTTCTCGGTGCGGCTCGTCGCGAAGGCGAAGGGCACGCGCACGATGAACGAGATGTCGCGCGCGCCGCGGCTGTGGGCGCAGATCGCGCGGTGGATGACGAAGCAGCCGAGCATCCTCGCGCTGAGTCCGTCGCTCGTGCACTGGTTCTGGCAATCGCGCGCGGGGCTCGATCGCCCGGACCTGCAGGGCGTGTTCTCGCCGGCCAGCTATCGCGAGGGCTACGTCGGGATGCTCGACACGTACCCCGGGATGACGTGCGGCGTGTGGCAGCACCGTCCGAAGAGCTGCGGCACGGTGCAGGCGCAGTCGACCGATCCGTTCGCGGCGCCGGTGATCCGGCCGAACTATCTGTCGGACCCCGACGACCGGCAGGTGCTCGTCGACGGCGTGCGGATCGCCCGGAATCTCCTGAGGACGAACGCGCTGTCGCGTTTCGTCGAGACCGAATCGCTGCCCGGCGTGGCGGTGCAGCGCGACGACGAGCTGCTGGATTTCGTGCGGCGCTTCGGGGTGTCGTCGTACCACCTGAACGGCACGGCGCGGATGGGGCCGGCGACCGATCCGCAGGCGGTCGTCGATGCGAACCTGCGCGTGCACGGCCTCGAAGGCCTGCGCGTCGTCGACGCGTCGGTCATGCCGACGATCCCGTCGGCGAACACGTGCGCGGCGACGATGATGATCGCGGAGAAGGCGGCGGATCTGATGCGGGGGCGGGCGGGCTGACGGCGCCGGGGTGCCGGTCGTCACCCCGGAATGTCCACCATCCCGTCACCCCAGCGAACGCCGGGGTCCAGCAACGAACTCCGGGCCCGCCATCGTCGGACTGGATTCCAGCGTTCGCTGGAATGACGGGGATGTGCGGCCGGTTCGCGCTTGCGCCGGCCGGGTCTGCAGCGCGCGGTACGGCTGCCTCGGCGTGTCGGACATCACCGGGGAATGTCCACCATCCCGTCACCCCAGCGAACGCCGGGGTCCAGCAACGAACTCCGGGCCCGCCATCGTCGGAC
>CAUJJX010000397.1 GCA_963205165.1 Pseudomonadota bacterium | reverse complement strand
GGCACGATCACCGTCAGCATCGGCGAAGTCATCGATCCGAACGGGATGAAGGCCGAGGCGCTGCGCCTGCAGGTGGAGACATGGATCGAGGACGAGGTCGAGCGGCTGGGTTCGGCGCGGGCCTGATCGCGGACCTGTTCCCGGTCACCGCAGTGGACGAACCGCGGCGCGTCCGGCTCGGCGCGCGCGACATCGCGTATCGCCTGAAGCGCAGCCAGCGTCGCCGCCGCATCGCGTTCCTCGTCGACGAGGAAGGGCTCGCGGTCCACGCACCGTGGCGTGCGTCCGACCAGGCCATCGACCTCGCGCTGCGATCGGCGGCCGACTGGATTCTCCGGAAGCTCGACGAATGGTCCGTGCGTCCGCGCGCCCCGCGCCGCGCGTGGACCGACGGCGAACCGCTCGACTATCTCGGCCGGCGCCTGACGCTGCGGCTCGAGCACGACCGCATCGCGGCGCTCACGCAGATCACGGACGCTGGCGAACTGCACGTGCGCGCGCCGAAGATCGACCAGCCGGAGGCCGTCCGCGCGCTCGTCGTGAAGTGGTACCGGCGCCACGCCGAGCGGCATTTCCCGGAACGCGTCGACCACTTCGTGGGCAGGCTCGGCATCGCGCGTCCGCGCATCTTTCTTTCCGATGCCGCGGGTCGCTGGGGCAGCTGCAACGCGAAGCGCGAGGTGCGGCTCAACTGGCGGTTGATGCAGGCCGACGAACCGGTGCTCGACTACGTCGTCGCGCACGAGGTCGCGCATCTCGTGCACCTGAACCACTCCGCGCGCTTCTGGCGCACCGTCGAATCCATCTGCCCCGACTACGAGGCGCTGCGGGCGCGGCTCATGGCGTCGAGCCGCCTCCTGATGGGGCTCTGAAAGGCAGGCGTCAGGCTGGCCGGTGATGCTCGATCGGTGTCGACCGGATGTCGAACTGCGGTGGTCCGCCACCGTCGAATCGTCGGCCGCCCGCGCCCCGGAATCCATCCGCTACACTCGGCCGACCATGATCAGACCACTCGCCTCCGCGCTCCTCGTTGCACTCGCCCTCTCGGCGTGCGGCCTCAAGGGCCCGCTGTATCTCCCCGACAACCCGCCCCCGGCCAGGAAGGTCGGTCAGGACGTGAAGAAGTGACTCCATTCGAACTCCGTGACGGCGAGCGCTTCGCCGAAGCCGTGCCGCTCGCTGTCATCGCCGAGCGGTTCGGCACGCCCTGCTACGTGTATTCCCGCACCGCACTGACCGCCGCCTGGCGCGCCTTCGACGACGCGCTCGGCGCCCGTCCGCATCTCGTCTGCTACGCGATGAAGGCGAATTCGAGCCTCGCCGTGCTCGATGTGTTCGCGCGACTCGGCAGCGGCTTCGACATCGTGTCCGGTGGCGAGCTGGCCCGCGTGATCGCGGCCGGCGGCGATCCGCGCAAGGTCGTGTTCTCCGGCGTCGGCAAGAGCGAGGCCGACATGCGGCTCGCGCTCGGGCACGACATCCTGTGCTTCAACGTCGAGTCGGCGAGCGAGCTGCGGCGTCTGTCGCGTGTCGCGACGGCCGTCGGTCGCACGGCGCGCGTGAGTCTCCGCGTGAACCCGGACGTCGACGCCGGCACGCATCCGTACATCTCGACGGGCCTGAAGGAGAACAAGTTCGGCGTCGCCTTCGAGGACGCCCCGGCCGTCTACGCCGAAGCGGCCGCGCTGCCCGGCCTGAAGGTCACGGGCATCGACTGCCACATCGGATCGCAGATCACCGAGGTCGCGCCGTTCGTCGACGCGCTCGACAAGGTGCTCGACCTCGTCGACCGCCTCGCGGCGAGCGGCATCGTGATCGACCACCTCGATCTCGGCGGCGGCCTCGGCATCCGCTACGACGACGAGACGCCGCCCGCACCGGCCGAGTACATCGGTGCGCTGCTCGCGCGTCTCGGCGACCGCCAGGTGAAGGTGCTGATGGAACCGGGCCGCGCCCTCGTCGGCAACGCCGGCGTGCTGCTCACCCGCGTCGAGTACCTCAAGCCCGGACCCGCGAAGAGCTTCGCGATCGTCGACGCCGCGATGAACGACCTGATGCGCCCCGCGCTCTACGACGCGCACCACGGCATCGTGCCCGTGAAGCCGCGTGCCGGCGCGACGAGCTGCTACGAGATCGTCGGTCCCGTCTGCGAGAGCGGCGACTTCCTCGGCCACGACCGCGACCTCGCCATCGAGGAGGGCGACCTGCTCGCCGTACTGTCCGCCGGCGCCTACGGCATGAGCATGGCGTCGAACTACAACACGCGTCCGCGCGCCGCCGAGGTGATGGTCGACGGCGACGCCGTCCACGTGATCCGCGACCGGGAGTCCGTGCCGCAACTGTTCGCGCTCGAACGACGACTGCCATGAACCTCCGGCGATCGATCGCGCTGGCAGCGGCCGTCGCGGTCGTCGCCTGTTCGAAGGGCGAGACGCCCGCGGGCGGTACGAAACCGAAGGTGACCGAGGTCCCCGTGACCGTCGCGGCCGTCGCCCGCAGGTCGGTCCCGGTCCGGCTGTCGGCGATCGGCACCGTGGAAGCATCGACGACCGTCGCCGTGAAGGCGCGCATGGACGGCCAGATCACGGCCGTGCGGTTCGCCGACGGTGCCGCCGTCGCCCGCGGCCAGATCCTGTTCGAACTCGACGACCGCGCGTTGCGTGCGCAGCTCGCGCAGGCGCAGGCAGTCGTCCAGCGTGACCGCGCGCAGATCGCCAACCTGAAGTCGCGCGAGGAACGCTTCCGCGAACTTGTCCGCCAGGGCTTCTATTCCGCCGACGCGTACGAGCAGGTCCGCTCCGATCTGGACGCCGCGCGTGCGACGCTCGCCGCCGACGAGGCCGCGGTCGCTGCCGCGCAGGTGCAGCTTTCCTACACGCGAATCACCGCGCCAGTCGCGGGCCGCGCGGGCCGTGCGCTGATCCAGGTGGGCAACGCCGTGAAGTCGACCGACCCCGCACCGCTCACGACGATCGCCACGATCGCGCCGGCCTTCGTCGGCCTGATGGTGCCGGAGCAGCAACTCCCCGGGATCCGCGCGCAGCTCGCGAAGGGGCCGCTGCCGGTCGTCGCGACGCTGCCCGATGCGTCGAAGGCGGAAGGTCGGCTCGACTTCGTCGACAACATGGTCGATCGCGACACCGGCACGGTGCGACTGCGCGCGACATTCCCGAATCGCGACGAGGTGCTGTGGCCAGGGCAGTTCGTGCGTGCGTCGGTCACGCTGCGCGAGCAGCCCGACGCCATCGTCGTCCCGGGCGAGGCGGTGCAGGCGGGGCCGAAGGGCAGCTACGTCTTCGTCGTGAAGGCGGACAAGACCGCCGAGCTGCGCACCGTGAAGGTCGACCGGACCGAGGGCAGCGAGACCGTGATCGCCGAAGGCCTCGCGGCCGGTGAGTCGGTCGTGACGGTCGGCCAGATCCGCGTGACGCCCGGCGCGAAGCTCGCGCCGAAGCAGCCCTGACCCGACGCCGGCCCCCCGCACCGTGAACGTCTCCGAACCGTTCGTCCGCCGCCCGGTCATGACGTGGCTCGTCATGCTGGGGATCGTCATCTTCGGCATCGTCGCGTACGGCAAGCTGCCGGTCGCGCAGTTGCCGAATGTGGACTTCCCGACGATCCAGGTGACGGCCACGCTGCCGGGCGCGAGCCCCGACACGATGGCCGCGGCCGTCGCGACGCCGCTCGAGAAGGAGTTCTCCGCGATCGCCGGGCTGGAGCAGATGACGTCGTCCAGCGCGAAGGGCAGCACGCAGGTCACGCTGCAGTTCGACCTCGGTCGCGACATCGACGCCGCCGCGCAGGACGTCCAGACGGCGATCACGCTCGCGCGCCGCAACCTGCCGGACATGCCGATCCCGCCGTCGTACCGGAAGGTGAATCCGGCCGACCAGCCCGTGTTCTATCTCGCGCTCACGTCCGAGACGCAGCCCATGTCGGCCGTCGACGAGTACGCGCAGACGCTGATCGCGCAGCGCATGTCGACGGTGAGCGGGGTCGCGCAGGTGCAGGTCTACGGTGCGCAGAAGTACGCCGTGCGCGTGCAGGTCGACCCCGATGCACTCGCCGCACGCGGGGTCGGCATCGACGAGGTCGCGCAGGCCGTCGCCGACCACAACGTGAATCTTCCGACGGGCACGCTCCACGGACCGAAGCGCGCCGTCTCGGTCGAGTCGAACGGACAGCTGCGCAGCGCCGCGGAGTTCCGGGAGCTGATCGTCGCGTATCGCAACGGGGCCCCGCTGCGCCTGAAGGATCTCGGGCGGGTCATCGACAGCGTCGAGGACAACCGTCAGGCCGCGTGGCACAACGACAGGCGCGGCATCATGATCTCCGTGCTGCGGCAGCCGGGCACGAACACCGTCGAGATCGTCGACTCCCTGAAGAAGCTCCTGCCGAGCTTCCGCGAGCAGATCCCGGCGAGCGTGAAGCTCGAGGTTGTGTACGACCGGTCTGAGTCGATCCGGGAATCCGTGCACGACGTGCAGTTCACGCTGCTGCTGGCGCTCGCGCTCGTCGTGCTCGTGATCTTCCTGTTCCTGCGCAACGTCGCCGCGACCGCGATCCCGAACTTCGCGCTGCCACTCTCGATCGTCGGCACGTTCTCGGTGATGTACCTGCTCGGCTACAGCCTCGACAACCTGTCGCTGATGGCGCTCACGCTGTCGGTCGGCTTCGTCGTCGACGACGCGATCGTGATGCTCGAGAACATCACGCGTCACCTCGAGATGGGCAAGACGCGCATGCAGGCGACGCTGGACGGCTCGAAGGAGATCGCCTTCACGATCGTCTCGATGACGATCTCGCTCGCGGCCGTGTTCATCCCGGTGCTGTTCATGGGCGGCGTGCTCGGCCGGCTGCTGCACGAGTTCGCCGTGACGATCATGGCCGCGATCCTGGTGTCGGGCTTCGTGTCGCTGTCGCTCACGCCGCTGCTGTGCAGCCGGATGCTGCAACCCGAGCACACGGTGAAGCACGGTCGCCTCTACCTCGCGCTGGAGTCCGCCTTCGAGGCGCTGCGGCGCGGCTACGAAGTCACGCTGCGCGCGACGCTCGCGTTCCCGAAGGTGTGCATCGCCGTGTTCTTCGGCATCACGCTCGTCACGGCGTGGCTCTTCGACTCGATGCCGAAGGGCTTCCTGCCGAGCGAGGACACCGGCCAGCTCTTCGCCTTCACCGAGGCCTCGCAGGACATCTCGTTCGATGCGATGTACGAGCTGCAGCAGCAGGCCGCCGCGATCATCCGCACTGATCCGGCCGTCGAGTCGACGATGGCGTTCATGGGCGTCAGCGGATCGAGCCAGTCGATCAACCTCGGCCGGATCCTGATTCCGCTGAAGGCGCGCGGCGAGCGTCCGACGGCCGACGAGGTGATGGCGCGGCTGCGTCCGAAGGTGCAGTCCATCCCCGGGATCAAGGTGTATCTCCAGAACTTCCCGAGCATCCGCCTCGGCGGGCGTCTCACGAAGAGCCAGTACCAGTTCACGCTGTACGGCGCGGATGCCGGCGACCTCTACCGGTGGGCGCCGATCATCGAGGAGAAGATCCGGGAACTGCCGGGCTTCCTCGACGTCACGAGCGATCTCCAGCTGCGCAACCGGCAGGTGCTCGTCGACATCGATCGCGATCGCGCCGCCGCGCTCGGCGTGTCACCGCGCCAGATCGAGGACGCCCTCTACAGCGCGTACGGTGCGCGGCAGATCTCCACGATCTTCACGCCGACGAACGAGTACAACGTCGTGCTGGAGGTGCTGCCGGAAGAGCAGCTCGATCCGGAGGCGCTGGCCGCGCTGCACGTCCGCAGCAGCGCCGGCGCGCTCGTCCCGCTCGGCGCCGTCGCGACGCTGAAACCGTCCGTCGGGCCGCTCACGATCAGCCATCTCGGCCAGCTGCCGGCCGTCACGATCTCGTTCAACCTGAAACCCGGCATCGCGCTCGGCCAGGGCATCGCCGCGATCGGCAAGCTCATGGGGGAACTGCGCACGCCGGCCACGCTCAACTCGAGCTTCCAGGGTTCCGCGCAGGCGTTCCAGGCGTCGCTCGCCGGCATGGGCATGCTGCTGATCCTGGCGGTGTTCGTGATCTACCTGATCCTCGGGATCCTGTACGAGAGCTTCTGGCACCCGGTCACGATTCTTTCCGGCCTGCCGACGGCCGGGCTCGGCGCGCTGCTCACGCTGAAGGCGTTCAACCTCGAACTCGACATGTACGGCTTCGTCGGACTCGTGATGCTGATCGGCATCGTGAAGAAGAACGCGATCATGATGATCGACTTCGCCATCGAGGCGCGGCGCAGCGACGGACGTCCGCCGGCGCAGGCCATCTTCGACGCGGCGCTCACGCGCTTCCGTCCGATCATGATGACGACGATGGCCGCGCTGATGGGCACGCTGCCCATCGCGCTCGGCCTCGGTGCGGGCGGCGAGGTGCGGCGGCCGCTCGGTCTCGCCGTCGTCGGCGGCCTGCTGTTCTCGCAGATCCTGACGCTCTACCTCACGCCCGTCGTGTACGTGTATCTCGAACGCTTCCAGGGCTGGATCGCGTCGCGTCGCGGCGCGCCGCGCGTGGTGCCGGAGACCTGATCGGGGCGGGTTCGCGCCGGCCGCTGCGCTGGCGGCAGGGCGAGCCGCGAAGCTATAGTGCGGGCGGGAAGTTGCATGCGCAGCCGGCCGACCGAGTCCGGCAAGACCGAGGGAGAACTTCATGGGCAACACCGTCAAGTACGTGCTCGACGAGTCACGGATTCCGCGAGCCTGGTACAACATCGTCGCCGACCTGCCGTCGCCACCGCCGCCGGTGCTGCATCCCGGCACGCTGCAACCCGTCGGACCGGACGATCTCGCGCCGCTGTTCCCCATGTCGCTGATCATGCAGGAGGTCACCACCGACCGTGAGGTGGAGATCCCCGGGCCCGTGCGCGACGTCTATCGCCAGTGGCGTCCTGCGCCGCTGTTCCGCGCGCGCCGCCTCGAGCAGGCGCTGCAGACGCCGGCCCGCATCTACTACAAGTACGAGGGCGTGAGCCCCGCCGGCAGCCACAAGCCGAACACCGCCGTGCCGCAGGCCTGGTACAACAAGGAAGCCGGCATCACGCGCATCGCGACGGAAACCGGCGCGGGGCAGTGGGGTTCGTCGCTCGCGTTCGCCGGCGCGCTGTTCGGCATCGAGGTCGAGGTCTTCATGGTGAAGGTCTCGTACAACCAGAAGCCCTATCGCCGCGCGCTGATGGAAAGCTACGGCGCCCGCTGCATCGCGAGCCCGTCGATGGAGACCAACTTCGGTCGCGCGCTGCTCGCGAAGTCGCCCGACAACAACGGCAGTCTCGGCATCGCGATCTCCGAGGCCGTCGAGGTCGCGGCGAGCCGCGCCGACACGAACTACGCGCTCGGCTCCGTGCTGAACCACGTGCTGCTGCACCAGACCGTCAGCGGCCTCGAGGCGATCGCGCAGTTCGAGCTGGCGGACGACTACCCGGACGTCATCGTCGGCTGCACCGGCGGCGGCTCGAACTTCGCCGGGATCGCCTTCCCGTTCCTCGGCGAGCAGCTCCGCGGTGGCCGCAAGGTGCGCATCGTCGCGGTCGAGCCCGCGGCCTGCCCGAGCCTCACGCGCGGCCGCTACGCCTACGACTTCGGTGACACCGGCCACATGACGCCGCTCGCGAAGATGCACACGCTCGGTTCGTCGTTCATGCCGCCGGGCTTCCACGCCGGCGGCCTGCGCTATCACGGCATGGCGCCGCTCGTGTCGCACGTGAAGGAACTCGGCCTCATCGAGGCGCGCTCCTACCACCAGACGCAGTGCTTCGAGGCCGGCGTGTTCTTCGCGCGCAACGAGGGGATCCTGCCTGCGCCGGAAGCGAATCACGCCGTGAAGGGCGCGATCGACGAGGCGCTCCGCTGCAAGGAGGAGGGCGTGGGTCGCACCATCCTGTTCAACCTGTGCGGCCACGGTCATTTCGACATGCAGGCGTACATGGACTACTTCGGTGGCAGGCTCACCGACAACACCTACGACGAAAGCGAACTGGCGATGGCGCTGGCCGGCCTGCCGTCGGTTCCGGAGCCTGCCTGAGATGTGGATGAACCTGCTGGCCTCGATCGACTACATCGCGGTGTTGTTCGCCGCGATCGCGGGGATGGTGCTGGGCGCCGTCTGGTACCTGCCGGGCGTGTTCGGCACGGCGTGGCGCGGTGCGCTCGGCAATGAACGCTGGAACCATCCCGATCCGAGGCAGGCGGTCATCGTGCGCGCCCTCGCGACCGGCATCACGGCGTTCAGCCTCGCGGTGCTCGTGGCCGGCGCGGGTGTCACGACGCTCGCGGGGTCGCTGCGGCTCGGCCTCGTGGTCGGTGTCGGTATCGTGGCGCCCACGATCATCGCCGACTATCACTTCAGCGGACGCCGCTGGACCCTCACGGGTCTGACGGCCGCGCATCGCATCGTGCACATCGTGCTGATGAGCTGCGTGCTGGGCGCGTTCAACCAGTACACGTGAACGCCCGGGGCGGCGCGGCATCGCAGCTGCGCCGCCTCCCGGTCCGGATCGATCGCGCGGCGCGTTACTCGGCCCGCACCGGCGTCACGAAGATCTCCACTCGGCGATTCGCACGGCGGCCCGCGTCGGTCTTGTTGTCCGACACCGGTTCCGATTCGCCCCTGCCCGCGACACCCAGCCGCGCGGCGTTCACGTTCTTCGACGCGAGGTGGTCGGCGACGGCCTGCGCGCGGCGCCGTGAGAGTTCCTGGTTGCTCGCCTCGGTGCCTTCCGAATCGGTGTGGCCGACGATCGACAGCGAGGTCTTGCCGTAGCGGGTGACGACGTCGGCGAGCTTGTCCATCGTGGTCCGGAATCCGGACTTGATGTCGGCCGAACCCGTGTCGAACGCCGTCTGGCTCGTCATCGTGATCTTCACGACTTCGCCGGGGAGCTTCTCGATCCGGGCGGCGCCGCTCTCGCGTTCCTTCGCGAGACTCTTTTCCAGGTCCTGCTTCTGGCGGTCCATGTAGTTGCCCACGGCCGCACCGGCGAGTCCGCCGCCGACGGCACCGATCAGCGCGCCCTTGCCCTTCTTGTCGGCGATGACCGCCCCGGCCACCGCGCCACCCACGGCGCCGATGATCGCGCCCTTCTCGGTGCTGGTCATGGACCGCTTGCCGTCCGCGCTGCCCGTCGAACTGCAGCCCGACAGGGCGACCGATCCCGCGAGTGCGGCGATGATGAACGTCTTCATGTGATTCCTCTTCGAGTGCGATTCAGGTCATGCTGCCCGCCGCGATTGTCTCAGGATGAGGCGGCGTGGCGCCGTGTGATCCCCGGTCGGGCCGGCCGTTCCATGGCGCGCGGACCCGGGCCGTCCGCGTTCCAGCGCCGCGGTGCGCGCCGGGTCCGGCGGACGCGGCCATGCTTTACACCGTCGATCGGCATCCCTATGTTCCGTCCCCATGGAACGAACCGAGATCCGCGAGCGCCTCCGCGCGCTCTACCCCGCACTGGCGTCGCTCGACGATGCCCGCTTCGATCGTCTGCTGGGCGAGGCCCACGTGCTCGAGGTGCCGGCCGGTGCCGTGCTGTTCGACGAGGAGAGCCCGTGCCAGGCGTTTCCGCTGCTGGTGGACGGCACGATCCGCGTCTCGAAGCTCGGCAGCAACGGCCGCGAGCTGCAGCTCTATCGCGTCGTGCCCGGCGAGGCCTGCATCGTCACGTCGAGCTGCCTGCTCGGGCAGGTCGCGTACAACGCGCGGGGCGTGGCCGAGACGCCCATCGTCGCCGTGGCGCTGCCGCAGCCGGTGTTCTCCCGGCTCCTGTCGGAACACCAGCCGTTCCGCGACTACGTCTTCGGACTCTTCGCCGAGCGCATCGCCGAACTCATGCAGCTCGTGGAGGCCGTCGCGTTCCAGCGTCTCGACCAGCGCCTCGCGACACTGTTGCTCGGCAAGGGCCGCGTGATCCACGTGACGCACCAGGCGCTCGCGGACGAACTGGGGAGCGTCCGGGAGATCGTCAGCCGCCTGCTCAAGACCTTCGCGGAACAGGGGCTCGTGTCGCTCGGACGCGAGCAGATCGAGATCGTCGATCCGGCCCGGCTGCGGCAGATCGCGCAGCCGGCCTGAGCGTCGCGACGGACGTCCGATCGGGTGTCTCGTACTGCCGGAAGCGATCCACACCGCGGGACGGCGCGGACGGATTCCGGTCGTACTACTTGTCGCGCAGGTACGAGTCCGTGCCCGTGAGCCAGTCCTGGCGGGGCGGCGTGAAGATGTCGTACGCGACGAGCGATTCGATGGCCTCGGCCGAGTGCTCGACGTTCGCGGGGATGAAGATCATCTCGCCCGGACCGACGTCGACGGTGCGGCCCTCGAGCCGGAAGCGCCAGATCCCGCTCATGACCCACGAGACCTGCTCGTTGTCGTGCGAGTGCAGGGGCACCTGGTAGCCCTGCGCGACCTCGGTCAGCGCGATCATGACCTTGCCGTCCCACGCGATCTTGCGCAGGAACTTCTCGTTGAGTTTCTCGTAGGGGATGTCGTTCCACTTGATGTGCTTCATGGCTTCTCCTGTCGGCCGGTGCCGGGCGCGGCGAGTGTAACGGGACACGTCGTTCGGACGCGACCATGTCGCGACGGGGTTCGGTCGCACATGCCGGATCATGCCGTCGGCGACCGACACGCCCGGCGTCGCGCTGCAGGAATCTCCGGTCCGGTGACCGACATCACAGACGGCGTCGATCGCGCGGGGCATGATCCGTACTCGTGAGCGGCCCGATTCCCGGGGCGCGAACCCGGGAACAAGGAGACAACGACATGAAGGCCAATGTGGGATCGATCGACCGCGTCCTGCGGATCGTCGTGGGTGTCGCGCTGCTGTCGATGCTCGTGCTCGTCGAAGGCAACGCGAAGTACATCGGACTCGCCGGACTCGTGCTCATCGGGACCGCGATCTTCAGCTTCTGCCCGATCTACGCCGTGCTCGGACTGAAGACCCGTCCGGACGGCGATCGCTGAGCCGGATCGTCATCGCGCGACGGCCGCCTGCGGGCGGCCGTTTGCGTTCACGGTCGCGGGGCGCATGCGACCCCGTTCGTGCGGACGTCCGCTACAGGGCGAGCCCGCGCACCAGGAGCGACGCACCGCTCGCGACGAGCAGCACCCCCATCGTCCGCAGCACCTGCTGCCGGGACAGGTGCAGGTGGATCCGGCGGCCGAGCGCCGTGCCGGCGAACATCATCGGCAGCAGCCCGAGGGCCGCGAGCCAGAGGTGCCAGTCGAGCAGCAGGCCCGACACGACGAACATCGCGATGCGCATGCCGGTGCTGAGCGAGAACACGACCGACAGCGTCGCCCGCAGCCGCGCCGTGTCGTGGATGCGGCTGCCGAAGTACATGACGTAGATCGGTCCGCCGATGCCGAACATGGCGCCGAGCAGTCCGCCGAGGAAGCCCGCGGGATGCGCCAGCCAGCCCGGTGCCGCGCGCAGCGGGCGGCCGCGGGCGAGTCCGTGCAATCCGTAGCCGGTGACGAAGATGCCCAGTGCCACGAGCAGCCATTCGCCCGGCAGCTGCTTCAGCATCAGCACGCCCGCGACGACGCCGACGCCGATCATCGGCAGGACCGATCGAACCTCGCCGCGATCGACGACGTGGCGGTCGCGGAGCCCGGAGCTGCACGCCGCCGAGAAGTCCACGAGCACCATGAGCGGCACGATGGTGTCGAGCGGGAGGAAGTGGGCGAGCAGCGGAATGGAGATGAGGGCCGAGCCGAAGCCCGTGATGCCGAAGACCGTGTAGGCCGCGAACACGATGCAGGGAGCGGCGAACAGCACGGCGGGATCGGTCGACATCGGTCCGAGTGTAGCAAGTGCGTTCCGGGGCGGCCGTCCGCGTGGCGGGCCCCGCGTGACGCGGACCGTGCTGTTTCGCCGGACCTTCCCTAGAATCCACCCGCACACCTGCTCGCCGGGTGACAACCTTCCGGATCGTCGAACGTGGAAACCGTCATCGTGCTGCACGGACTCTGGCTTGCCCGCTGGACGGTCGAGCCCCTGCGACGCTCGCTTGCCGCCCGCGGGTTTCGTTCGATCGCGTTCGGCTACGCCTCGATGAACGCGGATCTCGACACGAACGCGCACGCACTGCTCGACTTCGTCGACAAGGTGGGCGGTGGCCAGGTCCATTTCGTCGGTCACAGCCTGGGCGGGCTCGTCACGCTGCGTGCGCTGGCCATTGCCGGGCGCGCGCTCACTGGCCGCACCGTTCTGCTCGGCGCGCCGTCGCAGGGCTGCAAGGTGGTGGATGCCGTCATGCAGCGGCCCGGCGGCTCGCGGATCGTCGGCCACAGCATCGCGCAGTGGCAGCGCGGACAAGCCGTCGAAGCTGTCGGCCATCACACGATCGGCGCCATCGCCGGGAGCAGGGCGCTGGGGATCGGCTCGCTGTTCACGCGGATTCCCCGGCCCCACGACGGCTGCATCCGAGTCGAGGAGACGTACATGCCCGGCCT
The DNA here is from genome assembly GCA_963205165.1 of Pseudomonadota bacterium. Classification (GTDB taxonomy): domain Bacteria; phylum Pseudomonadota; class Gammaproteobacteria; order Burkholderiales. Next base: position 13,371 of record CAUJJX010000397.1, on the reverse strand, counting down.
CGCCGATCATCTCGTGATGGACGTCTCCCACAGCGGCATGCTGACCTCGCGCAAGGTCGCGCACCAGACCGACATTTTCCTGCGGACCGGACGCTTCGAGCGGACTGTCCGTCGATGATCCGCCGCTGGCGGGTCGCGGCCCTGCTCGGGGTCGCCGCACTGCTCGTCGGCGGCTGTTCCACGCTCGGTTACTACTACCAGGCGGCGCGCGGCCATCTCGCGCTCGTGCACGCCGCACGGCCGGTCGACGCCTGGCTCGGTGACCCCGCGACGTCCGACGCACTGCGTACCCGACTGGAATCCGCCCGCGCCATCCGCGATTTCGCGAGCCGCGAGCTGGGTCTTCCGGACAATGGCAGTTATCGCAAGTACGCGGAGACCGGACGGCCGTTCGTCGTCTGGAACGTCGTCGCCGCGCCGGCCTTCTCGACACATCCGCGCGAGTGGTGTTTCCCCGTCGCGGGCTGCGTGTCCTACAAGGGCTGGTACGACCCGGCGGACGCCGAGCGCTTCGCGGCCGGCCTGCGGGCGGACGGGCTCGATGCGTTCGTCTACGGGGTCCCCGCGTACTCCACGCTCGGCTGGTTCGACGATCCGCTGCTCTCGACTTTCCTGCGGTATCCGAGGGCGGAGGTCGCGCGGCTCGTCTTCCACGAACTCGCGCATCAGCTCGCGTACGCGCCGGGCGACAGTTCGTTCAACGAAGGCTTCGCGACCGTCGTCGAGCTGGAGGGCGTGCGCCGCTGGCTCGCACGGGTCGGCACCGCGGACGAGCGCGCACAGTTCGACGCGATGACCGTCCGGAAGCGCGGCTTCGTCGCGCTGGTCCGCTGCACGCGTGCCCGGCTCGATGCGGTGTACGCCGGGACCGACGACGAGGCGCGCAAGCGCGATGCGAAGGCCGCGGCGTTCGCGACGATGCGTTCGGACTACTCGGCGCTGAAGGTGCGGTGGGGCGGTTTCGCCGGCTACGACTTCTGGTTCGCGCAGCCGCTGTCGAACGCCCACCTCGCGTCGATCGGCACGTACGAGGATGCCCTGCCGGCGCTCGACGCACTGCTCGATCGGGTCGGGCGCGATCTGCCGCGCTTCTACGCCGAGGTGCGGGCACTCGCGAAGCTCGACCGGAAGGTCCGTGCGGCGCGGCTCGGACTGCCGGACGCGCCCGCGCCGGACGACTACGACGCGGCCGTCTCGTCCGCGTGCGACATCGCTGCCGCGAGTTCGGCCACGAATGCGACGGCCGCCGCGGGTTCGTCCGCGAGCCCCGCGAGGTCGCCGGTCGGACTGTGACGGGCGATCAGCTCGGCGCGGATGTCGCCGATACCCGCCAGCCCCATGTTCCAGTCGCGGAACAGCCGTCGCGGCACGTGGGAGAAGTCCAGCAGCCGCACCCTGTCGTGGCGGGCGTCACGTACGATGCGGTAGAAGGTTGCGCAGACGGCGTCGGGTTCGCCTTCCAGCACCTGCAGGAAGAAGTCGGGCGAATGGCACAGGATTCCGGTGACCTTCACAGCCGCGTTGCGCGCCTGGGAAGCCTCGAGGATCTCGAACAGTTCGCGGCTTGCGACCGAACCCACGGGATGGCTGCTGTAGACGAGTCGGGCGATGTTCATGGCGGAATCTCGGTGGGTCCTGGAACCTTGCGTGGCCGCTGGTTAACGGCCGCGGGTCGCCGGACTTCACCCCGACCGGGCGCATCCGTCGCGGATCCCGCCGGACGCGCCCCGTGGGGTAGAGTACGGCCCCGACCCGTTTTCGTCCGACAACACCGACAGGCACAGCACCATGGCCGACGACACCGACATCAGCACCCTCCGCCGCATCCTCGGGACCTGCCGCACGATCGCCGTCGTGGGCCTGTCCGCCAACTGGTACCGGCCGAGCTACTTCGCGGCCAAGTACATGCAGGACCACGGCTACACGGTCATCCCCGTGAATCCGGCGTACCCGGAGGTGCTCGGGCAGAAGTGCTATCCGACGCTCGCCGACATCCCCGTGAAGGTCGACATGGTCGACTGCTTCCGGCGCGCCGAGGAGATTCCCGCGCTTGCCGACGAGTCCATCGCCATCGGGGCGCGCGTCCTGTGGATGCAGCTCGGCATCGTCAACGAGGACGCGAAGCGCACGGCGCTGGCGGCCGGTCTCGAGGTCGTGATGGACCGCTGCGTCAAGATCGAGCACGCGCGCCTGTTCGGCGGGCTCAACTGGATCGGCGTGAACACGAAGGTCATCTCGAGCAAGCGGCCGCGCTGGCTGCCGTACTGACGCACCGCCCGCGGGTGCATCGATGCCTGACCGCACCCGCGTCCGCCAACTGCATCGTCCCCTCCGGCTGAACACGCGCGCCGACGCATCCTCGTGACGCAATTCGCGACCCAGTTCGCCCTGCCCAGTCTCGTCGCCTCGCTCGTCGCGCTCGCGTGCGGCCTTGCCGTGATCGCCCGCGAGCGCTTCTCGAATTCCGGCTGGCTGCACTTCTTCCTCGCGGCGTCGGTCGCACTCTGGCAGCTCTGCATCTCCGGCATGCTCGGCGCGACGAACCCGGCCGACGCGGCCCGCTGGGTCCGCGCGGCGGTCGCCTCGGTGATCCTGCTGCCGGCGATCCAGTTCCACTTCTCGTATTCGCTCACGCGCGGCCGCACGAACCGCGTCGACGCCGTCACGTGGGTGTGGGTCGGCACCGCGATCCTCGAGGGCGTGCTCCTGCTCTCGGACCAGTTCGTCACCGGGACGATGTTCTATCGCTGGGGCGCGTATCCGCGTTACGGCATCGCGGGTGCGCTGTTCTGCGCGTACACCGTCGCGACCCTCGCGGCCAGCGCCTGGATCTACGCCCAGGTGATCCGCAGCAATCCGGTCCGGGGCGTCGCGTGGCGCCGCAGCCGGCTGCTGCTGACGACGCTCTGCTGCGGCTCCGTCGGGGTCCTCGATTTCCTGCCGGCCTTCGGCGTCGATCTGTTTCCGGCCGGCGGGATGTTCGTCGCTCTGGCGCTCGTGCCGAACATCTACGCCGCCCATCGCTACCGGCTCGTCGAGGTGACGCCTGCGCTTGCTGCGCAGGAGATCATGAACACGATGACCGACGGCGTGCTGCTGCTCGATCGCGACGGCCTGCTGCGGCAGGTGAACCCGGCGGCATGCGAGATCCTCGGGTACGGCGCGGCGCAGCTCCTGCACGGACTCCCGCCGCAGCCGGTCGCGACGCTGCTCTACGGGGAGCCGCAGCAGATGCCGTACTTCCCGCAGGCGCCGCTCGCACCCGTCGAGCGCAGCTATCAACCTCCCGCCGGCACACCGCGCGCGCTGCGCGTGTCGATCTCGCACATCGGCGAGCCCGGCGAGACGGCGACGGCGGCCGTCGTGACGCTCCACGACGAGACGGCCGTGCGTGCCGCGCAGGAGCAGATCCACCGCCTCGCGTACTACGACGCGCTCACCGGCCTGCCCAACCGGCGACTGCTCCGCGAACGCTTCCAGCAGGCGATCGCGTGGGCCGAACGCTCCGGGACGAAGGTTGCCGTGCTGTTCCTCGACCTCGACCGCTTCAAGCAGGTCAACGATTCGCTCGGCCACGACGCCGGCGACCAGCTGCTCCAGGTCGTGAGCGAACGCATCACGGCGAGCGTCCGCGAATCCGATCTCGTGCTGCGCGGCCCGGACGACGCGGGCTCGACGCTGGCCCGGCTCGGTGGCGACGAGTTCGTGCTGCTGCTGTCGCCGATCGCGCGCGGCGAGGACGCCGCGAAGGCCGCGATGCGCATCCTCCAGACGCTGTCCGATCCGGTGCGGCTGCGCACCGGCGACGAGGTCACGACCGGCGTCTCGATCGGCATTGCGCTCTACCCCGGCGACGGGCGGGACGCCGACACGCTGATGAAGCGCGCCGACCTCGCGATGTATCACGCGAAGGCGACGGGCCGCAGCAACGCGAAGTTCTACGACGAGGCGCTGAACACCGCGACCGAGCAGCGCGTCGGTCTCGAGACGAGCCTGCGTCGCGCGCTGTCGGGCCACGAGTTCCTCGTGCGCTACCAGCCCGTGATCGCGGCGGACGGTGCGGCCGTGGCGCTCGACACGCAGCTCTTCTGGCGACATCCGGAACGCGGACTCCTGCCGGAGCGCGAGTTCTACGACGTCGCCCGGGACGCCGGCCTCGCGCTCAATCTCGGCGAGTGGACGATCCGTGTCGCCTGCGACCAGATGCAGGCGTGGCAGGGCAGCGGACGCGCGCCCGGCGCGCTCATGGTGACCGCGACCCAGGCGCTGCTCGATCGCGGCACCTTGCCCGACCTGCTGCGCGACGCGCTCGCCGAATGCCGCTTCGATCCGGCGAACCTCTGGGTGTGCGTCCGCAACGGGACGACCACGGTGCCGGGCAGTCGCGCCGCGGAGTCCCTGCGCGCGCTGTCCGCGCTCGGCCTGCAGGTCGTGCTCGACGACTTCGACGCGGGGCGGATGTCCGTCCCGGATCTCATCGCGCAGCCCGTGGGAATGGTCCGGCTGTCGGGTGCGTGGCTGGGCACGGTGCCGAAGGGCGGTGACGCAGCCGTCGCGGCCCGTGCGCTGATCGGGCTCGCCCACGACCTCGGCATGCGCGTGATCGCATCCGGCGTCGACGACGCCGCGACGGCCGCGTGCCTGCGCGATCTCGACTGCGATTTCCAGCTCGGCGCCGCGCACGCCGCACCGCTCGACGCCGAGGACGTGCAGGGCGCGTCCGCGTAGCCTGCCGGTCGGCGGTCGTCGCCGCGCACGGTCCGGCGACGAAGTCCTGTCCGCACTGGCATCCGTCGCGCGAACAGGCCCTACAATCCGCCGCTTCCGCGTCCTGCTCTCCGAGGTTCCCGTCCATGTCCGATCACCAGTTCGGCTTCGGCACGCTGTGCCTGCACGCCGGCCAGATTCCCGACCCGACCACCGGCGCGCGCGCCGTCCCGATCTACCAGACGACGTCGTACGTCTTCGATTCGGCCGAGCACGCGGCGAGCCTCTTCAACCTGCAGACGTTCGGCAACGTGTACTCGCGGCTGTCGAACCCGACGGTCGCGGTCTTCGAGGAACGCGTCGCGGCGCTCGAGAACGGTCGTGCGGCGCTCGCGCTCTCGTCCGGTCAGGCGGCGCAGATGACGGCGCTGCTCACGCTGCTCGAGGCCGGTGACGAACTGGTGTCCGCGAGCACGCTCTACGGCGGCACGTACTCGCAGTTCGACGTGAACTTCCGCCGCATGGGCATCGACACGAAGTTCGTGCATCCCGACGACCCCGAGAACTTCCGTCGCGCGATCACGAAGAAGACGAAGGCGCTCTACGCCGAGACGATCGGCAATCCGGGGATGAACGTCCTCGACATCGAGGCCGTCGCGAAGATCGCGCACGAGGCCGGCATCCCGCTCGTGATCGACAACACGTTCGCGTCGCCCTACCTCTGCAAGCCGATCGAATTCGGCGCTGACATCGTCGTGCACTCCGCCACGAAGTTCATGGGCGGACACGGCACGACGATGGGCGGCGTGCTCGTCGAGTCGGGCAGGTTCCCCTGGGACAACGGCAACTTCCCGATGATGACCGAGCCGTCGCGCGGCTATCACGGCGTGCGCTTCTACGAGACCTTCGGCGACTTCGCCTTCATGATGAAGTGCCGCATGGAGACGCTGCGCACGCTCGGCCCGAACCTCTCGCCGATGAGCGCCTTCATGCTCCTGCAGGGGCTCGAGACGCTGCACGTGCGGATGGACCGCCACGTCGCCAACGCGAACCGCGTCGCGGAATTCCTGGAAGCGCATCCGCAGGTGGCGTGGGTCAACTTCCCGTCGCTCGCATCGAGCCCGTACCGCGACCTCGCGAAGAAGTACCTGCCGAAGGGCACCGGTTCCATCATGACCTTCGGGATCAAGGGTGGCGCGCAGGCCGGCGAGAAGTTCATCGACGCGTGCCAGTTCCTGTCGCACCTCGCGAACGTCGGCGACGCGAAGACCCTCGTGATCCATCCAGCGTCGACGACGCACCGCCAGCTCTCCGAGGACGAGCAGATCCGCGCGGGCGTGCGGCCGGAGATGATCCGGCTGTCCATCGGCATCGAGGACATCGACGACATCCTGTGGGACATCGAGCAGGCGCTGGAGAAATCGAAGGGCTGATGCGCACCGGGCGGGCCGCGGCCGTGTGCCGGGCCCGGCGTCGCGACGACGCGTCGAGGTTCGTCGCCGCGCGTCGCGGACGTCCGGCTCCCGACGCATCGCCCCGATCCGGCGCAGTTCCGACGTCGGCGTCAGCGCAACCTCGCTCCCGCGCGCGGCGTCGAAGTCGCACGCAGCATCCGCATCCCATCGCATCCGGTCAGTGAACGCACTCCTCGTCTCCATCGTCGCCACGCTTGCCATCCAGGCGCTCGCCTCGATGGCCGTCTTCGCACCGCCCGTGTTCGCGCCCGTCGCCGCGCCGGAGCTCGGCATCGAGGCCGCGTGGGCGGGCGTGTCGACCTCGCTCATCTATCTCGCCGCGATCCTGTCGGCGCTCGCGAGCGGTGGCTTCATCGCGCGGCTCGGGCCGATCCGCACGAGCCAGGTGTGCCTCGTGTTCTCGGCCGTCGGGATGGCCGCGATGGCTTCCGGATTCCTCCCGCTCGTCGCGCTCGGCGCGCTGCTGCTCGGCATCGGCTACGGCGGGCTCACGCCGGCCTCGTCCGTCGTGCTGAACGAACGCACGCCGCCGAACTGGCGCGCCCTCGTGTTCTCGATCAAGCAGACGGGTGTCCCGATCGGCGGCGCGCTCGCCGGGGTGCTCGTGCCACCGATGATGGTGTCGATCGGCTGGCGCGGCGCCGCGCTCGCGATCGGCGCCGGGTGCCTCGTGCTCGTCGCGCTCGTGCAGCCCGTCCGCGCCGATACCGATCGCGAACGCAACCGCAACGCTCGACTCGGGCGCATCCGGCTGCGCGAACCGATGCGTCTCGTCTGGTCGGTACGCGAACTGCGCGAGATGGCGCTCGCGTCGTTCACGTATTCCGGGATGCAGATGTGCCTCGGGTCCTACCTCGTCGTGTGCCTCCACGAGGTCGCGGACGCGAGCGTGAGCGCGGCGGGTGCGGCGCTGTCGACCGCGATGGCCGGCGCCGTCGTCGGACGCATCGGCTGGGGCATCGTCGCCGACCGCTTCGTCGCGCCGCGGACCATGCTCGGACTGCTCGGCGTCGGGATGTCGGTCGCGGCATTCGCGATGCCGCTCGTCGGCGCGCAGTGGCCGTGGCTCGCGATCCTCGCGCTGTCGCTCGTGTTCGGTGCGACCGCGGTCGGCTGGAACGGCGTCTATCTCTCGCAGGTCGCGCTCGTCGCGCCACCCGGCCGCGCCGCCGATGCGACCGGCGCGTCGCTCGCGATGACCTACCTCGGCGTCTTCACGATGCCGTTGCTGATCTGGGGCGTCGTGCAGCTCGGGTTCGGCTACGGCTGGGGATTCGTGCTCGTCGGCCTGTGCTCGCTCTGGCGCGCGAGCTACTTCTTCCGCGGGGAGCGTCGGACGCTCTGACAGCGGGGCCGGCCAGCCTGCCCGGAAATCCGGTAACCCCTTGATCGGCAGTGGATGCGGCGACGAGGCCCGCGGCTTGCTGAAAGCCGCCGGCCCCGGACATCGCGTCCTTTCCTTCATCGGACCCCGACATGACCCAAGCCGTCGCCTTCATCAGATCCGCCGTCGCGGCCATCGCGCTCGTTGCGGGTGCAGCCCACGCCGCCATCCCCGTCCCGATCGTCAACGGCAGCTTCGAGGCGCCTTTCACGACCGGGAACTCGATCCTGCCCGGTGGATCCACCTTCGTGACCGGCTGGACGACCGTCTTCACCGGTGTCGAGCATTTCAACGCGACCGGCTACGGCGGTGCATTCGACGGCCAGATGATCGTCGACCTCGCGAACTACGTGTACTCGACGGGCGGCATCGAGCAATCCTTCGCGACGACGATCGGCACCGAGTACACGGCGACATTCGCGCTCGGCAACTACCTCGGCTTCGGTCGCGACGGCACGGGCATCGTGAACGTGAGTGCGGCCGGTTCGACGGCGACGTTCTCGACGCCGGTCGCCACGACGGGCAGCACCACGTGGAGCACGGCGTCGTTCACGTTCACGGCGAACGACACGACCACGACGCTGCGTTTCTGGAACGAACAGAACGCCAACCAGCATTTCGCATTCGTCGACGGCGTCGGCGTCACGGCCGCCGTCCCCGAACCCGAAACCTGGGCGATGCTCGCGAGCGGCCTCGCGCTGCTCGGCGTCGCCCGCCACCGGTCACGCCGCGGGCGTTGACCCCGAGGCAGGCGCGCCGGACGTGCGGGGGGCTCTGTCCGGCGCGCCTGTGGGGGCGGTTGCGGCCGCCTTCCATTAGATACCGTGATCCCGATCAAGGGGCGCGACGTTCGCGCTGTCTTCCGGACTGCCCATTCCTCATGCCGTCACCCCAGCGAACGCTGGGGTCCAGCAACGGACATCGCGCCGGCCACCGCCGGACTGGATTCCAGCTTGCGCTGGAATGACGGGGGGGGCGCAGTCCTGCTGGTCGGATCAGCGCGCAGCGCGTAATCCGACGCGGACAAGTGGTGCCGGCAATGGCGTCGGACTACGCGACTCACGCCGCGGATCCGACCTGCGCGCCCTCGCCGGTCTGCTAATCCGCGATCGCCTGATACGTCAGGTTCTTCACGAGCCGCCGGTAGTACTGCCGCGACGCGCCCGGCTGCTGCGACAGGTAGACCGCGACGATCTGCTCCTTCGGGTCGACCCAGAAGTACGTCCCTGCGTAGCCCGCCCACATGAACTCGCCGGCCGAGCCGTGGACGCCGGCCACGCCCTGTCCCTGCCGCACCGCGAAGCCGAGTCCGAACGTGTAGCCGGGCGTCCCGAGGAGCATCTCGCCCGGCGTGACCGGTGCCGCGATGCGCGTCCCGAGATGGTCCGACGCCATCAGCGCGACCGTCGTGCGCGACAGCAGGCGCGTCCCGCCGACCTTGCCCCCGTCCAGCAGCATCTGCGTGAATCGCAGGTAGTCCGATGCCGTCGACACCGCCCCCGCACCGCCGGAATCCGCGGCAGGCGTGTCGCTCGCATCGATGAGCCGGAACGGCTGCCCCGTCGTCGGATCCTTGTCGAACGACGTCGCGAGACGCCCCCGCGCTGCGGCCGGCACCGCGAAGCCCGTGTCGGTCATGTGCAGCGGACGGAACAGCCGCGCCGCGAGGAAGTCGCCGAGCCGCATGCCCGAGGCGGCCTCGACGACGCGCCCGAGGACATCCGATGCGAGGCTGTACTCGAACACGGTGCCCGGCTGGTGGACGAGCGGTGCGGCCGCGAGGCGCGCGACCTGGACGTCCGGCGCGAGATCGCGGGCGTCGTAGTCGATCGCCGGCTTGAAGATGCCGGCCGCCTCGTACGCGCGTTTCACCGGGAGGTTCTGCGTGATCTCGCCGTACGCGAGTCCGGCGGTGTGGCGGAGGAGGTCGTGCACCGTCATCTCGCGCACTGCCGCGACGGTCGTGTAGTTGATCTTCGCGAACTCCGCGTCGGTCTGCGCGACGCTGACCTGCTGTCCACGGAAGGCCGGCAGGAACTTCGAGACCGGATCGGTCAGCTGCACCTTGCCGTCCTCGACGAGCATCATCGCCGCGACCGACACGAGCGGCTTCGTCATCGAGTAGATGCGGAAGACGGCATCGGTCGTCATCGGCGCGCCGCCCGCCGGATCGCGATGACCCACGGCCGTCGAATACACGAGCTTGCCGCGGCGCGCGATCATCACGACGGCACCGGGCAGCTTGCCTGCGTCGACCTCGGCCTTCAGCGCGGTGCCGATGCGCGACAGGCGCTCGGACGACATCCCCACGGATTCCGGCGAGGCGGTCGGCAGCGCCTGCGCGAACGCGACGGCCGATGCGCAGAGCAGGGCGGCGGCGAGGACGGTGCGGGCGCGGGTCGGTGCGAGCGGCGGGCGGATGGTTCGGTTGTTCATGGCGTCGGTCTCCTCCGGGATGAGGGCCGTATCGTAGGGCGAGTCGTTGCCGGTGTCCGGTGTGCGATCGGTGCGTGCACGCACTGCGCTGCGGGACGAACGTCGAGCGGACGCCGTCGCGTCGATGTTCGCCCGGGCGCGTCCGGCGCGGTGTCCCGACGCCGCGCGCCTCGCGCCATCGACGGTCGTGTTGCACCACGCCGGTTCGCGATCCCTCCGCCGCGGCGGGCTCTTGTACCATCGACGCCGGTTTCGCCGCGTCGCCATCCTGGAGGTTCCCGTTCATGAATCCGCTGTCCCGCCTCGTTCACGGCCGCTTCGTCCGCGGCCTCGCCGCCGTCCTGCTGACCGTCGTGTGTGCCCCGGTCGGCGCGCAGCAGCCCGTGCGCGGCGGCACGCTCACGATGGTCGTGCAGCCCGAGCCGCCGATCCTCGTGTCGGCGACGAACTCCGCCGGTCCGATCGGCGTCGTGTCGACGAAGATCCTCGAAGGGCTGCTCAGCTACGATTTCGACATGAACCCGCGCCCGGTGCTCGCGCAGACGTGGAAGGTGAGCCCCGACGGGAAGACGATCACGTTCAATCTCCGCAAGGGCGTGAAGTGGCACGACGGCCACGATTTCACGGCGGCCGACGTGCAGTTCTCCGCGATGAAGGTCTGGAAGGAACTCCACCCGCGCGGCCGCGCGACCTTCGCGAAGCTGACGGCCGTCGAGACGCCTTCGTCGCACGTGGCGGTCTTCAAGTTGTCGGAGGCCTCGCCCTACGTGATGTCGGCGCTGACGAGCTACGAGTCGCAGGTGCTGCCGAAGCATCTCTACGAAGGCACCGACATCGCGCAGAACGCCTGGAACAGCAAGCCCGTCGGCACGGGCCCGTTCGTGTTCCGCGAGTGGCAGAAGGGCAGCTTCATCCTGCTCGAACGCAACGCGAAATACTGGGATGCGAACAAGCCCTTCCTCGACAAGCTCGTGCTCCGCGTGATTCCCGATGCCGCCTCGCGCGCCGCGGCGTTCGAGACCGGCGAAGTGCAGCTCGGCGGCTTCAGCCCCGTGCCGCTGTCCGACGTGCGCCGGCTCGAGGCGAGCGGCCGCTTCGACATCGAGACGCGCGGCTACGAATACCTCGCGCCGATGTTCCTGCTCGAGTTCAACACGCGGCACAAGGCCCTGCAGGACAAGCGCGTCCGTCGCGCCATCGCCCACGCCATCGACGCGAACCTCGTCGTGAAGACGATCTGGTTCGGCTTCGGCAAGCCCGCGACGGGGCCGGTGCCATCGGTGCTCACGCAGTTCTACAACGCGGCCGTGCCGAAGTACGCGTTCGATCCGAAGCGCGCGGAGGCGCTGCTCGACGAGGCGGGCTTCAAGCGCGGGACGGACGGCAGGCGCTTCAAGGTGGTCCACGACTACCTGCCCTACGGATCGGACTACCAGCGCACGGCCGAGTACGTGAAGCAGGCGCTCGGCAAGGTCGGCATCGACGTCGAGATCCGCAGCCAGGACACGGCGGCGTTCCTGAAGCGCGTCTACACCGACAACGAGTTCGATCTCACGAGCAACTTCTTCTACGCGCTGCCCGACCCGACGATCGGCGTGCAGCGCATCTACTGGTCGAAGAGCATCAGGAAAGGCGTGCCGTTCTCGAACGCGTCGGGCTACTCGAACCCCGAGATGGACCGCGTGATCGAGGCCGCGCAGGTCGAGCACGACCGGAAGAAGCGCCGCGAGCTGATCGACCGCATGCAGGTGATCGCCCAGGACGATCTCCCGGTGCTCGATCTCTTCGAGGTGCGCTTCTTCACGCTCGCCAGCAAGCGTGTCCAGGACCACACCGGCTCGGCCGAAGGCGTGTACGGATCGTTCGCGAACGTCTGGCTGAAGAAGTGATCCGCGCGTGGTCCGGACGGTGAGCGACCCCGCCCGGTGCGGAGGCGGCGGCAGGCCGTGTTGTAGCATCGCGTGCCCTCCGCTTCTTCCGGCTTCCGGATCCTCACCATGAACCATCCGCTGCCGCATCTCCCCCCGCTCGTCCGGCCCCACGACGACCGGGACGTGCGGGCGCTCTTCCTGCGCAACTTCGAGACGCCCGGGTGCATCGGCGTCTACGAGAACGAACTCGACCGTGCCCAGCGGCTGCGCTTCAACCTCCGCGTGATCCTCCAGCCGCCGTTCGACTGGCACGACCGGCTCGACGACGTGCTCGACTACGACCGTCTGCGCCAGGGCATCCTCGACATCCTCGCGGCCGGGCACATCAACCTGCTCGAGACGCTCGGCGAACGCATCGTCGACTTCTGCCTCGGCTACGTGCAGGTGCAGGCGGTGCATCTCGAGATCATCAAGCTCGAGGCACACGACGACTGCGAGGTCGGCTACGAGACGCACCGCCGGCGCTGAGTCGCGACGTTGCGGGCCTGCGTCGTCCGGCTTCGCCTGTCGATCGTTCCGGTACGTCCGGACGCTCCGCTTCGTTACACTCCGGCCGCCCGATCCGGACCGGCCCCATGCCATCCATCGCGCCCTTCGAAGGAGACGACGTGAAGAAACTGCTCGTGACGCTGTTCGGCCTGGTGTGTGCCTCGTCGGTCGGCGCCCAGGATTTCCTGCAGCAATGGCGCGACACCGCGACCCAGAACATGAACGACTTCCGCGCGGCCAACGCGAAGAAGCTCGAAGCCGCCGGCTGGAAGTTCGTCGCCGGCGCGCAGTCGGTCGAACGCGTCCCGCTGTCGGACCTGCACATCGCGAACGTGAAGGCGCGCGCCGGCAAGGTGCGCTCGGCGGATGTCCTCGACGTCGGCTACCTGCCGTTCCCCGAATCGACCGTCGCGGAGTACCAGTCCGCGAAATCGGTGACGTGGTTCGACTGCGGCGCGAAGACCTTCGAGCATCGTCGCTACGAACGCTTCGCGAGCATCGACGGCAGTGGCGCGCCGACGTCCGCCGAGGACGCGAAGGCCGACACTGCGCCCGCCGACATGAAGCATCCCGATCACGGGTCGGTGATGAACGACGTGCTCGACGCGGTCTGCGCCGCGAAGTTGTAACCGCGGTTCGATCGCCCCGCGGATCGCCGGAGGCGATCCCGATCACGAGACGAGGCAGCCCCGCGGCTGCCTTTTCTTCGTTCGCGATCCGCGCGTGCCGCGCACAATCTGCACCGTCGCAGGCGGCGGTGGTCGATCGGGACGAACGCTGCCGCGGTCGCGGTGTCCGACCAGGGCCTGTTCACACGACGGATGCCAGATGCGTTGCCGGCGCGACCGCTTCGCGCACGCCGAAACCCGCAGCCGGGTTGCACACCCGGCGAGGATTCTTACCACCGCTGGGGGCGTACCCGCGGGCAACCCGGAGGGAATGAACGTAT
>CAUJJX010000396.1 GCA_963205165.1 Pseudomonadota bacterium | reverse complement strand
CGAAGCCTTCCTCGCGGCGCATCCGCTGATCGACGGACCGTCGTACGTCTGAGCGCACGTCGATCGCACCACGGGCAGTCGCCGCCAGCCCCGGTCGATTCGCTTCGCAGTCGACGGCCGGCTTAACCTCGGTCAAGGATTCGTCTTGGGACAAACGCGCAAGATTCGCGTCTTTCCAGACGGCGGGATCGAGATGCGCTTCGGGCGCGAATGCATCGAGCAGTGCGCGGTCGGTGGACCACCCCCGGCGAGCGTCTCGCGCGGAACAGGCAGGACGCTTCCAGCGCATCGCTTCACGGCGTGGTCGCAGTCCGCGTCCCTGACGATCACTCCATCCGGACCCTCGTTCACCCCGACCTCGGCCCGTCTGCCATCGAGCCGCCCCCGATCCACGGCCTCTGTGCCGTTCGGACGCGCCCGCCCCGTGGGGCTCCGCGCGCCATGAACATCCCTGCATCCCCGATGTCCGCCGGATCGATACCCCCGCGCCGCCGGCCCGTCGCCGCCCCCGGCGATCGCTGGCGCCTCGACCGCCTCGTGACATCCCCGCACCGCCTCGGCTTCGCCACCGGCGCCGCGATGCTCACGATCACGGCGGCGTGGTGGCTCGCGGTGCTCGCCGCCGGCAGCATCGCGAATATCACCGTGCCGTGGACCATCGCCCCGCGCACCGCGCACGCGTTCGCGATGACCTTCGCGTTCGTCCCGATGTTCTTCGCGGGCTTCCTCTTCACCGCCGGGCCGCGCTGGCTGGCGCAACCGCCGGTCGCGGCGCGCGCGCTGCTGCCCGCCTGCCTCGCGTGGATCACCGGCTGGATCGTGTTCCTCATCGGGGCGCACGCGAACCCGAGGCTCGCCGCGCTCGGTCTCGCGGTCGTCGTGGCCGGCTGGACGCTCATCGCGATCCGCTTCGCGCGACTCGTGCTCGCGAGTCGCGCACCCGATCGCACGCATCCCGGTGCGATCGCTGTCGCGTGCGGCCTCGGCGCCGCGACGCTCTGGCTCGCGGCGTGGAGCCTCGCGACGGCGAACGATCGAGCGATCGACCTCGCGCTGTCGGCCGGCCGCTGGTGGTTCATCGCCCCGGTGTTCGCGTCGGCCGCGCACCGGATGGTCCCATTCTTCGGCGTCGCCGCGCCGTGCCTCGACGAACGGCATCCGGACTGGCTCCTGTGGACCTGGCTCGCCACCCTCGCCGTGCAACCGCTGTTCGACGCCGCGCTGCTGCCGTCGATGCCGGCCGCGATCATCGACGGCGTCGCCGCCGCGCTCGTCGCGTGGCTGGCGATCCGCTGGGCGCGCACGCAGAACCTGCGCGTCCGGCTGATCGCGATGCTGCACGCCGGCTTCGTCTGGTTCGGTGTCGCGCTCGCCCTGCTGGCGGTCGCCGCGTGGAACGCCGGATCCGCCGACCACCTCCGCGTCGCCGCCCTGCACGCGTTCGGGATGGGCTTCTGTGGGTCGACGCTGCTTGCGTTCGTCACGCGCGTGAGCGCCGCGCAGCACGGCCGCACCCACAGCGCCGACGACTTCGTCTGGACGCTGTTCCTCGTCGTGCAGGCCGCCGTCGCGCTGCGCATCACCGCGGCGTGGCTGCCCGCGATGCTCGTCCACACCGCCGCGCTCTGGGCACTCGCGACCATCGCGTGGAGCGCGCGCCATCTGCGCTGGTACGGCCGACCGCGCGAGGACGGCCGCGCCGCATGAACCCACTCCGGGAGATCACCGTGAACGAATCCACGCAGTCCGTCCCGCGCAAGCCGCAGCTCGTCTGCCCGGCCGGCTCGCTGCGGGCGCTGAAGACCGCCGTCGATGCCGGCGCCGACGCCGTCTACATGGGCCTGAAGGACAGCACGAACGCGCGCAACTTCGCCGGCCTCAACTTCGACCATGCGCAGGCCCGCGAAGGCATCGCGTACGCGCACGCGAAGGGCGCGCAGGTGCTGATGGCGCTCAACACCTTCGTCGACGCGCGCGAGCCCGAACGCTGGTGGCACGCCGTCGACGTCGCGGCCGACATCGATGCCGACGCGCTCATCTGCGCCGACACGGCCGTGCTCGGTTACGCGCGCGACCACCATCCGCAGCTGCGATTGCACCTGTCGGTGCAGGCCTCCGCGACGACGTACGAGGCCATCGAGTTCTACCGCGAGCGCTTCGGCATCCGGCGGGCCGTGCTGCCGCGCGTGCTCACGCTGCCGCAGGTGGGCCAGCTCTGCGCCAACACGAAGGCCGAAATCGAGGTCTTCGGATTCGGCAGCCTGTGCGTAATGGTCGAGGGACGCTGCGCGCTCTCGTCGTACGTCACGGGGCAGTCGCCGAACACGGCGGGCGTGTGCTCGCCGCCGTCGGCTGTCCGCTGGGACGAGGCTGCCGACGGCGTGCGCGCGCGGCTGAACGGCGTGCTCATCGACCGCTACGCGCCGGACGAACCGCGCGGCTATCCGACGCTCTGCAAGGGCCGGTTCGATGTCGACGGCGCGCGCGCGTACGCCATCGAGGAACCGACGAGCCTCAACACGCTGGCCGCACTTCCGCAGCTCATGCGGTTCGGGATCGCCGCGATCAAGATCGAGGGGCGCCAGCGCAGCCCCGCCTACGTCGAGCAGGTCACGCGGGTCTGGCGTGCCGCGATCGACCATTGCGCGGCGCGACCCGATGACTACGCGCTGCAACCTGCCTGGACGGCGTCGCTCGATCGCTGGGCCGAGGGGCAGCAGCACACGCTCGGCGCGTACGACCGGCCCTGGCGATGACGGAGCGCACGACGATGAACGATCGCCTCCGCATCACTGTCGGCCCCGTGCTGACGTACTGGCCGCGCAACGATCTCGCGGCGTTCTACGCGATGGTCGCCGACTCGACCGCCGACACC
>CAUJJX010000395.1 GCA_963205165.1 Pseudomonadota bacterium | reverse complement strand
CCGGCAACCTCGGCATCACGCTCGACGATTTCGACTACGCGCCGTTCAGCCAGGCGGGCGGGCTCGCGCGGGTGCATCAGTTGTTCGGTGCGGCGCTGCCCGAGGTGATCGAGGCGATGAATCGGGAGTTGGTGGCGTGAGTCGGCTGGACGTCGTGGAATCACCGACCACCGAAGCTGTACCGATGGATTCGGTCGTCGACTTCAACCCCAAGCCGACGCGAGGTTCGATTCCGGATGACCTCGCGGTGTCATTCGTTCCGATGGCCGCTGTCGAGGCGGGATCGGGGCGTCTCGATCCAACGCAGGTGCGTCGGTATGGCGAGGTCAAGAAAGGATTCACGACCTTTCGAGACGGCGACGTGTTGTTCGCGAAGATCACGCCTTGCATGGAGAACGGCAAGATGGCGATCGCCCGCGAACTCCGCAATGGCGTGGGGTGTGGGTCGACGGAGTTTCATGTCCTGCGGCCGCGGAACGCCGTCGATCCGCGCTACCTCTATTACTTCGTGTCGAGCGCGGTGTTTCGTCGCGAGGCGGCGCAGCACATGACCGGCGCAGTGGGACAGCGGCGCGTGCCACTTTCGTTTCTGCGCGAGAGCGTCTTGGGGGTGCCTGCCTTTGATGTGGAGCAGCGGATCTGCGCGGAGATCGTGACGCAGTTGTCGCGCCTCGACGTAGCCGTGGCGAACCTCCGGCGGGTGAAGGCGAACCTGGCGCGCTACAAGGGGACGGTGCTTCGGGATGCGATCGAAGGGCGGCTGATCGATTCATCGGCGCGGGCGTCCTGGTCCGTCGCACCGCTTGCGTCGGTTGCGAACGTTCAACTCGGGCAACAACGGGCGCCGGTGCACGCCGATGCGGTGGTGCAGTTGCCTTACATCCGGGCAGCGAACGTCACGTGGAACGGTCTGGATGTCACGGACGTCAAGACGATGGGGTTTCCGAATCCCGACCGCTACCGTCTTCAGGCCGGTGACGTGCTGCTGGCGGAGGCGTCGGGCAGTGCGAAAGAGGTTGGCAAGCCGGTGCTGTGGAACGACGAGATTCCCGGTGCGTGCTATCAGAAGACGCTGATTCGCGTCAGAGCGGACCGGAAGGCGCTGACACCGCAGTTCGTCTTCTACTACTTCCTGCACACGTGCCTGTCCGGTGCGTTCGCCAAACTCGCGCCGGGTGTCGGCATCCTTCACCTGACCGCGGAACGCATGCTCGACTGGCCGATCGTCGTGCCGCCCCTCGCCGAGCAACACCGCATCGTCGCCGAAGTCGACCGCCGGCTGTCCATCGTCCGCGGTGTTGCCGCCGAGGTCGACGCGAACCTGAAGCGCGCCGAGGCGCTGCGGCGGGCGGTGCTGGCGAAGGCGTTCGGGGCATGAGCACGCCGAAGCCGTTCGCGCTCCGCATCTTCGTCGCCGACGGCGACCCCGACGGGCTGCGGGTCGTCGAGCGCAGCAACTGGATCGGGAAGGCGCTGGTCTTTCCGCGTGCTGTCCTGTCGGTCGTGAAGTCACGGAGCGAGCTGGGCCAGACCGGCGTGTATCTGCTGCTCGGGCCGCGCGAGGACGGCGAGGGCGAGACGCTCTACGTGGGCGAAGGCGATCCGGTGCGTCCGCGGCTGGAGAGTCACTTTCAGTTCGCCGTCGACGGCGGCCGCTGTCATCCCTGGACGGAGCGCGAACGGGCGGCTCGAGTGGAAGAACGGACGGGGGCGGACGCTGAAGGAATTGCAGGCGATGGAGACGGCAGGGTGAACGGGAACCGAGTTTCTTGCATCCCAGAATGGGTATGATCGAGCCCGAAATGGGATCGACCAATACATCTTCCCCGGGCGGCAATGCGCCCTCGACCGTGCCGGAGCGCATGTCGCTGGCCGACGCGTTGTTCGGTGGAACGCAGCAACGGGTGCTGGGGACTCTGTTCGGGCAGCCTGACCGCAGCTTTTACGCGAACGAGGTGATCGCGCTGGTCAAAGGCGGTTCAGGGGCCGTGCATCGCGAACTTGCCCGCCTGGTCAGGAGCGAACTGGTGACGGTCGTGGTGTCCGGTCGACAGAAGCACTATCAGGCCAATCCGGACTCGCCGATCTTCGACGAACTCTGCGGCATCGTCCGGAAGACGATGGGCCTCGCCGATCCGCTGCGGGCCGTTCTGGCACCGCTCGCCAGCCGTATCCGCGTCGCCTTCATATACGGGTCCGTGGCGAAGCGACGCGATACTGCCAGCAGCGATGTCGATCTCATGGTGGTCAGCGACGAACTGACATACCCCGACCTGTACGTGACGCTCGAAGGGTTGAGCCAACGTCTCGGTCGCGCGGTGAATCCGACGATCTATACATCCCGGGAAATGGCACAGCGTCTCGCGCGGGGCGATGCATTCCTGAAACGGGTGCTGGAGCAGCCCAAGGTGTGGCTGCTGGGAAGCGAGCATGACCTCGCCCTTTGACAATCTGTGCGGTCCCGGCAAGCCGCTGCGCGGCGAGCCACCCGACGCGGCCGAATTCGCAGGCCTCGTGCGGTCGGGTCTCGCGCGGTTGACCGACGCGGGCTACGGCGCACTTTCTCTCGAAAGTCGGTTCGACCTCGGCTACAACGCCGCTCACGCGCTGTGCCACGCAGCCCTGCGGTGGAATGGCTACCGGTCCGGAAACCGCTACATCGTCTTCCAGTTGTTGCCGCACACGCTCGGCCTCGGACCGGAGGTGTGGCGCGTACTTGCGAAATGTCACGAGGTTCGCAACCTCGGGGAATACGAGGGCGATCTCAACATCGACGAACGCCTCGTCACCGACCTGCTGACGGCGTGCCGGAGCGTCGCGAGCCGGGTCCAGAGCCTGGGTCCGATTGCATCGACATGAACGCCTCCACCCTCGTCCAGAAACTCTGGAACTACTGCAACGTCCTGCGCGACGACGGCATGAGCTACGGCGACTACGTCGAACAGCTCACGTATCTCCTGTTCCTGAAGATGGCCGACGAGCGCGCGCGGCCGCCGTACGACCAGCCGAGCATCGTCCCCGAGGTCTGGGCGTGGCCGTCGCTGCTCGCGCGTGACGGCGACGACCTGTTCGACCACTACCGTCATGCGCTCGAGGCGCTCGGGCAGCAGAAGGGCACGCTGGGCCTGATCTTCGGCAAGGCGCAGAACAAGTTCCAGGACCCCGCGAAGCTGCGCCGGCTGGTCGTCGACCTGATCGATGCCGAGAGCTGGACGGCGCTGGGTGTCGACGTGAAGGGCGATGCCTACGAAGGCCTGCTCGAGAAGAACGCCCAGGACACCAAGAGCGGCGCAGGGCAGTACTTCACCCCGCGCGCGCTCATCGGTGCGATGGTCGACTGCATCGCGCCGAAGCCCGGCGAGACCGTGTGCGATCCGGCGTGCGGCACGGGCGGCTTCCTCTTCGCCGCGCACAACCATGTCGTCCAGCAACATCGCAACCTGACGCGCGATCAGTTGCGGCATCTGAGGGAAGGCGCGTTCATCGGCTACGAACTGGTGCAGGCGACGGCCCGGGTGTGCGCGATGAACCTGCTGCTGCACGGCATCGGGTCCGAGAAGAGCGTGCCGGTGAAGGTCGCCGACGCGCTCGCCGCGGATCCCGGCGAGCGGTACGACGTGGTGCTGGCGAATCCGCCGTTCGGGAAGAAGAGCAGCACGATGATCGTCGGCGAAGACGGTCGTGCCACGACCGAGAAGGACATCGTCGAGCGCGACGATTTCTGGGCGACGACGTCGAACAAGCAGCTCAACTTCGTGCAGCACATCAAGACGCTGCTGAAGACGCAGGGTCGCGCCGCCGTGGTGCTGCCCGACAACGTGCTGTTCGAGGGTGGGGCAGGCGAGACGATCCGACGCCGGCTGATGCATGAGTGCGAACTGCACACGCTGCTGCGCCTGCCGACGGGGCTCTTCTACGCGCAGGGCGTGAAGGCCAATGTGCTGTTCTTCGATCGGAAGCCGGCGAGCGAGACCCCGTCGACGCGCAAGCTCTGGATCTACGACCTGCGCACCAACCGGCATTTCACCCTCAAGACCAATCCGCTGAAGCGCGAGGACCTCGACGAGTTCGTCACGCTCTATCACCCGGCGAACCGGCACGACCGAGCGTCGACGTGGAGTCCAGAGAACCCCGAGGGGCGCTGGCGCGCCTACGACTACGACGAGCTGGTCGCGCGCGACAAGGCGAGCCTCGACATCTTCTGGCTCGCGGACGATTCGCTTGCGGACGCCGACAATCTGCCGCCGCCGGACGTGATCGCGCAGGAGATCGTCGACGACCTCGAGGCGGCCTTGCAGCAGTTCCGGTTGATCGCGGACGACCTCGGCGGGGCAGCCGTCGAGGGTTGATCGGACCGTTGCAGTGCTCGGGGGAACCACGCATCGGTCTGGGTGCGATGGCCGCAGGGCGTCGTGTACGCTCGGCGCTCCACATTCGCCGAGTCGTCCGCCATGACCCCCCGCATCCTCGTTCTCGCCGGCAGCCTCCGCGCCGCGTCCCTCAACAAGATGCTCGCCCGCGAAGCGGCCACGCTCGCACGTGCCGCCGGCGCCGAAGTCACGTTGATCGACCTGAAGGATTTCCCGCTGCCGATCTACGACGGTGACGTCGAGGTCGCCGACGGTCTGCCTGCCAACGCGCGCAAGCTGAAGGATCTCTTCATCGCGCATCACGGAATCATCGTGGCGTGCCCCGAGTACAACGCGGGCATGACGGCCGTTCTGAAGAACGTGATCGACTGGGTCTCGCGCCAGCACGGTGACGAATCGGGCACCGTGCCGTACGAGGGCAAGGTCGTCGGACTCTGCTCGGCCGCCGGTGGACAGTTCGCCGGCATCCGCTCGATGGAAGCCGCGCGCAACGTCCTCATGAATCTCGGCTGCCTCGTCGTTCCGAAGCGCCTCGGGATCGCGCGCGCGAACCAGGCGTTCGACGAGGCGGGGCGCCTGAAGGACCCGCAGCTCGTCACCGGCCTCGACGCCGTCGTGAAGCAGGTCGTGCAGGTCGCGGGCGCGCTGCACGCCTGATTTCGTGCAGGTGTCCCGGCCCTCGTTTGGTGCGACCCGGGGTGGAAACGGCACCGCAACGGTGCCGTCGCTGTTCCGGAATCCGCTGGTGCGGCTGGCAACCCGTTGAGCGCACTGCGCTTTCAGGGTTGTCATGCCGATGGCACATGCGTTGCGCTAGGAAAGTGCATCGCGACACTCCGGCTGCACGCCGCACCATGACCTACACCGCCTTCTTCAACGAGATGTACCAGGCCGACGGCACTGTCCGCCCGCACTACGCCGCCGTGTCCGACTGGATCGGGGCCACGCCGACCGATCGGATCCGGCAGATGCGCGAAGCCGCGAACATGCTGTTCCACCGCGTCGGCATCACGTTCGCCGTGTACGGCGAGGAGGCCGGTGCCGAACGCCTGATTCCGTTCGACATGCTTCCGCACGTGATTCCCGGGGACGAGTGGCGGATGCTCGAACGCGGATTGCGGCAGCGGGTGCGCGCGCTCAATGCGTTCCTGAACGACGTCTATCACGGTCAGGAGATCCTCCGTGCCGGACGCATCCCCGCGGATCGAGTCCTGAAGAACAAGCTCTACCGGCCGGAGATGGTCGGGATCGACGTGCCCGGCGGCGTCTATGCGCACATCGCGGGCATCGATCTCGTGCGGGCGGGCGCGGGCGAGTACTACGTGCTGGAAGACAACCTGCGCACGCCGTCCGGCGTGTCGTACATGCTCGAGAACCGCAAGATGATGATGCGGCTCGTGCCCGAACTCTTCGCGCAGCAGTCGGTGGCGCCGGTCGAGCACTACCCGGATCTGCTGCTCGATACGCTGCGGTCCGTTGCGCACGAGGCGGTCGAGAATCCGACCGTCGTCCTGCTGACGCCGGGGCAGTTCAACAGCGCGTACTTCGAGCACGCGTTCCTCGCGCAGCAGATGGGCATCGAGCTCGTCGAGGGCGCCGATCTCTACATCGAGGACGACACCGTCTACATGCGGACGACGCACGGGCCGCAGCGCGTCGATGTGATCTACCGCCGCATCGACGACGAGTTCCTCGATCCGGAGGCGTTCCGCTCGGATTCCGTGCTCGGCGTGCCCGGCCTCGTGCGGGCGTATCGCGCCGGCAACGTGACGCTGTGCAATGCCGTCGGCACCGGCATCGCGGACGACAAGTCGATCTACCCGTACGTCCCCGAGATGATCCGGTTCTACCTCGGCGAAGAGCCGCTCCTGAACAATGTACCGACGTATCAGCTGAACAATCGCGAGGATCTCGAATACACGCTCGCGCATCTGCCCGAACTCGTCGTGAAGGAAGTTCACGGGTCCGGCGGCTACGGGATGCTGATCGGCCCCGCAAGCACCGAGCGCGAACGCGACGACTACCGGCTGCGCGTGCTCGATGCCCCCGAGAACTTCATCGCGCAGCCGACACTCGCGCTGTCGACGTGCCCGATCTTCGTCGACCAGGGCATCGCGCCGCGGCACATCGACCTGCGTCCGTTCGTGCTGTCGGGGCGGGACGAGGTGGTGATGTGTCCCGGCGGACTCACGCGGGTCGCGTTGCGCGAGGGTTCGCTCGTCGTCAACTCGTCGCAGGGCGGGGGGACGAAGGACACGTGGGTGCTGGATTGATGATGATTAAGGCGTGAGGCAATAGGCGTCAGGCGGCAGGGCGTAGGTCGGATTAGCGCGTAGCGCGTAATCCGACGCCGTCGCCCGTACAACCGTCCGCGTCGGATTACGCGACTGCGTCGCTAATCCGACCTACGCCTTCTGCAGCGGTCGCCGCGAAGCGAGCGACCCAACGCCCAACGCCCAACGCCCAACGCCCAACGCCCAACGCCCAACGCCCAACGCCCAACGCCCAACGCCCAACGCCCAAC
>CAUJJX010000394.1 GCA_963205165.1 Pseudomonadota bacterium | reverse complement strand
GGTGAGCGCGCGCAGTGCGCGGTCCAGCGTGCCGAGCCGCTGCGTGACGTGGCGCGCGACCGCGAACCACAGGAGCAGCAGCACCGCGGTCAGCACGACGGTCGTCACCGTCGTGTGGCGCCGGAGTCCGTCGAGCCGCTCGCGCATCGCGTTGCTGCGCGTCATGTAGAGGCCCGAGATCCGGGACGCGACGTGGTCGGTGTGCTGCAGGAATGCGAGATGGCTGGCCGCTGCCAGATGGATGCCGCGATCGATCGTGGCGACGTCGCTCGCATCCGTCCGGAGCGCCGCGCTGATGCCGGCCCGGTAGCGCGCGACATCAGCGAGGGCATCGCGACCCTCGTCCGGAACGACCTGCTGGAACACCGGGTCGGCGATCAGGGTTCCGAGTTCCGATTCGATGCGTGTCAGCCGGTCGAGCAGCGCCGTCCGGACCTGTGCCGCGGTTGCCGCGTCGAGCCGGCGTGTCGCCGGATATCCGAGCGCCTCCTGCAGGTCGTGCTGGACCACGCCGAGGGCCTGGTTCAGCCGGACCGCGCTGTTGACGATCCGGGCGTTCCAGGCGGCCAGTTCGTGATCGGCGCGCTGGGCGCTCTGGATGTCGCGCAACGAGGTGAAGTAGACCCCCGCGATGATCGCCGCGAAGACGAGCACCGGGGCGAACAGGATCACGAACAGTGTGGGACGCGCTTTCATCGGCGTGGGCATGGAAAGGGTGCGGTCGGATGCGTGTCGTGCGACGGCGTCGGTCTGCCGGGTCTGCGCACGGCGCTGCTCACCGGGAGGGATCGCCCGACCGACCGGTCAGTCGTGTGCGTCGGCGTAGCGACGCGCGATGTCGAGGAAGGTCTCGCGGCTTGCGATGTACGCCTCGACGATGTCCGGATCGAAGTGCTTGCCGCGACCGGCAACGATGATGCCGTCCACCTCGTCCATCGGGAACGCCGCCTTGTAGACGCGGCGGCAGCTCAGGGCGTCGAACACGTCGGCGAGCGCCATGAGGCGGGCGGGCAGCGGGATCGATTCGCCGGAGAGTCCGTGCGGATACCCGGAACCGTCCCACTTCTCGTGGTGGCCGCCCGCGATCTGGTAGGCGATCTCGAGGAACGCGAGGGAGTTCCGCTCGCTTGCCTTGTCGTGGGCGATCGAGGGGTCGTCGATGACGCGACGCATGGCACCCGCGATGGCGTCGGCGCCGATCTGGGCGTGCGTCTTCATGATCGTGAATTCCTCGGGCGTGAGCTTCCCGGGCTTCAGCAGGATCTGGTCGGGGATGCCGACCTTGCCGATGTCGTGCAGTGGCGCGGCCTTCACGATCATCGTGAGGTGCTGCTCGTCGAGACCGACGGCGTAGCGGTGGTTAGACCGCCGGAGTTCGAGACCCAGTGCCTTGATGTAGGCCTGCGTGCGATAGAGGTGGTTGCCGGTCTCGTTGTCGCGGGCTTCGGCGAGCATCGCCAGCGCGTGCATGCTCACGTCCTTGATGAGCTCGTTCTCGCGCATGCGCCGGGTGACCTCGCCCTCGAGGTAGCCGTTCTGGTCCTTCAGCCAGTCGCGGGCGCGCTTCAGTTCGAGATGGCTGCGCACGCGCGCCATCAGGATCGCGGGGCGGATCGGCTTCGTGATGTAGTCGACGGCACCGAGTTCGAGCCCGCGGGTCTCGTCGTCGTCGGCGTCCATCGCGGTCACGAAGATCACGGGGATGTCACGCGTCGCCTCGGAGGCCCGCAGCTCCGCGAGCACGGCGTAGCCGTCCATGCCGGGCATCATCACGTCGAGCAGGATCAGGTCGGGGATCGGGTCGGCGATGGCCGCCCGCAGGCAGCGCGCACCGGAGTTCGCGACCTTCACGCGGTAGTGGCCCTGGAGGAGTCCGCCGACGACCTCGAGGTTCTCGGGCAGGTCGTCGACGACCAGGACGGTCGCGTCGCGCAGGTCGGGCGTGTTGTCGGGCATGGTCGTCGTTCCGGATCGATGGACGGTCGCGAGGTTCGCACGAAGCGATGGCGGTGTGCCTGATCCAGCGCATCGACGCCGCGTCGTCGAACCTCCGACTCGTGGAACTACCTGTTCAGGCCGGAGCCGACGCCGGCTTCGGCGGTTCGGTGCGCAGTTCGGGTGTCAGGTGCGGCTCGATGACGCTGATCATCTGCCCGAAGATCCGGGGCGATCCGGCGACGATGCGGCCGCTCTCGAGGTAGCCCGTGTTGCCTTCGAGGTCGCCCACGAGTCCGCCGGCTTCCAGGACCATCAGCACGCCGGCCGCCATGTCCCAGGGGTGCAGGCCGATCTCCCAGAATCCGTCGAGGCGTCCGGCGGCGACGTTCGCCAGATCGAGCGCCGCGGCGCCCGGACGCCGGATGCCCGCCGTCTTCTGCATGAAGTCGCGCATCATCCCGACGTACGGATCGGCGTGGTCGAACATCCGGAACGGGAAGCCTGTCCCGATGAGGCCGTCGATGAGTCTCTCGCGCTTCGAGACGCGCAGGCGGCGGTCGTTCAGGAAGGCACCGCGGCCGCGCGACGCCGTGAAGAGGTCGTTGCGGACCGGGTCGTAGATGACACCGTGGCTCAGCACCCCGCGATGCGAGAGCGCGATCGACACGCAGTACACGGGGAATCCATGCAGGAAATTGGTCGTGCCGTCGAGCGGGTCGATGATCCAGACGAACTCGGAGTCGCCCGAGGCGCCGGTCTCCTCGGCTAGAATCGCGTGGTCCGGATAGGCCGTGTGCAGGATGTCGATGATGGCATCCTCGGCTGCGCGGTCGACCTCGGACACGAGATCGTTCAGCGACTTGTGCTGGATCGTCAGCGCGTCGAGATTGTCGGAGGCGCGCATGATGATGCTGCCGGCACGGCGCGCGGCCTTCACCGCGATGTTGAGCATGGGATGCATGGGGCGGGGCTGTCGTCTCGTTCTCGGAAGCGCCCGATTCTAGCCCACCCAGCCCTCTTCACTGCCTCCTCACGGCCTCCTCACTTGCTGCCCGAAGAACTTCTCTCACGCATCCGCGTGGTGCTTTCCCATACCAGCCACCCCGGCAACATCGGATCCACGGCCCGCGCCATGAAGACGATGGGACTCTCGCGGCTCGTCCTCGTGAACCCGAAGCGCTTCCCCGATCCGGAGGCCGTCGCGCTGTCGTCGAACGCCGAGGACGTGCTCGTCGCGGCGCAGGTCGTGTCGTCGATGGGCGAGGCCCTCGCCGGCACCGTCCTGTCGGTCGCGGCGGTCGGCCACACGTACGACCTGTCGCAGCGACTCGTGACCTGCCGGACGGCTGCGTCCGAGATCGTCGTGACGGCCGCGGCGGGCGACGTCGCCATCGTCTTCGGGACCGAGTCGACCGGGCTGTCGGCCGACGAGGTGCGGCTCTGCAACTTCGCGGCGCACATCCCGGGGAATCCGGCGTACACGTCGCTCAACCTCGCGGCGGCCGTCCAGATCTTCGCGTACGAGGCGCGGCTGGCGGCCGTCGGAGACCGCGTCCGGGACCCCGCGACGCCCGATCTCGCGACCCACGACGACATCGAGCGCCTCCACGAGCACGCGGCGCGCGTACTTGCGAATGCAGGCTTCTACGACCCGGCGAATCCGAAGCGACTCCTGCCGCGGCTGCGCCGGATGGTGGCCAAGGCGCGGCTCGAACGCGAGGAGGTTCAGATCCTCCGCGGGATGCTGAAACTCGCCGAGGACGGGCCCCATCCGGGGACGGTCGCGGGGCGGAACACCCCGGGAACTTCGCGGGGCAATGGTTGATCGTAGTTGTCGGGATCTTTATACTTGACGAAAAGAGTCAAGATAAAAAAATACCCCCATCCCTGCTCCGACGATTGCTCCGAATGAGGCCACCATGCGACTGACTACGAAAGGCCGGTTTGCCGTTACCGCGATGATCGATCTCGCCATGCGTGACGGCGATGGTCCGGTCACCCTGGCGGAGATCAGCCAGCGCCAGAAGATTTCCCTGTCCTACCTCGAGCAGCTGTTCGGCAAGCTGCGTCGGCAGTCGCTCGTGAACAGCACGCGCGGCCCCGGCGGCGGCTACCGGCTCGCCCGTCCGACGGCCGAGGTCTCGGTCGCCGACATCATCCTCGCGGTGGACGAGCCGATCGACGCCACGCAGTGCGGCGGCCGCGAGAACTGTCAGGACGAGCACAAGTGCCTGACGCACGATCTCTGGACGAGCCTCAACACGCACATCTTCGACTACCTGAAGGGCGTGAAGCTGTCGACGCTCGTCGACGAGCAGATCGCCCGTCGTGGCCGGGTGCGTGCCGACGGCAACATCGTCGTCGAGATGGCCGAGCGCGGTCGCGGCGGCAAGAAGGAAACCGAGGTGGCGTCCGCCTGACGGCGTGCGCTCTACGGCAGGAGAAGACATCAGTGGCAATCCAGTTGACTGAAACGGCAGCGCGGCAGATCCGCGATTCGATCGTCGCGAAGCGCGGCGGCATGGGCCTGCGGCTCGGCGTCAAGAAGGTGGGCTGTTCGGGCTTCGCCTACACGTTCGACGTCGCGCGCGACATCGGTGCCGACGATCGGCTGTTCGAGGCGCACGACGCCGCGGTGGTGGTCGACAGCACGGCCCTCGAGCTGCTCGACGGCTCGACGCTCGACTTCGTCCGCGAGGGCTTCAAGCAGACCTTCCGCGTCGTCAATCCGAACGTGAAGAACCAGTGCGGCTGCGGCGAGAGCTTCAGCGTCTGACCACCGTGACCCGCACCGCATCCAACCCGAAGGAATCCACACGATGAGTGCCGTTCTCCAGAACCTCATCGACCAGCCCTACAAGCACGGCTTCGTGACCGACATCGAGTCCGACGTCGTGCCGAAGGGGTTGAACGAGAGCGTCATCCGCTCGATCTCCGCGCGGAAGAACGAACCCGAGTGGCTGCTCGAGTTCCGCCTGACGGCCTATCGCCACTGGCTCACGATGACCGAGCCGACGTGGCCGAACGTCACGTATCCGCCGATCGACTTCCAGGACATCAGCTACTACTCGGCGCCCAAGCCGAAGAAGAAGCTCGCGTCGATGGACGAGGTCGATCCCGAGCTGCTGCGCACGTTCGAGAAGCTCGGCGTGCCGATGCACGAGCAGGCCGCACTCGCGGGCGTCGCGGTCGACGTGATCTTCGACAGCGTGTCGGTCACGACGACCTACAAGAAGAAGCTCGCCGACGTCGGCGTGATCTTCTGTTCGTTCTCGGAAGCCGTGCACGAGCATCCCGAGCTGATCCGCAAGTACCTCGGTTCGGTCGTGCCCGCCGGCGACAATTTCTACGCGGCGCTCAATTCGGCCGTCTTCACCGACGGGTCGTTCTGCTTCATCCCGAAGGGCGTGAAGTGCCCGATGGAGCTCTCGACGTACTTCCGGATCAACACCCAGGAATC
Source organism: Pseudomonadota bacterium (assembly GCA_963205165.1). GTDB lineage: Bacteria > Pseudomonadota > Gammaproteobacteria > Burkholderiales. Next base: position 5,648 of record CAUJJX010000394.1, on the reverse strand, counting down.
CGGGCAGTTCGAGCGCACGCTGATCGTCGCCGAGGAAGGCGCGTCGGTCAGCTACCTCGAAGGCTGTACGGCGCCGCAGTTCGACACGAACCAGCTGCACGCGGCGGTCGTCGAACTCGTGGCGCTCGACCGCGCGTCGATCAAGTACTCGACGGTCCAGAACTGGTACGCGGGCGACGAGAACGGCGTCGGCGGGATCTACAACTTCGTGACGAAGCGCGGGCTCTGCCAGGGTGTCGACTCGAAGATCTCCTGGACGCAGGTCGAGACCGGTTCCGCGATCACCTGGAAGTACCCGTCCTGTGTGCTGCTCGGCGACAACTCGGTGGGCGAGTTCTACTCGGTCGCGCTGACGAACCATCTGCAGCAGGCCGACACCGGCACGAAGATGGTCCACATCGGGAAGAACACCCGCAGCACGATCATCTCGAAGGGCATCTCGGCGGGCCGCTCGAACAACAGCTATCGCGGCCTCGTGAAGATCGCCGCGAGTGCGCACGGCGCGCGCAACTTCTCGCAGTGCGACTCCATGCTGATCGGCGACCGCTGCAGCGCCAGCACCTTCCCGTACATCCAGGTGCAGAACAACGGCGCGAAGGTCGAGCACGAGGCGACGACCTCCAAGATCGGCGAGGACCAGCTCTTCTACTTCGCGAGCCGCGGCATCGATCCGGAAGAAGCCGTCTCGATGATCATCAACGGGTTCGTGAAGGACGTCTTCACGCAGCTGCCCATGGAATTCGCCGTGGAGGCCGGTCGCCTCCTCGGACTCAAACTTGAAGGAAGTGTCGGATGAGCGAGAGCACGGGCAAGGTCCTGCTGGACGTGCGCAACCTGTCGGCGACGGTCGCCGGCGTGCAGATCCTGAAGGGCATCGATTTCACGGTCCGGGCCGGCGAGGTCCACGCGATCATGGGGCCGAACGGCTCCGGCAAGAGCACGTTCTCGAAGGTGCTCGCAGGGCATCCGTCGTACGAAGTGACGGGCGGCGAGGTCGAGTTCGACGGCCAGGACCTCCTGGCGCTGCCCGCCGAAGTGCGCGCGCGTGCCGGGTTCTTCCTGAGCTTCCAGTACCCGGTCGAGGTGCCCGGCGTCGCGAACTCGCAGTTCCTGCGGCTCGCGTACAACACGGTGATGGGCGGGCGCGGACGCGAGGAACTCGATCCGCTCGAGTTCGACGATTACGTCCGCGAGAAGCTGCAGCTCCTCGAGATGGACCCCGCGTTCCTCGAGCGCAGCGTCAACACCGGGTTCTCCGGCGGCGAGAAGAAACGCAACGAGATCCTCCAGATGGCGCTGCTGGAACCGACGCTCGCGTTCCTCGACGAGACCGACTCCGGCCTCGACATCGACGCACTGCGCATCGTCGCGCACGGCGTGAACAGCCTGCGTGCGTCGGGCAACGCGATCGTGCTCGTCACGCACTACCAGCGGCTGCTGAACTACATCGTCCCGGACTTCGTGCACGTCATGGACGGCGGCCGGCTCGTGAAGACGGGCGGCAAGGAACTCGCGCTCGAACTCGAGGCGCGCGGCTACGACTGGATCGGGCGCGAGGCGGCCTGATGGCAGAGACGACTTCCGGCGCGAGGACCTTCCTCGACAGCCTGCTGGCCGGTGCCGAGGCGGGCAGTGACGCCCTGAAGACATTGCGTGCCCGCGCCCTCGAACGCGCGAATGCGCTGTCCGTGCCGACGACGCGGCACGAGGAATGGCGCTTCACCGACCTGACACCGCTGTCCCGCATGGCGTTCCGTCAGGCGACGGCTGGTGCGGCACTCGACGCATCCGCCATCGCGCACTGGACCGTGCCGGAGGCAGCGACGCGGCTCGTGTTCGTCGACGGACATTTCTCGGTGGCGCTGTCGTCGATCGTCTCCGTCGACGGTGTCCGGGTCGAACGGCTCGCCGATGCCTTCGCGACCGGCAACGCGGTGCTCGCGTCGCACCTCGGCCAGATCGCCGGCTTCGAGCACGACCCGTTCGTCGCGGCGAACACCGCACGGCTCGCCGATGGCGTGCTCGTCCACGCGACGCGCAATGCCTTCGCCGCGCAGCCGATCCATTGCCTGTTCGTCAGCACGCAGGCCGACGTCGTGCAGCAGGCGCGCGTGCTCGTCGTCGCCGAGGACGGCGCGTCGGTCACGATCCTCGAGGATCACGTCGCGACGCACGATGGCGCGTACTGCGTGAATGCCGTCGTCGAGATCGATGTCGGGGCGAATGCCCGCGTGCGCCATGTGAAGCTCCAGCGTGACGGCAAGAAAGCCTTCCACCTCGCGACGACCGCGGCGCGCGTCGCCCGCGACGGCACGTATTCGAACCTCGCCGTGACGCTCGGGGCGCGCCTCTCGCGCAACAACGTCCACGTGCTCCAGGGCGGCACGGGCACGCACTTCGAACTCGACGGACTCGCGCTGATCGACGGCAGGCAGCTCGCCGACACCCGCACCTTCGTCGACCATGCGCAGCCGCACGGCACGAGCCGGCAGCTCCACAAGTGCGTCGTCGGTGGCGGTGCGCACGCCGTGTTCAACGGCCGCATCCTCGTCCGCGAAGATGCGCAGAAGACCGATTCCACCCAGGAGAGCCGCAACCTCCTGCTGTCGGAGAAGGCGCACGTCGACACGAAGCCGCAGCTCGAGATCTTCGCGGACGACGTGAAGTGCGCGCACGGCGCCGCCGTCGGCCAGCTCGAGGCCGAGGAAGTCTTCTACCTGATGAGCCGCGGCCTCTCGGAGTCCGTGTCGCGCAGCCTGCTCACGTACGGCTTCGCCGCCGACATCGTCGGCCGCATCGGCATCCCATCCATCGTCCGGCAACTCGACGCCGCAGTCGTCGAGCGCACGGGCGGCCAGGAGATCGCATGAGCGTCACCCCCATCCGCCAGCCTGCCGTCGACGCGGGCGCCTTGGACGTCGAGCGCATCCGCGCCGACTTCCCGATCCTGCGCAACGTGCATCCGCACGGCAAGACGCTGGCCTTCCTCGACAATGCGGCGTCCAGCCAGATGCCGCAGCAGGTCATCGACCGCCTCGTGCGCTACCAGACGCACGAGCACGCGAACATCCATCGCGGCGTCCACACGCTGTCCGCAATCGCGACCGACGCCTATGAAGGCGCACGCCGCAGCGTGCAGCGCTTCCTGAACGCGAAGGAAGAGCGCGAGATCATCTTCACGACGGGCTGCACCGAGGGCGTCAATCTCGTGATGCACGGCTACGGCCGCAAGTTCATCGGCGCCGGCGACGAGATCATCATCACGCACCTCGAGCACCACTCGAACATCGTGCCGTGGCAGATGCTCTGCGAGGAGAAGGGCGCGAAGCTGAAGGTCGTGCCCATCGACGATCGCGGCGAACTGCTCGTCGACGACTACGAGAAGCTCTTCACCGAGCGCACGAAGTTCGCGGCGCTCACGCACGTGTCGAACGCCCTCGGGACCGTCACGCCGATCAGGCGGCTCATCGACATCGCGCATTCGCACGGCGTGCCGGTGCTCGTCGACGGGGCGCAGGCCGTGCCGCACATCGCCGTCGACGTTCAGGCGCTCGACTGCGATTTCTACGCGTTCTCCGGTCACAAGATCTGCGGCCCGACGGGCAGCGGCGCGCTGTACGGCAAGGCTGCGCTGCTCGAGAAGATGCAGCCCTTCAAGGGCGGCGGCGACATGATCCTGTCGGTGACGTTCGAGAAGACGACGTACAACACGATCCCGCACAAGTTCGAGGCGGGCACGCCCCCGATCGCCGCGATGATCGGGCTCGGTGCCGCGCTCGACTACGTGAGCGCCATCGGTCTCGAACGCATCGCCGCCCACGAGCACGCGCTGCTCGAGTACGCGACGGAACAGGTCACCGCGCTCGGCGGCGTGCGCATCATCGGCACGGCGCGCGAGAAGGCCGCGGTGCTCTCCTTCTACGTCGGCGACGTGCATCCGCACGATGTCGGCACGCTGCTCGACGAGGAGGGCGTCGCCGTCCGCACCGGCCATCACTGCGCGCAACCCGTGATGCAGCGGTTCGGCGTCCCGGCGACGGCGCGCGCCTCGTTCGCGTTCTACAACACCTTCGCGGAAGTCGATGCGCTCGTCGCCGCGATCCGCAAGGTGCAGAAGTTGTTCGCCTGAGCCCGGTCGCCATGGACAGCAAGCAGCTCTACCAGGAAGTCATTCTCGATCACAACCGCAAGCCGCGGAACTACGGCCGGCTCGAGCATCCGACGCAGTCGTCGGAAGGTCTCAACCCGCTGTGCGGCGATCACATCTGGCTGCACGTCCACCTCGACGGCGACCGCATCGACGGCATCGCCTTCGAGGGCCAGTCGTGCGCGATCTGCAAGGCGTCGGCGTCGATGATGACGGCGGCGGTGAAAGGCAAGTCGGTCGCGGAGGCCGAGGCGCTCGTCGACGCGTTCCGCGGCATGGTCACCGGGACCGTCGATCCGGCGACGCCCGGCAATCCGATCGGCCGCCTCGCCGTGTTCGCGGGCGTGAAGGATCTCCCGTCGCGCGTGAAGTGCGCCGTGCTGCCGTGGCACACGCTGCACGCGGCACTCGATGCGCAGGCGGTTGCCAGCACCGAGGGCGACCAGGACCCCATGGGTACGGCCGGCTGATGTCCGCCCCGTCGTTCGTCATCACCGGCGTCGCACCGACGTCGCCAGAATTCGTCAACGCGCGCCCGATCGGGCGTGCCACGCACAGGTCGTAACCGAGCATGCCCAAGATCGCGGAAGTCGAACCGACACCGAACCCGAACGCACGGAAGTTCATCCTCAAGGAGCCGCTCTCCTGGGGTGTCGCGCGATCCTTCGACAATGCCTCGGAGGCCGTGGACGATCCGCTCGCCCGCGCGCTGTTCGAGATCCCGCACGTGACGAACGTGTTCTACGTCGACCACTGGATCACGGTCACCCAGGACGGCGGCGCCGACTGGACACCTCTGATGCGCCAGGTGGCCGTGCCGATCCGCGAAGCCCCCGCGGCGGAAGAGCAGTCGCGGGCGTTCGGTCTCGCCGGCGCCTCGCTGCTCGACGACGAGACGCTCACGCCGGAGAACCGCGAGAAGCTGCGCGCCATCAGCGAGCTGCTCGACGAACGCGTGCGTCCGTTCCTGCAGGGCGACGGCGGCGATCTCTTCATCGTCGGACTCGAGGGCAACCAGCTCCACGTGCACTACCAGGGCGCGTGCGGCAGCTGCCCCAGTTCGCTGTCCGGCACGCTGTCGGGCATCGAGAGCCTCGTCCACCAGATCGATCCGTTCCTCGAGGTCGTGCCGGTCTGACCGGCGGGAACGCGAGACGATGTCCGACTGGATCGAGGTGGGAGCGACCGACACGTTGACGCCCGGTGGCGTGAAAGTGGTCGATGCCGATGGGACGGCGATCGCCGTCTTCAACGTCGCCGGCGAGTTCTTTGCGCTGGAGGATGTCTGCACGCACGATGGCGGGCAGCTCACCGGTGGATGCATCGCGGGCGACGAGGTTGTCTGCCCGCGGCACGGCGCGCGATTCTCGATCCGCACGGGCGCGGCGCTCACTGCGCCGGCTTACGAACCGACGGCCTGCTTTCCGGTGAAGATCGAAGGGAACACCGTCTGGGTTCGTGACGATCGCTGGGACTGAGTCTCGCGATCCACGGTCGATGC
>CAUJJX010000393.1 GCA_963205165.1 Pseudomonadota bacterium | reverse complement strand
AGCACGTCGCCGATCGCGCGGAGTTCGCCCTTGTAGCCGTAGCGCGAACGCAGCAGGTAAGCGATCGAGAAGCCGCGGCCGTCGGTGAACTTGGGGAAATCGACGGCGACGAGCGGCAGCCGGTCCATCCACGCTTCGAGGGCCGCGGGGTCGTCGGCCGGGCCGAGCCACACGGCGACGTCACCGCGGGCGAGCAGCGCGTCGGCGTGCTCGGTCCAGACGGCGAGCGGGACGATCACGCGGCCCGCGGGGAGTTCGGCCACGGCACCGGCTTCGGGACGAAGCACCTGCCACTGGTCGGCAACGATGGCGTTGCGCAGGATGATCTCAGACATCGATGGTCTCCTTCGCGCGGGCGGCGGCAGGCGTGGCGGGGGTGCCGTAGACACGGCTCTTGAACGGCGGGATGCCGAGGCGTTCGACGACGTCGATGAAGCGTTCGCCGTCCTCGCGGAGGTCGACGTAGGCGTCGATCAGGCGGCTGATCACGTCGGGCATGTCGTCGGCCTTGAACGACGGGCCGATGACCTTTCCGATGGCGCTGCGGCCGCGGCCGGCGTCGGAACCGTCGGCGCCACCGATCGAGACCTGGTACCACTCGTCCCCGTCCTTGTCGACGCCGAGGATGCCGATGTGGCCGGCGTGATGGTGACCGCAGGAGTTCATGCAGCCCGAGATGTTGAGGTTGATGTCGCCGAGATCGTGGAGGTAGTCGAGGTCGTCGAAGCGGCGCTGGATGGCCTCCGCGATCGGGATCGACTTCGCGTTTGCGAGCGAGCAGAAGTCGCCGCCGGGGCAGCAGATGATGTCGGTCAGCAGGCCGAGGTTCGCGGTGGCGAGGCCGGCGCCGCGGGCTTCTTCCCAGAGGGTGTGCAGGTCGGACAGGCGCACGTCCGGCAGGATCAGGTTCTGCTCGTGCGACACGCGCAGTTCACCGAAGCCGAAGCGCTCGGCCCAGCCGGCGGCGAGATCCATCTGGTCGGCCGTGATGTCGCCCGGCGGGATGCCCGTGGGCTTCAGCGAGATCACGACCGCGCGGTAGCCGGCGACGCGATGCGGCTTGACCGAGCGCCCGACCCAGCGCGCGAACACAGGCGACGCGGCGAGGTGCGCCTCGTGGGCGGCATCGACGGCCGGCAGCGATTCGTAGTCGGGCGCCGTGAAGTGCGCGGCGACGCGATCGTACTCGTCGCGGGTCAGCGTGCCGGGGCCGTCCTTGACGTGCGCCCATTCGGCGTCGACCTGGCGGCCGAACTCCTCGGGACCGAGGGCCTTCACGAGGATCTTGATGCGCGCCTTGTAGAGATTGTCGCGACGGCCGTAGCGGTTGTAGACCCGCAGGATCGCCTCGACGTACGTCAGCGTGTCTTCCCACGGCAGGTCTTCGCGGATGATCGCGCCGACGATCGGCGTGCGCCCCATCCCGCCGCCGACGAGCACCTTCACCCGGATCGCGCCGTCGGCGTTCTTCGACAGATAGAGGCCGATGTCGTGGAAGGCGGTCGCGGCGCGGTCCTCGGTCGCGGCGCTGACCGCGATCTTGAACTTGCGCGGCAGGAAGGCGAACTCCGGGTGGAACGTCGACCACTGCCGCAGGATCTCGCACAGCGGACGCGGATCGATGATCTCGTCGGGCGCGACGCCGGCGAACTCGTCCGACGAGATGTTGCGGATGCAGTTGCCGCTCGTCTGGATGGCGTGCATCTCGACCTTCGCGAGGTCGTCGAGGATGTCGGCGCTGTCGACGAGGGGCGGCCAGTTGTACTGGATGTTCTGGCGGGTCGTGAAGTGTCCGTAGCCGCGGTCGTACTTGCGCGCGATGTGCGCGAGCATGCGCAGCTGCGTGGCCGACAGCAGGCCGTACGGGATCGCGACGCGCAGCATCGGCGCGTGCTTCTGGATGTACAGGCCGTTCTGCAGTCGCAGCGGACGGAACTCGTCTTCCGAGAGTTCGCCGGCGTGGAAGCGACGGAGCTGATCGCGGTACTGCGCCACGCGCTCCGCGATGAGGGTGCGGTCCACCTGATCGTAAACGTACATGCTGGGAAATTCCTCGAGATTGAAATCGTGCGGCCGCGGCGGCGAGGCGCCGGGCCGGCGTTACCAGACGAGCTTGCCGCCGACCAGGATGAGGATCGAGGCGAGCATCGGACGCAGCCAGTGTTCGGGAACACGGTGCGAGAGGTGGCTGCCGATCCAGATGCCGGGCAGCGATCCGAGCAGGAGCGCGCCGAGCAGGTCCAGGTCGACCGAACCCATCGCGAAGTGGCCGAGGCCGGCGACGGCGGTCAGGGGCACGGCGTGGGCGATGTCGCTGCCGACGATGCGCACGGTCGCCATTGCCGGGAAGAGCCAGAACAGGGCCGTGACGCCGAGCGCGCCGGCGCCGACGGAACTGAGCGAGACGAGGACACCGATGATCGCGCCGGTCAGCGCGGTCGCCTTGTAGGCATGCTGCTCGCGCCACTGGCGGGCGCGCTCGCCGCCGCGGGCGAGTCGTTGCAGACGGCTCTTGAAGAGCAGCGCGAAGGCGGTCAGCAGGATCGCGATGCCGAGCGAGAAGGTGATGACGCCGGACGCGCTCTTGCTGTCGACGCCGAGGAAGTGCAGGACCGCCAGCGTGACGATCGCCGCGGGGACACTTCCCGACCCGAGTGCACCGACGAGTTTCCAGTCGACGTTGCCGCGCTTCGCGTGGACCCACGCGCCCGCACTCTTCGTGATCGACGCGTAGAGCAGGTCGGTGCCGACGGCGGTCGCGGGGTTGATCCCGAAGACGATGACGAGCAGCGGCGTCATGAGGGACCCTCCGCCGACGCCCGTGAGGCCGACGATGAATCCGACCGCCAGGCCCGACACCGTGTATGCAATCTGCACTGCCACCCCCATCGCGTTCCGGGCCCGCTGTCGGGTGCCGGGTGCCGGCCGCAACCTGACACGGGACGGATCTTAGTGATCGGTCGTTATATTCCCAACGACCGCTTTATTAGAAGCTAATAGAAACTCGGCATGAAGCCGGAGCCGGTCGAACGACCCGATCCCGACCGGTTCACCCGACGCGCTTCTGGAAGTCCCGGGGGCGGAAACCCATCAGCGCGAGCGCCGCGAAGTAGACGGCCGCGCCGAGGACCACGACGCCGGTCAGGCGCATCACGCGCCAGAACACGGACCCGGAGAGCCACGCGTCGGCCGGCCCCGCAGCGAAGCCGATCGCGACACCCATCACGATGACCGCGACGACGAGGCGCCCGAGGAAGGCGCCCCAGCCGGTCTGGGGCAGGTAGATCCCGCCGCGACGCAGGTAGTGGAACAGCAGGCCTGCGTTGATGCAGGCCCCGATGCCGATCGCGAGCGCGAGGCCCGCGTGACGCAGCGGACCGACCAGTACGAGGTTCAGGAGCTGCGTTGTCGCGAGCGTCACGAGGCCGATCTTCACGGGCGTCCGGATGTTCTGCCGGGCGTAGAAGCCGGGCGCGAGGACCTTCACGAGGATCAGGCCGACGAGTCCGATGCTGTAGGCGACGAGCGCCTGGCGCGTCATCTCGACGTCGCGGGCATCGAAGGCACCGTGCTTGAACAGCGTCGCGACGAGCGGCACCGCCAGGATCGCGATCGCCATCGCAGCGGGCGCGGCGAGCACGAGCGTGAGGCGCAGCCCCCAGTCGAGCAGCTTCGAGTATTCCTCCGCCCCGCCCTGCGCGTGCGTCTTCGCGAGACTGGGCAGCAGGATCGTCCCGAGGGCGACACCGAGCACGCCCGTCGGGAACTCCATCAATCGGTCGGCGTAGTAGAGCCACGAGACCGATCCGGTCTCGAGGAA
>CAUJJX010000392.1 GCA_963205165.1 Pseudomonadota bacterium | reverse complement strand
GGTCTGCGAGACGCGCATCGGTGAGTCCGTGAGCGTTGCCGAGAGCCCTGCCATGAACTCCGACGTCTTCACGCACGCCCCGGGCAGTCGTGGCGCGACCGACTACGAGGCGCTGCTGGAAGAGCTCGAGCACACGGGGTTCCTGAACTAGCAGGTGTCAGGTGCCATGCAGGGGAATCGGGTCTTCGCCGCGACCGCTCTGTGCGATCGGACGTTGCCGGGCGCGTGATCCGCGCAGACGCCGCCGCTTCAATCCTGCTTCGCGATGAGCGCGAGGATCCCGGCGAGATCGAGGTTCTCCTCGCGGCCCGACGTCGCCGCGACCTCGACGCATTCGAGCACGGTGCAGCCCACGTACATCTGGAAGAGCTTGCGCTCGGCGTCGTCGCGGTCGCGGCCGTGGATGTTGAGCGCTTCCATCAGGACACCGTTCTTCGTCCGGATGCGGAACTGGAATTTGGTCATCGGGCGATCCCCCTCGGCGGCCGAGGATACGCGGACGAACAGCCGGAGGCACGGTGCGGTGCAACGTCGGCGTCGCATCCGCGCGCCGCGTGTCCGCGCATCAGCGGCCGGCCAGCATCCGCGTGAGTTCGGCCGCCGGGATCTCCCGGCAACCCGTCGCGTTCTGTCCGGACCAGAGCGGTGAGAAGTCACCGCTGCCGGCGGCTTCCGCCTTCGCACGCAGCGGCGCGATCGCGGAGGTCGCGAGCGGAAAGGCCGGCGCCGCCGCGCTGATCGGCCCGATCTCGCGGATCACGCGGTTGACGATGCCGCGCGCCGGGCGTCCGGTGAAGACATTGGTCAGCGCCGTATGCCGCGCGGCCTCGCTCTTCAGTGCGGCGCGATGCACGGCGGTCGTCGAGGCTTCGGGACACAGCAGGAAGGCGGTCCCGATCTGCACGCCGGCCGCGCCGAGTGCCATCGCCGCGGCGACGCCCTGCGCATCCGCGATGCCGCCGGCCGCGACGACCGGGACCTTCACGGCGCGCACGACCTGCGGCAGCAGCGCGAACGTGCCGACCTGGGTCGTGAGGTCGTCCGAGAGAAAGATGCCGCGATGGCCGCCGGCTTCGAGCCCCTGCGCGATCACGATGTCGACGCCGTGGGCCTCGAGCCAGCGGGCCTCGTCGACGGTCGTGGCGGACGACACGATCTTCGAGCCCCAGCCGCGGACGCGTTCGAGCAGATCCGCGGGCGGGAGTCCGAAGTGGAAGCTCACGACGGGCGGGCGGAAGGCTTCCAGCACGTCGGCCGCGTCGTGCGAGAACGGTGCGCGGCCCGGCCCCGCGGGGATCGTCGCGCCGTCGATGCCGAACTCGCGATGGAACGGTGCGAGTGCCGCACGCCACGCAGCTTCGCGCGACGCCTCGGACGTCGGCGCGACGTGGCAGAAGAAGTTCACGTTGAACGGCCGCGTCGTCTGCGCGCGGATCGTTTCCAGTTCGGCGCGGATCGTGTCCGGGGTGCTCATCGCGCAGGGCAGGGATCCGAGGCCGCCCGCGTTGGAGACGGCGATCGCGAGCGCGCTGCCCTGCACGCCGGCCATCGGTGCCTGGATGATCGGCAGTTCGATGCCGAGGATCGTTCGCAGGTCGGTCATCGCGGCCGCCGCGCGTCGATGATGTGCGCGCCGTGGAAATGCACTTCTTCGCCTTCGAGGATGGCGCTGCCGTAGAGCAGCCGGTTGTCGAAATTGATCAGCAGCGTCACGTAGTCGCCATAGCCCGCTTCGAACCACGACGCGAAGTACTCGTTCTTCCGGACCTCGAACGCCTGGTAGGGAAACGGGCCCCACCACTTGTCCGGTTTCGATCCGGTGAGATAGCGGTAACTCACGCCGGCCGGTTCGAACTTCACGTTGTACGAACGACCGCTCGTGTACTCGTACGTGATCTCGCTGCCGTCGAGCGAACGCGTGGGCGGCGCGAGTTCGGCCGCGACGGACGTCGCCGCGATCGCGAGGCCGGCGAGGGTCGTGACGAGCTTGTTCATGGTGGCGTGTCCTGCTTCGGAAAGGTGCCGGCGTGGCGGCGGAACGGCGTGCGATGCCTCCGGGCCGTGTCGACCGGCCGTGGACATCGCACGCATCGGGTCAGCCGCCGATCACTCCGGCAGCACGACGCCCGAGCCGCCCATCTCCGCCGGGATGTCCTTCATCTTCGGGAGGCCGTCGTGGATGTGCAGCACGGTCTCTTCGTAGAACACGTGGAGGTGCGGATCGAACGGGAGGTCCGGGATGGTCGCGGCGTACACGTCGACGAGCTTCATCTCCGGATGATCGGTGAACACGTGACCGCCGCACGTCTTGCACCACTTGCGGAAGCTGCGCGAGGTCTTGTTGTACGTGCCGATGTTGTCGGCGCCCTTCGTGACCACGACCGCGTCCGGTTGCCACAGCGTGAACGCGTTGACGGGTCCGGCCGACCATTTCCGGCACGAATCGCAGTGGCAGTAGCCCATCGCGACCGGTGCGCCGGTGACGGCGATCTCGACGGCGCCGCAGAAGCACGCGCCCTTGTACGTATTGCCTTCGCTCATGCTGCTCTCTCCTTCGCGACACGTCCGACGGCGGGGCCGGCGGCGGTCGATGGTTGTGTGGGTGAAACGATGCTGCCATTGCGATGATGGACGACGCCGCGCGGTGCGTCCACCGCGGGCGGGGGCTGGCCGTCAGTAGCGGGCGTCCTTCGGCTTGCCGCCCTTCGGCCAGTCGAGATGCTTGCGCGCGAAGTCCGGTCGCGGCTGGCGCGTGAAGAAGGCCGCGACGTCGTAGGCATCGTCGTCCGACAGCGATCCGCCCTGACCGAGCGGCATGTTCGCTTTGACGAAGGCGGCGGCCGTGTCGAGCCGCGCCATGCCGGCGCCGATGCTGAACGATCGCGGACCCCACAGCGGCGGAAACACGGTCTCGCCGGCGGCGCCGAACATGCCTTCGCCGTCGGGGCCGTGGCACGCGGCGCATTTCCCGGCGTAGACGACGCGACCGTGTTCGGGATCCGGCGCACGCGCTGTCTTGATCCGGGAGAAGCCGCGGCCCGCGACGCTCTTTCCCGTGGGCACGTCGCGCGAGAGCCACTGCATGTACGCGAGGATCGCGATCATCTCGGGGCTGTCGGCCGGCGGACGCGACCCCGCGAGCGAGCGCTCGAAGCAGTCCGCGACGCGGTCCTGGAGGGAATTCACGCGGGCGTTGCGGCTGCGGAATTCCGGGAACACACCCCAGATCCCGACCCACGGTGCGGCGGCCGGCGTGCGTCCGCCGTCGAGGTGGCAGCTCGTGCAGTTGAGCGCGTTGCCGGCGTACGCGGGCGCGTGCTCCGGCGTCTTCGCAAGGATGCGTCGACCGAGCTCGATCGCCTCGCCCATCGGACCGTCCGGGAGTGGGGCGTCGCGCCATCCCGGATAGTCCGGATCGGCGGCAGCGGCGGGTC
>CAUJJX010000391.1 GCA_963205165.1 Pseudomonadota bacterium | reverse complement strand
GTTGCGCAGCGATGGCACGCGGAACGCGTGGCGGTCCGCTTCGCGGCCCGTGACCTCGAAGCGTCCGTGGTCAGGGTTCTCCTTGCGTGTGCCGAGAACGCCCTGCGTCCGCGCCCATTCGATTCCGGTATTCCGGAACGTGTTGTCGGTGAAGGTAGCGGAGCTGTCACCGACCGAGTGACACTCCGCGCAACCGCTCGACTGGAATACCGCGAAGCCCGCGCGCTCCTCGGCGTCGAGCGCCGCGTGGTCCCCCGCGTAGCGCCAGAGATCGAACCGGGATGCACCGACCGTGATGCTGCGCTCGTACGCCGCCAGCGCCGCACCGATCAGACGCTGGCTCACGGGGCGGCCATCGAAGGCGGCACGAAATGCCTCCCGGTAGTCCGCCCGGCCGCGGAGGCGCCCCACGACATCCTGCACCGTCGGATTCCACGCCTCGCTGTCGGCGAGCAGCGGACCCCAGATCTGTTCCTCGAGCGTCTTCATCCGGCCGTCGACGAACTGCGATGTCGCGAGCGCCGCGTTGAGAATCGTCGGCGCGTTCCGGCGCAACGCGTGCCCGCCCCGCCCGAATGCCACCGCGGAGCCGTTGAGCGCGAAACCATGCTCGGGAATGTGGCAGGTGCCACAGGCCATCGCCCCATCCTCCGCAAGCTGCGGGTCCATGAAGAGCCTCCGACCGAGCGCGATCTGGCGCGCGGAATCCCCGGGCTCGGTCGTGTCGATGATGGGCGGCAGGCCGAGGCGCGGATTCGTGTCCGATGCCGTGAGGGCCGCGGGCAGCAGGGCGGCCATCAGTGCGAACGACGCGACCAGTGGCCGCACGAGGCGGAATTGCCGGGAGTCCGGTCGGAGGAATCTGGGTGACATCGGTGAAACCCCACAGTGAATCAAGCGGCGCGCGTCGTTCACGCGGTCGGTCACGGGAACGCGACGAAAATCGAGCCGGAGTATTCATCAAGTCGCACGGGTACTGAAGAGTCACGGCCATGCGGGGAATCGCCGCGTCACTCGACGACTGCATCCACATGCGATCCGCTCGAAAAACCGCGAACATCCCCACTCCCACTGCCCGCCCCGCCGAGCCCCGCATGCCGAACCTCTTCACCCCCTTCACGCTGAAGGGCGTCACCCTTCGCAATCGCATCGTGATGTCGCCGATGACCATGTACAACTCGGTCGACGGACGCCTCGACGATTACCACGTCAGCTATCTCGGCGCGCGCGCCGCCGGCGGATTCGCGCTCGTGTTCGGCGAGCAGATGGCGATCACGCCCGACGGCCGGACCACCACGTCGTGTGCCGGCATCTGGGACGACGGCCAGGTCGAGGGCCATGCCCGCGTGACGGCGATCGTGAAGCGGATGGGTGCCGTGCCGGCGATCCAGCTGGGGCACACCGGACGCAAGGGCAGCGAGCTGCCGCCGCACAAGGGCGTGAACGCCGACCGCACGAAGAAGCAGTTGCCGCCCGATCATCCGGACGGCTGGACGTGCGTCGCGCCGTCGCCCATACCGTACGGCTTCGCGGGCCACACGTATCCGGTGCATCCGCTGAGCGTCGACGAGATCAAGGCGCTGCACCGGCGCTATGCCGACGCGGCGGTGCGTGCGCGCGACGCGGGCTACCAGTGGCTCGAACTGCACTTCGCGCACGGCTATCTCGGCGCGAGCTTCTTCTCGCCGCTGGCCAATCAGCGCAACGACGAATACGGCGGCAGCGTGGTGAATCGCGCCCGTTTCCTTCTCGAAGCGATCGACGCCGTGCGCGCCGTCTGGCCCGAGCAATACCCGCTCACGATGCGGCTGGGCTGCGACGACCTGCATCCGGAGGGCACGCAGTTCGAGGACTCCCTCGTCGCCATCGGGATGATGAAGGACCACGGGCTCGACATGGCCGACCTGTCCCTCGGCTTCAACACCGACGCGATGGTCGACCCGCCGATGGGCCGGACGTCGTTCATGGTCGAACGCGCCAATCGGGTCCGGCGCGAAGTAGATCTGCCGGTGATGACGAGCTGGAACCTCGGCGTGCCGCAGGAAGCCGACCGCGTCATCCGCGAGGAACTCATCGACCTCGTGATGCTGGGCCGCCCGGCGCTGGCGAATCCGCACTGGCCCGTCCGGGCCGCGCGCGAACTGCATCACGAAGCGCCGTTCTCGCTCGTGGCGGACGACTGGCGCTGGTGGCTCGAGAACTTCCGCGGACACGCGCCGAGCATCGGCTGGCCGCCGGTGACGCCCGTCGTGTCGTGACGGCGATGCCGCCCGTCCGATCGCGACGCCATCCCCCGTCGCGGGATGCGCCCCGGACGCCATGACATACCATCCGGCCTCCGCCGCGACCGTCTTGCCGCGTGGCGCTTGCCTCCCGGTATCCGGGCCACACCACCATCGGTCGACCGCCATGAGACATCGAATCTCCGCCCTGCTGTTGCTGTTCCTGGCCATCTCGGCGAACGCGGCGGAATTCACGGCCAGCGCCGAATGCGTTGCCGGCAGACGTGTCACGAACCGCAGCGGCAGCGCCGGCGTCGTGACGGAAATCCGGAGCGGCATGTGCGTCGTGCGCCACGACGACGGCACCGAACGCAGCTATCTGCACTGGATGCTCTCGCCCGCGGGCAAGGGCGAGGTCGAACCCCTCGCCGCGCTGGTACCGGGCAACTACGTCTGCACAGCGCAGGGGGCGGGCTCGTTCCGGATCGTGATCCAGGAAGGTGGCCGCTACGCGGACCGGGCCGGGCAGTCCGGCGAGTTCGCGCTGCTGGACGGCGGGGAGATCGGCTTTTCCTCGGGGTCCCTCGCCGGCCAGTATTCGAAGCGGCTGGGTCCGCGGAAGTTCGGCCTGGCGTCGGCCCGGGGCAGGTCGTTCTACACCGTCTGCAATCTGAAGTAGCAAAGCGATCGCTGGCGCGGACGTCGTGTTCGACCAGCGGCAGCTGCGTGATGGATCATCGGTTGTCCGAAGATACGTTCCCTTTCCAACTGCATTCCACGGAGCCACCCCCATGTCGCAACTCACCCTCGAACTCGCGCAGGACCTCCTCGCCCGCGCGATGACCAAGGCCACCGCGGACTTCGGCCGCCCCATCTGCGTCGCGGTCTGCGACGCGCAGGGCTTCCTGCTCGGATTCGCCCGGATGGCCGGCGCGCCGGTGCGCAGCATCGCGATCTCGCAGGGCAAGGCCTACACGAGCGCCCGCATGGGCGTGACGACCGAGGCCCTGCTCGCGCGCATCCATCGCGAGCAGATCGAGGTGGGCTACTTCTGCGATCCGCTGATGACGGCGATGCCGGGCGGCTCGCCGCTGAAGGACGCGAACGGCGCGCTCGTCGGCGCTGTCGGCGTGAGCGGACTGACGTCCGCGGAAGACCAGACGATCACGGACTTCATCGCGACGCTGGTGAAGTAAGGCCGGTCGCCCGCGCTGCTCTCACAGTCGACGCGCTTCGCACTCCGTCATTCCAGCGCACGCTGGAATCCAGTCCGACCGTCGCCGGCGGCGCGCTCACAGCCGACGCACTTCCCACCCCGTCATTCCGGCGCACGCTGGAATCCAGTCCGCCCGTCGCCAGCGCGACGACCGCTGCTGGACCCCGGCGTTCGCTGGGGTGATGGGTGGGCGGTGACTCGCGAGCAGGCGCCGCGATCGCCTTGCGAACGGCTGGCCCTGCTAGTAGTGCGGCGGCCGTTCGTCCACAGCACCGCCCCTCGAACCCACGCTGTCGGCCAGTTCGCGCACCTGCCGGATCAGCGCCTCGCAGCGCTTGTCGAGCAGGTCGATCCGGGTCTGCTGCTCGTACACGAGCTGGTTGAGCGACTCCACCAGATCCTCCTGGTGCGACAGCTTGATCTCGATGTCGACGAGACGTTCCTCGTTGTTCACTGCGATGACTCCGACGCGGATTTCGATCGGCTCAGGGTATACACGTCGGACGTGCGGCGAGGAAGAACGACAACGGATGTCGCGGGTGGTCGTCTTCACCCACGGCGACTCGCACGGCCTGCCGCCACGTCGCCGCCTGCAACCATGCCCGCGCACACCTTCGCCTGCGTCGCTGTGGCAAGCTCCGACCGATGCATCTGGACCCACTCTCCCTGAAGCTGTTCGTCGCCGTCATCGAGTCCGGTTCGATCGCGGGCGCGGCCGAGCGGCACCACATCGCGGCGGCGGCCGTGAGCAAGCGCATGAGCGAGCTCGAAGCGACGCTGCGAACGCCGCTCCTCGAGCGCACGAACAAGGGCGTCGACGCGACGCCTGCCGGCACGGCGCTGCTGGCCCACGCGCACCGGCTGCTGCGCGACATGGACGAGATCTTCGTCGAGATGCGCGACTGGTCGGGCGGCGTCCGCGGACAGGTCCGCGTGTGCGCGAACATCTCGGCCATCACGCAGTTCCTGCCGCGCGAGATCGCCGGCTTCCTCGAACGCTATCCGCAGGTGCAGGTGCGCCTCCAGGAACGCATCAGCTCGACGATCGTGAAGGAGGTCCTCGACAACGAGGCCGACATCGGGATCGGCATCGTCGAGGTCGCGCCCGAAGGGCTCGAGCTGTACCCGTACCGGTCCGACGAACTGGTGCTCATCACGCCGACGCACCATCCGCTCGCCGCGCGCGACAGCATCGCCTTCGTCGACACGCTCGACTTCGACTACGTCGGACTGCACACCGGCAGCGCGATCAACCTGGCGCTCGCACGCGGCTCGATGGAGGCCGCGCACCCGCTGCGGCTGCGCATCCAGGTCACGAGCTACGACGCGCTGTCGCGCATGGTCGAGGCAGGGCTCGGCATCGGGTTGATGCCCGCCCGCGTCGCGGCGCAGTACGTGACCTCGCTCGGCATCCGCGCGATCGCGCTCGAAGATGCCTGGAGCCGCCGCGAGCTGCGGCTGTGCGTGCGTTCGTACGACGCGCTGACGCCATCGGCGAAGTTGCTCGTCGACAGCCTGCGCGACGCCTACGCCGCGCCCTGACGACGACCGGCCGTGTAGCATCCGGTCGACTTCAGCCCTGCCAAGGTCTGCCGATAGCGCGCACGCCCGATGCGTTGCCGTCGGCAACCCGACGCGATTGGATGTCCGTCCATCCGCACCGGCATCCCCGGCATCACCGATACACCCTGCTTCCGGAGTCCCCATGTCCGACCGCCGCGCGCGCACTTCCGGCCGATCCGCCGCCTTCCTGATCGCCGCCCTCCTGTTCACGGCCCTGCCCGGTGCATCCGTGTCCCGCGCGGACGAGCCGCCCGCGGCCCCGTTGCTGCGCATCGATCCCGTCGACCACACCGGGATGATCCGGCGCATCGCCGTCGACGCCGGCGACCGGTGGCTCGTCACGGCGTCCGACGACAAGACGGCCCGCGTCTGGGATCTCGCCTCGGGCCGGCTGCTCACCACGCTCCGCCCCCCCGTCGACATCGGCAACGACGGCAAGCTCAACGCCGTCGCGATGACGCCCGACGGCAGCACCGTCGCCGTCGGCGGATGGACGGGCTACGCGTGGGACAAGCAGATGTCCATCTACCTCTTCGACCGCGCGAGCGGCCGCCTCCTGCGCCGGATCGCCGGCGTGGTCGACGTCCTGAACCATCTCGCGTTCACACCGGACGGCCGCCTGCTCGTCGCGTCGCTGCACAGCAAGGGCATCCGCCTCTACGACGCGGCCGACGGACGCCAGCTCGCCGAAGACACCGACTACGCGGGCGGCAGCTACAGCGCCCACGCGAGCCCCGACGGCCGGCGCCTCGTGACCACCTGCGAAGACAACCAGCTGCGGCTGTACAACATCGAGGGCGGACGCCTCGTGCTGCTGGCGAAGGCCGCACCGCCCGGCGGCCGGGACCCCGTCGCAGCACGCTTCTCCCCGGACGGAAAGCGCATCGTCGTCGGGTTCTACGACACCCCGAACGTCAACGTGGTCGACGCGACCTCCCTGCGGACGCTGTTCTCGCCCGACACCAGCGGGCTGACCGGCAGCTTCGGCAGCGTGGCGTGGTCCCGCGACGGCACGCGGCTCATGGCCGCCGGGACCGTCACCGACAAGGACGACCTGCGCTACATCCGGCGCTGGCCCGTGCGCGGCAACGAGGCCGGACGCGCGTCCGACTTCCCGGTTGCACGCGATGTCGTCACGGATCTCGTCCCGCTGGCCGGCGGCAGCGTGGCCTACGCGAGCGGCGAACCGACGTGGGGCGTGCTCGGTGCGGATGGCCAGCGCCCCCTCGTCCACGGTTCACCCGAGGCCGATTACCGGAACCTCCTCGCCGGCTTCACGTTGTCCGCCGACGGCACGCGGGTGCGCTTCGGGTACGAGGTCGGCGGCGGCTCTCCCGTCGTCTTCGACGTCGTGCGCCGCGGCTTCCTCGCCGACGAGCCGACCGGCATGGCGCCGCCGGTGTTCTCGGCGCCGGGGATCGCGGTGAACGACTGGAAGAACACGACCGCCCCGAAGTTCGGCGACACGCCGATCAAGCTGAGCCCGTACGAATCCTCACGCAGCGTCGCCATGCGGCCCGCGCAGGGCGGCTTCGTCCTCGGCGCCGACTGGTCGCTGCGCGCGTTCGACCGGCGGGGGCAGCAGCTCTGGTATCAGGTCGTCCCAGGTGCGACGTGGGCGCTCAACGTCTCGGGCGACGGACGCTGGGTCGTCGCGGGCTACGGCGACGGCACGATCCGCTGGCATCGTGCCGAGGACGGCGAGGAACAGCTGGCCTTCTATCCCCACCCGGACCGCAAGCGCTGGGTGCTCTGGACGCCGTCCGGCTACTACGACGCCAGCCCCGGCGCGGAAGACCTCATCGGCTGGCACCTGAATCGCGGCAAGGCGGAGGCCGCGGACTTCTTCCCGGCGTCGCGCTTCCGCGACCGCTTCAATCGTCCGGACGTGCTCGCCCGCGTGCTGGAATCCGGGAGCGAGGTCCAGGCCGTGAAGCTCGCCGACGCCGAGTCGGGCCGTCGCAAGCAGGCGACCGACATCCAGACGGTGCTGCCGCCCGTGGTCACGCTCGTGACGCCGGCCGAGGGCCAGCGCTTCGGCGAGACGACGTTGCGCGTCCGGTACCGCGTGCGCACGACCGGTGACGCGCCGGTGACGGGCGTGAAGGTGCTCGTGGACGGACGTCCGCTGGAAACCGCGCGCGGCCTGCGCCCCGTCGCCGAGAAGTCCAACGGCGACGGCCAGGAGTTCACGCTCGAGGTCGCCGTCCCCGGACGCGATCTCGCGCTGTCGCTGATCGCCGAGAACCGCCACGGCGCGAGCGACGCGAAGAGCGTGCGCCTCGTCTGGAACGGGCAGACCGCCGACATGCTCAAGCCGCGGCTCTACGTGCTCTCGGTCGGCGTCGCGAACTATCGTGATGCGTCGATGAAGCTCACGTACCCCGCCAAGGACGCCGCCGATCTCGCGAAGGCCTTCGAGCGGCAGTCCGGCCTGTACCGCGAGGTGCGCACGAAGGTGCTGCCCGATGCGACGGCCGACGAGGTGCTCGAAGGCCTCGACTGGCTGCGTGCCGAGGTCACCGCGAAGGACGTCGGCGTGCTGTTCCTCGCGGGTCACGGCGTGAACGACGCCGACGGCGACTACTACTTCCTGCCGAGCGACGCGAACACCGCGAAGCTGAGCCGCACCGCCGTGTCGTACCTGTTCGTGCGGAAGGTGCTCTCGGCCCTGCCCGGCAAGACGCTCGCGTTCATCGACACGTGCCACTCCGGCAACATCATGGGCGCGCGCCGCGGCGGCGCGGACATCGACGGACTCGTGAACGACCTCAC
>CAUJJX010000390.1 GCA_963205165.1 Pseudomonadota bacterium | reverse complement strand
TCCCGGCGGACTGGTCGAGCGGCAGGTACAGCGTGAGCCCGGCCTCGGTGCCGGCCAGGGCGGCGTCCTTCGCGGCCGCGATCTGCGACTGCGTGCGCGCGACATTCCAGAGGCGGAAGTCGTCGAGCGTGCCGACGAAGTTCGTGTGACCACCAACGCTTTCGCGCGTGCGGCCGATCGACAGCGGACCATCGAGCGAGACACCGCTCGTGCCCGGACGGAGGTTCGTCGTGCCGATCAGGGCGCCGTTCACGTAGAGGCGCAGCTGCGGTGTCGCGGCGCTGCGATCGATGACGCCGGCGACGTGGGCCCACTGGCCCGTCGTCACCTGACCGCCGGCCGTCTCGATGCTCAGCGGACCACTCGAATCGCTCGTGCCGAACCAGATGGCACCGTTGCTCCGGACCCACAGCGAGTAACCGCGACGGGACGATGCGCCCCCCTCGTCCTTCGTGGCGACGGCCATCCAGGTGTCGGCGAACCGGTCGACGCGCAGCCACGTCTCGACCGTGACATTGCCGGTGAGATCGGTCGCCGCGCCGTCCGCGGCCTCGAGGAAATCGGTGCCGTCGAGCGTGATGCCGCCGCCGACGTGTCCGGCGCCCCACGCCGGATCCGGCCCCTGTGCCTGCCCGGGCACGAGCGCCGCGGTGATGTCGGCGACCCGCTGCACGAGGAACGTGAACGGATTCGTCCCCTGGTTGTAGTAGCGGCCTTCGAGCACGAGCGTGTACGTGCCGGCGACCGGCAACGTCGTGACGGGGACGTCGCTGCCGACGTTTCCGTAGAAGACCTGTTCGCCCTCCGGTCCGATGAGGCGCCATACGGCGTCGGTCGTTCCGGCACTGCGGACATCGAAGTAGAAGCGTTCGCCCGCCGTCGCATCGAAGCGGAACATGCGCGTCGACGATCCGGGATCGAGTGCGACGGACACCTGCACGTCGGGCGCGATGACGGTCGCACCGGCGAGATCGATCAGCCGGAAGGCGTAACGGCCGGTCGCGTCGTTCGCCGGATCGACCGTCAGCGTGTAGTCGCCCGCGACGAGATCGAGCAGCACGTTGCCGCCACCGAAATCCTGGGCGTTGGACGCGTTGAAGCCGCGACTCGACACGACAGTGCCGCGCGGCCCCGTGAGGCTCCACGGAAGATCGGAGCGATGGAGCGAATCGAGGTACAGCCGCGTGTCGGTGTTCAGCGTGAACGTGTAGATGTCGCGCTGGCCGGCACTCGCGATCGCGCCGTAGACGCCGCCGGGCGCGAGATCCTCGACGCTCTTCCAGCGCACGGCCGTGCCGCCTGGGGTGCCGTCGGCGACGACGCTGCCGCTGGTCTCGTCGAGCGGGAGGTGGAGCGACAGTCCGGCTTCGGTGCCCGCCAGCGTCGTGTCCTTGGTGGCCTGGATCTGCGATTGCGTCCGCGCGAAGTTCCAGAGACGGAACTCGTCGATGGCGCCTTCGAACTGGGCGTAGCTGCTGTTGTTCTCGGTCGTCCGTCCGATCGAGAGCGGCGTGTCGAACGACAGCGCGGTCGTGTTGCGAACGCCCGTCGTGCCGACGAGCACGCCATTCAGGTACAGCCGCAATTGCGAGCCGGAACCACCCGATCCGCTGCGGTCGATCACACCGGCGAGGTGGATCCACTCGCCCGCGACGATCTGCCCACCGGTCGTCTCGATGTTCTGGTTGCCGGACGCGTCGGACGTGCCGAACCAGATCGCGCCGTTGTCGCGTACCCACATCGAGTAGCCGCGCTGATTGAACGAGGCACCGGCTTCCTTCACGGCCACCGGCATCCACGTGTTCGCGAAGCGGTCGACGCGGATCCAGGTCTCGAGCGTGAGATCCCGGGTGAGGTCCGTCGCCGTGCCATGGTCGGCCTCGAGCCAGTTCGTGCCGGTCAGCGCGATGCCGCCACCCTGCACGCCGGTGGTCCACGACGGCCCGTCGCCGGACGACACGCCCGGCGTGATCGCGCGGACGTCGTCGACGATCGGCGTCACGACGAAGCGGAAGGCGTTCGGCTCGGTGTTGTAGCGCCGGCCTTCGACGAGCAGCGTGTACGTGCCGCCGAACGAGAGCGGCGCGGGCTCGACGTCGGAACCCAGGCCCCCGTAGAAAACCTGCCCGCCGTTCGAATCGATCAGCCGCCATGCCGCATCGGCGCTCGCGACCGACTGCAGGTCGAAGTAGAAGCGCGATCCGGCGGCGGCCTCGAACTGGTACGCGACCGTCGCATTGCCGGGCCGCAGTTCTCCGGACACGGCGATGCCAGGCGTGATGGTCGCGGCGCCGGCGAGGTCGAACAACCGGAAGCCGTAGCTCCCGGTCTGGTCGTCCGGCGCATCGATGACGAGCGTGTAGTTGCCGGCGACGAGGTCCAGGACGAGGTTGGTCCCGCCGATGTCGTTCGCGTTCGAGTACCGCAGCTCGCGCCCGCTGACCACGACGCCGCGGGGCCCGCGAAGCGTCCAGTTGAGGTTCGAGTCGACGAGCGAATCGAGGTACAGCCGGCGCGGCGCGTCGAGCGTGAAGGTG
>CAUJJX010000389.1 GCA_963205165.1 Pseudomonadota bacterium | reverse complement strand
GTCTTCAGTTCGAGGTCGACGTCGTTCGTCGGCACGACGCCGCCGTACGCCTTGAAGAGTCCGTGCGCCTCCAGCAGCGGACGATCCGCGGTCAGCACCTCGCTGCTCTGCAGGTGCCATTCGCCGACGGCCGAGGGCAGCGGCGGCTTGCGGTCGAGCGACGGAAACATCCGGCGCGCCGCACTGCGGATCGCGCCGGAGAGTCCGTCGGGCATCGCGTAGAGCGCGAACAGCAGCATCGCGCCGTACATGAAGTGCTGCACGTGCGGCCAGCGCGCGAGGAACGCGTCGAGCAGCGTCAGCACGATCGCACCGAGCAGCGGGCCGTAGACCGAGCTGCCGCCGAACAGCACGGTCAGGAGGAAGAAGATCGACAGGCCGAACGTGATGAAGTCCGAACTGATGTACTGGTTCTGCTGCGAGACGAGCGCGCCGGCGAGGCCGCACGTCACGGCGCTGATGACGAAGGCCAGCACCTTGAACCGGTAGACGCTGACGCCGATGCTTTCCGCCGCGACCTCCGACGTCGACACCGCGAGGAAGGCGCGACCGTATCGGCCACGCAGCAGCGCCCGGATCATGAGGTGCGCGACGAGCGCGAGCGCGCCGGCGAACCAGACCCATTCCTTCGGCCCGAACGGCTCCTCGCCGAACGACGGCGGCACGACGCCGTAGATGCCCTGCTGGCCGGCGAAGACGTCCTGCCATTCCGAGACCACCTTCTCGACGACGATGCCGAAGCCGATCGTGACCATCGCGAGCGCCGGCCCCTTCACGCGCAGCGCGGGCAGCGCGATCACGACGCCGAAGAGCGCCGCGGCGAATCCGCTGGCCACGAACGCGAGCCACGGATTCCACTCGCCACGCGTGGTGAGCAGCGCGACGGTGTACGCGCCGACGGCGAACAGGCCCGCGTGGCCGAGCGACTTCTGGCCGGTGTGGCCGACCAGCACGTTCAGGCCGGCCGCGGCGAGATAGTTCACCGCGATCATGAACAGCACTTTCAGGTGGAAGGCGTTGCCGTCGACGAGCGGGAAGACCGCGATGGCGATCGCGACGAGGACGACGCCGATCAGATGCGCGTGGCGGTTCATCAGACCTTCTCCGCGAGGCGCCGGCCGAGCAGACCCTCGGGCTTCACGACGAGCACGAGGATGATGAGCACGAAGATCGCGATCTCGCGCAGCTCCGCGTGCCACAGGCCGACGAGCGCTTCGATCAGGCCCAGCAGGAAGCCGCCGAGCATGCAGCCGCGCGGGTTGTCGAGCCCGCCGACGATCGCGGCCGAGAACGCCTTCAGCGCGAGCGTCATCCCCATGAACACCGACGCCGTCGTGATCGGCGCGATCAGCAGGCCGGCGAGTCCCGCGAGGGCCGAACTGACGACGAAGGCGCCGACGACGATCGCCGAGACGTCGATGCCCATGAGCGTCGCGGCGGCGCGGCTCTGGGCGACGGCGCGGACGGCCTTGCCGAGCTTCGTCCGGCGCAGCACGAGATCGAGCCCGACCATCACGACGACGCTGGACACGAGCACGAGGATTTCCTGCGGGAGCACGCCGGCGCCGCCGATGCGGATCACCTGATCGCCGAGCGGCGACGGCAGCACCATCGGCGACGGTCCCCAGATGGCGAGCGCCGTGTTCTGGATGATGACCCCGAAGCCGATCGTGCTCATGACCCACGCGAGGCCGGGACGCCCGACGAAGGGCCGCACGGCCGTGAAGTAGAGCAGCACGCCGAGCACGCCCAGCACGAGGACGCTGACGACGAGACTCGCGCCGTAGCTGACGAGCGTGACGTCTTCGGGCAGCAGGCTGTCGGTCAGGCCCTTGCCCGCGAACAGCAGCACGCCCGACACGGCGACGAACGCCCCGGCCACGAGGAACTCACCCTGGCCGAAGTTGAACGTCTTCGTCGTGTTGTGCGTGATGTTGAAGCCGAGCGCGACGAGCGCGTAGATGCCGCCCAGCGCGAGTCCGCTGAAGACAGCCTGGAGGATGACGACCATTTCGATGTTTCCCGGTGGTGCGGCGCGCGGCCGGCCGGAGCATCGCCCCGTCGGCCGCGGCGGTGGATCACTTCTTCAGATCGGCGGGCGTGATCGACTTCGTGATGGCGTCCTCGTAGCGGGCGGCCGCGGGGCCCTTCCACTTCGCGAGGTAGAAGTCGGCGACGGTCAGCCCTTCGTGGTCCGTCTTCGAGAAGGGCTTGTTGTACGTCTTGATGACGCCCTGCACGCCGTCGATGGTCTCGAGGGCCGCGGCGACCTTCTCGCCGTCGATCGTGCCGGCCTTCTTCATCGCAGCGGCGAGCAGCATCACCGAGTCGTACGTCTGCGCGGCGCACGCGAAGGTCGTCATCGTCGGGAAGTTCTTCCGCACGCGTTCGCCGAGCGACTTCGTCCGGGCGTTGCTGTCCTCGGTCGTCGAGGCCGCGATGATGATGTGCTCCGCGAGCTTCTGGCCGGCGATGCGCGGCATCAGCGAGCTGAGGTTGCCCCAGGTGCCGAGCGTCGTCGGCAGGTAGCCGATCTTCTCCATGCTCCGCAGGACATGCGCGCTGCCGTCGGCGATGGCGTACACGATCACGACGTCCGCGCCGGCCGCCTTGATCTTCGCGAGCTGCGAAGTCATGTCCGTATCTTTCGGGCCGAACTTCTCGACGGCCACCGGCTTCACGCCGTGCAGCGCGAGCACCTCGGTCGTGTCCTTGATGCCGCCCTGCCCGTAACCCGTCGAGTCGCCGATGATCGCGATCTTCTGGCTCTTCGATGCCTTCACGGCGTACGCGACGAGCAGCGCGATCTGCTCGCGGTCGACCATCGAGATGCGGAAGAGGTAGTTCTGCGGCGTCTTCGCGTAGCGCGTCGTGATGTCGGTCGCGGTGGCGATCGGCACGACGACCGGGATCTTCTTCTGCTGCGGCAGGTGCAGCCACGCGAGCGCGTTGCCGGAGTTCGCCGGACCGACGACGGCCGCGACGTTCTCGCTGTCGAGCAGTTCGGTCATGTTCTGGATCGACTTCGGCGGCGCGCCGAGGTCGTCGCGGATGATGCCGACGACCTTCCGGCCCAGGATGCCACCCGCCTTGTTGATGTCCTCGATGGCCGCCTCGAAGCCCCAGCGCCCGGCGGTGCCGAGTTCCGCGACGCCCGACGCCGACTGGTCGGCGTTGTAGCCGATCCTGATGTCCTGCGCCTGCACCGTCGACGCCAGCAGCGCTGCCGCCACCGCGCACATCTTCAACAACCGTGTTCCGAATCTCATCCCGTCCTCCCGTCGTTGTCGTCGGAGTGCCGCCGTCGTCCGGGCACCCTGATCGGTTGATCGGGTCGGTCAGCGCGCCGACCCGCTCCCACCATTCTGAGGCCTGCCCTCCGGCCATTCGGCCGGCGGCGGTGCTTTCCCGAGAATCAGGTCGGCCGCCTTCTCGGCAATCATCATCGTCGGCGCGCCCGTGTTGCCGGACGGCATCGTCGGCATGATCGAGGCGTCGGCGACCCGCAGTCCTTCGAGGCCGATGACCCGCAGCTGCGGATCGACGACCGACGCCGGATCACTCGCCGGACCCATCCGGCACGTGCCCATGAAATGCCAGCCCGTCCCGCCGCGCTGGCGTGCGCAGGCCAGCAGTTCGTCGTCGCGCTCGGCCGTCGCGGGCGGGAATTCGTCGGTGCCGAAGTACGGCCGCAGCGGTTCCGATCGCAGCATCCGCCGCGCGAGCCGCAGCGCATCGACCGCGACCTGCTGGTCGTTCGCGCTGCCGAGATAGTTCGGCTGCACTTCCGGCAGTTCGAACGGATTCGTCGACCGCGCCCGCACGTGGCCCGTGCTCGTGGGCCGCAGCTGGTAGAAACCGAGCGTCATCCCCGGGAAGTCGTCGAGCTTGCCGGCGACGCCGCCCGCGTAGCTGCCGGGCGAGAAGTGGAACTGCAGGTCGGTGTCGGCCAGCCCCTCGCGGGACCGCGCGAACGCGTACGCGACCGACGGGCTGATCGCGAGCAGGCTCGGCCGGCCCGTCGCCCACTTCGCGACCTCGAGCAGCAGGCGCCAGCCGCGAGCCGTCGAGTTGAGCGTCGGCGCGCCCTTCACGCGCACGACCGACCGCACCATGTAGTGATCCTGGAAGTTCTCGCCGACGCCGGCCAGCGCCTGCACGACCGGCACGCCGAGCGACGACAGCAGCGCCGCCGGACCCACGCCCGACAG
>CAUJJX010000388.1 GCA_963205165.1 Pseudomonadota bacterium | reverse complement strand
TCGTTCACCTGGACCGGCGTGCGGTTGGACAGCAGCGTGAGATAGGCCTGCTCGGTCTCCTGGGCGCGGCGCAGGCGCAGCGCCGAGACGATCTGGTCACGCACTTCCGGCAGCGGACGCACGCCCTTCTCGCGGACATCGTCGAGCCTCAGGACATGCCAGCCGCGCGCCGTCTTGACGGGCCCGCCGACGTCGCCCTTCTTCATCGCGGCGACCGGTTCGCGCAACTCGGGCACCAGCGTCGGCTCGGCCGCCCAGCCCATGTCGCCACCCTTCGCGGCACTGTCCGCATGCTCGGACCCCGCCTTCGCGAGCGCCGCGAAATCCGCGCCCTTCTTCCGGGCCTTCTCGGCGAGATCGTTGACCTTCGCCTGGGCCTTCGCGAAGGCCGCCTTGTCGGATTCGGGCGGCGCGGCCACGAAGATCTGCGCCAGCCGGTACTGCTTCGGTGCCGTGAACGCGGCCTGGCTCTGGTCGTAGGCCGTCCGGATCTCGGACTCCGACGGGAAACTCTCCGGCGGGCGCGCGACGCTGTTCATGTAGCTCGACACGAGCACCTGCTCGCGGGCGCGTTCCATCTGGACGTTCACCTCGGGCCGCTTGTCCCAGCCCTTCGACCGCGCCTCGAGCGCGACGGCCCGGCGCAGCAGTTCGGTCCGGACGATGCGCTGGAGCTCCGCCGGATTCGCGGCGAGCTGTGTCTTCGCCTCGGGCGCGAGCCCGTCGACGAGCCCCTTGATCTCCTCGACGCGCAGCTCGGCGTCTCCCATCTTCGCGGCCACGCCGGCGGGCAGTTTCTCCTGGGCACCGGCAGCGGTGACCGCCAGCAGACCCAGCATGCATAACAGCGACTTCATCGGTGATTCCTCCGGACGGGATGGGCGGCGATGGTGACGGACGATTGTTGCAGAAATCCTGCGGCGGACGCGCCTTCGACGATCCGTAATGCATCGGTGCAGCGGCCCACCGTAGCTTTGTTGTCACGCACGGATCCCGCACGCGCGGCCCCCGCTGCACGCAACGGACAGGCCAGCAATCGAAGCAGGCATCTGCCTGCCGGCATATGCCCGGGCGTGAATAGTTCATCGAGACCGACACCTCCGCTCCGTAGCCTGCGCAGCATGGCCATCGGATCACGCATCGCGCACCGAGCGACGCACACCGGCCCCACCTGTCCCAGCCCGCGCGGTCTGCCCCCCTGCCGACCCGAGGAGTGACGAAATGACGACCGCACTGCCTCCCCGCCCCGCCAAGTTCACCGCACCCTCCGCGGGAAAACTCGTCGCCCGCCCGCGCCTGTTCGCCCGGCTCGACACCGCCTGCCGCCATCCGCTGGTCTGGATCGGCGCGACGCCCGGGGCCGGCAAGACGTCGCTGCTCGCGAGCTACCTGCAACAAGCCGGACGCCCCTGCATCTGGATCCGGCTCGACGCCGACGACGCCCGCGGCGACCGCTTTCCGGAACTCCTCGCCCGCGCCATCGGCAGCCCGCGCCCCGCCGGCCGACCGGCCGCGACCGGGGCACAAGCCGCCACGACGCGGCAGGCGTTGCGTGCCGCGCTCGAACGACTCCCGGCGACCGCCGCACTGGTCCTCGACGATTACGACGAATCGGTCGCCGCTTGGCTGGACCCGTGGCTCGCGCTCCTCGCGGACGAGGTGCCGGCGGGCGTGACCGTGTTCGTCGCAGCCGCCCTCGAACCGCCGACCGTCCTCGCCCGCCATCGCGCCGACGAACGCATCGCGACGCTCGGCAATGACGATCTCCGGCTCGATGCCGACGAATGCGCCGCGCTCCTCGCGACGCGCGAAGGCATGGCGCCCGGACGCGCCGCGGACATCACCCGTGCCGCCGCCGGCTGGGCCGCCGGGCTGGGCCTGCTCGCCGGCGATGCCTCGTCCGCGCAGTGGCCGCTGACCGAAGAGCTCGCCGGGTACTTCGCGCACCACGTCTTCGAACCGCTCGACGCCGAGACCCGGAATCTCCTGCTGCACGTCGCGGCACTCCCCGTCTTCGATGCGGGGATGGCCGCCGCGCTGTCGCTCGTGACGACGTCGCGCTCGCGGCTCGAACGACTCGTCCGCGCGCACCACTTCGTCGAACGCCGCGGGGATGCCGGATACGCGATCCATCCGCTGTTCCGCGCGTGGCTGCGGCAGCGCTGCGACGACGAGCTGCCGCCGGCCCGGCACAGCAATCTGCTCGAACGCACGGCCCGGCTCGTCGAGGTGTCCGGCGACATCGCGCTCGCCGTCGACCTCTATCGCGACGCGGGCGCGTGGGTCCCGATGCTGAACGCCATGCACGCGGCCGTGCCACGCCTCCTCGCCGACGGCCACGCCGACCGGGTCGCCGGCTGGTTGGACGCACTGCCGACCGCCCGCTCGGACGCCGAGCCGCGCACCCGGCTGTGGCACGGACTCGTCCGTCAGGCAACCGACCGCAGCGGCGCACTGCAATGCTTCGAAGTCTGCTGGGAATCGTTCATCGCGGCCGGCGATTTCGCCGGCCTCGTCGCGACCGTCGACGCCGCGCTGCAGTGCTACGCCGACCGGGACACCGACCTGCGGGAGGCCGAACCCTGGATCGGCCGGCTCGCGACACTCGCCCGCACGACGCCGGTGTCGCTGCCGCCGGACATCGAGGCGCGGCTCGCGGTCTGCGGCGCCGTGCTCCTGCATCACCGGCTGAAGCATCCGCTGCTCGCACGCTGGGCGGGCCGCGTGTCGTCACTCGTCCGCGAACTCGATGACCGCACGCTCGCGACGCGGCTCGTGGCGTTCGGCGCCGCGTACCA
This sequence comes from Pseudomonadota bacterium, assembly GCA_963205165.1. Lineage (GTDB taxonomy): Bacteria > Pseudomonadota > Gammaproteobacteria > Burkholderiales. The sequence goes on along the minus strand of CAUJJX010000388.1, from coordinate 2,008 downwards.
CTTCTGGCGCGGCGAGGTCGTGCGCGCCGCGGCCCTCCTCGAGAACCACGACGCCGCGATGCCGCCCGCCGCCCGCGCGCTCGGCAGCCTTCTCGTCCACGCGCTGAACTGCGGCGAGCCGGATGCCGACGCGTCGCCCGCCGTCGCGCCGACACCCGGGCTCACCGAGATCCTCGAGTTCCTCGGCGTCGCCGCACCGGCCGACGCGACGACGCGCGCCCGGGTCCGGACCTATCTCCAGTCGGGCCGCCTGACCGAGGCACTGCTGCTCCAGGAACTCGTGATCGACGGCGCCCGGCAACTCGGCCGTCCGCTCGTGCTCGCCCTCGCGCTGCTCGAAGCGGGTGCGATCGCGGCCCGGTCGCGCCAGCCGCAGCGCGCCCGCACGCACCTCGAGGAAGCCTGCCTGCTCGCCGAGCGTCTCGACAGCGACCTGCTCCGCTGGAACGCGGGCCTCTGGCTCGCGCACAGCGCCGACGCCCTCGGCGATCCGCGGGCCGGTGCACTCGTGTCGTCCGCGATCCACGTGGGCGCGCGACACGGCTACACGAACTGCCATCCCTGCTGGAACGCCCCGGCGATGGCGCACCTGATGCGCCGGGCACTGGAGCAACCGGTCGAGCGCGACTACGTGGCCCGGCTGATCCGCGTCCGCGGACTGCTCCCCGATTCCCCCGAGGCCGACGAATGGCCGTGGGCAATCCGCATCCACACGCTCGGCCGCTTCTCCGTCGTGATCGACGGCGCGCCGCTCGTCTTCCACGGCAAGGCGCAGCGCCGCCCGATGGATCTCCTGAAGGCGGTCATCGCATTCGGCGGACGCGACATCAGCCTGATGGCGCTGATGGAAACGCTCTGGCCCGACGCCGAGGGCGACGCCGGCCGCAAGTCGTTCGATGTCGCGCTGCTGCGGCTGCGGCGCCTGCTCGGCCACGACGACGCGATCGTGCTCGGCGACGGCAAGGTCTCGCTGAACGACAAGCTCTGCTGGGTCGATCTCTGGTCGCTCGAACGCCTGCTCGGCAGCGGCGACGCGCGGCAGTCCGTGGCGCAGAAGGCCCGCCACGCGCGCGCCGCGCTCGATCGCTATCGCGGTCCGTTCATGCGGCTGGAAGACACCCAGCCGTGGATGCTGCCGCCCCGCGAACGCGTCGCGAACCGCCTGCTGCGGCTCGTGCTCGACGCCGGTCGCGGGCTGGAGGAAGCGTCGCTCTGGTCGCAGGCCGCGGAGCTCTACGAACGCACGCTCGACGTGCATCCGCAGAGCGACGAGCTGTACCGCCGACTGATGGTCTGCCACACCCGCGACGGCAACCGCGCCGAGGCCCGCGCCGTCTTCGAGCGCTGCCGCAAGCTGCCGTCCGGCACGCTCGGCGGGAACGCGTCCCAGGATCTCCTCGCGGGTTACCTGCGGCTCATGGGGACGGCGTAGCGACTGTCGATGCAATGCGCACATCCGACGGCGACACGACCGCCGCGCCGATCGGATGCCGGTTCAGCGCCGTGCCACGACCCCGTCGAGGAACTGCACGAGGCGGTCGCGCCACTCGACCGAACGCAGCGCAGCCGTATGCCCCGCGCCCGGCACGATCCAGAGCGTCTTCGGTTCGCGGGCGGCATCGAACAGCCGGCGCGAATGCTCGACCGGGACGACGACGTCGCGATCCCCGTGGAACAGCAGCAGCGGCAGCGGCGCGATGCGCGCGACGGCGGCGAGCGGACGCGCGCTGTCGTCCACGAGCCAGCCGGCCGGCCACGCCAGCCAGCCGGTGAGCGCCGACAACCGCAGCTTCTCGCGCGCGATGTCGCGGAACCCCGCGAACGCGCTGTCGGCCACGACACCCGCGAGGCCGCCGCGATGCTTCGACTCCCCCGAATGGACGATCGCGAGCGCGCCCCCGAGGCTCTGGCCGAACAGCACCACCGGCAGTCCGCCGAACCGCGCCGGGTCGACGGCGTAGCCCACCGTCGTGTCGACATCGTCGAGCACCCCCGCCACTGTCGGCGT
>CAUJJX010000387.1 GCA_963205165.1 Pseudomonadota bacterium | reverse complement strand
AATTCGTGCTCCTCGGATGCGCCGCCCGGATCACGATGAAGCGACGGGTCGGGCGCTGGAAAAAGGCGCGCATTCTAGCACGCACCCCATGACGGAACGCCTTCGAAAACAGGCCTCTTTCAGGCCTCCGCGCCCGCGCGCGCCGCGTGGAAATCGGCAACGAAACCGGCGAGATTCCCCGCCCGGATCGCGGCCCGCAGACCGGCCATCAGCTCGTGGTAGTAGTGCAGGTTGTGGATCGTGTTGAGCCGCGCGCCGTACATCTCGTTGACCCGTTGCAGGTGATGCAGGTACGCGAGCGAGTGGTTCGCGCACGTGAAGCAGCCGCAGTCCGGATCCGGCGGATTCGTGTCGTCGCGGTAGCGGCTGTTGCGCAGCTTCACGTTGCCGTTGCGGGTGAAGAGCCAGCCGTTGCGGGCGTTCCGGGTCGGCATCACGCAGTCGAACATGTCGATGCCGGCACTCACCGATTCGACGAGATCCTCGGGCGTGCCGACGCCCATCAGGTAGCGCGGACGATCCGCGGGCAGCCGCGGCGCCGTGTGCGCCAGGATGCGCCGCATGTCGGCCTTCGGTTCGCCGACCGACAGCCCGCCGATCGCGTAGCCGTCGAAGCCGATGCCCGCGAGCCCCGCGAGCGACTCGTCGCGCAGCGGCTCGTACATCCCGCCCTGCACGATCCCGAAGAGCGCGTTGTGGCTGCCCTCGAACGCACGCTTGCTGCGTTCGGCCCAGCGCAGCGACATCCGCATCGACGCCGCCGCCTCGGCCTCGGTCGCCGGATACGGCGTGCACTCGTCGAAGATCATCGCGATGTCGGAATCGAGCACGCGCTGGATCCGCATGGACTCCTCGGGCGTGAGGAAGAGCTTGTCGCCGTTCACCGGCGACTGGAACGTGACGCCCTCCTCCTTCACCTTGCGCAGCGCACCGAGGCTGAAGACCTGGAAGCCGCCGGAGTCCGTCAGGATCGGACCGTCCCAGCCCATGAACCCGTGGAGTCCGCCGTGACGGTCGATCACGTCGAGCCCCGGCCGCAGCCAGAGATGGAACGTGTTCGACAGCACGATCTGCGATCCGGCGGTCCGCAGCTCGTCCGGACTCACGCCCTTCACCGCGCCGTACGTGCCGACCGGCATGAAGAGCGGCGTCTCGACCGTCCCGTGATTCAGCGTGAGCCGGCCCGCGCGCGCCGCGCCGTCCGTTGCCAGCAGTTCGAAACTCAGTCCGCCCATCCCGCCTCCGTGGCGCGCTCGATCAGCATCGCGTCGCCGTAACTGAAGAACCGGTAGCGCTGCGCCACCGCGTGGGCGTAGGCCCGTCGCATCAGGTCCTGCCCGCCGAAGGCGCTGACCAGCATGAGCAGCGTGGACTTCGGCAGATGGAAATTCGTGAGCAGCCGGTCGACCACCCGGAACCGGTAGCCCGGCGTGACGAACAGCCGCGTCTCACCGCTGCCCGCGCGCAGTTCGCCGTGCCCGGCCGCCGCGGATTCGAGTGCGCGCAGGCTCGTCGTGCCGACCGCCAGCACGCGACCGCCCGCCGCGCGCGCCGCCGCGACCGCCTCGACGACGTCGTCGCCGATCGTGTAGCGCTCCGCGTGCATCCGGTGCTGCGAGATGTCCGTGACCCGCACGGGCTGGAAGGTCCCCGCGCCCACGTGCAGCGTCACCTTCGCGACCCGCACCCCGAGCGCCTGGAGCCGGTCGAGCATCGGCTCGTCGAAGTGCAGCCCGGCCGTCGGCGCCGCGACCGATCCGGGATGCCGCGCGTAGACCGTCTGGTAGCGCGTCGTGTCGTCGCCGGCCGCCGCGCGATCGATGTACGGCGGCAGCGGGATGCGCCCGTGCCGCGCGAGCAGTTCGACGACCGTCGCGTCGCCCGCGAACCGCAGCCGGTAGAACTCCTCTTCGCGTCCGAGCACCTCGACGTCGAGATCCGGATCGAGCACGAGGTGCGTCCCGGCGCCGGGGCTCTTGCTCGCGCGCACCTGCGCCAGCGCCTCGTGATCGCCGAGCACGCGCTCGATCAGCACCTCGATGCGGCCGCCGCTCGCCTTGCGTCCCATGAGCCGCGCTTCGAGCACGCGCGTGTCGTTCATCACGAGCAGGTCGCCCGGCCGGACGAGGTCGGGCAGGTCACGGAACATGCGGTCGGCCAGACTGGCGGCCGGTGCATCGACGTGCAGCAGCCGGCCGGCCGAGCGGTCGGCGGGCGGATGCTGCGCGATGAGTTCCGGCGGCAGCGCGTAATCGAAATCGTCGAGGGTCATCGGAAGTGCGGAGAGAACACGGGCGGGCGGACCGCGGCGGGCGCGGGGACCGGACGGCCGGTGGTGTTCGGGGTTGTTCGTGGGGCTTCGCGTGGCCGGGCACGGTGCCCGGCAGCGTCGACTCGTCGACCGGCGCCGACCCGGCGGGCGCGCATTCTACGACCGCGCCGGAGGGTCCGCGCCGGAAATTCCACAGGAGGCGACGTGCTGCCACCGCGGCACCTCGACCACCGTCGACATCGCGGTGCGCGAGTTGCCGTTCAGACGCCCGAAGCGGCGTCCGTCAGCGTCAGCAGGATGTCGGCGTACCACGCGCAGTTGAGGCCCAGCGATTCGTCCTGCTGTTCGTCGCGCGAGCGCATGTCGAGCCGCGCCGAATGCACGCCGAGGAGCTTCCACGGCAGATCGGCGATGCCGGCGTCCGCGCTCGACGCCCGCGTCACGACCGGCGCCCCGCTCGTCCCGCGGTGCGTGCGCGCGTCGGTCAGGAAATAGCCCTTGCCCTCGAACCGCATGCCGAACGCCGACGCGATCACGGCCTGCCGCACGACGGGCAGGTGATGCAGCGTGTCGTGGAAGCCGAGCGGGAATCCGACGATCAGCAACGGCGCGCCCACCTCGATGTCCTGCAGCGACGTCTGCAGATGTTCCGGCGTGAACGCCCGCAGCGCCGTCGATGCAGGCAGTGCCGCCCGGTCGATCTCGATGACCGCGACGTCGATCTCGCCGGCCGCGTCCCGGCCCTGCCGCCAGATGCCCTTGCCATTCCGGTAGAGCAGCATCGAGAACCCGGTCGACTGCGTGAGATTCGTCGGGTCGACGTGCAGCTCGATCTCGACACGATCGGGGAAGTGCCTGCTCGGCTCGTCGACCACGACATGCCGGCTCGTCACGACGAAGAGCCGCCCGTCGCGTGCGAAGAAGAATCCGCTCGCCTTCGTGAGCAGCCGCGGGCCGTCGAAGGTGGAGATCTGGGTGGCCGTGAGCAGCAGCGGTTCGATCAAGGGCGACTCCCGGGGTGGGTCCGCGACGGGGCCGTCGTGACCGGGCGCGCGTGGAAGTGAGTCGAGGGTCGGCGCAGAGGCGGTCGCGGTCAACAGAATTCGGCCGACGCACGTGCGAAGCCGGAACCGGCCGCACCATCCATCGGTGGTCGCGCGGCCCGGCCACGCCCCCTGCGGCTTGATCGCTGTCAACGTTCGCCCCGCCCACGCGCCCTACCGTCGACGCACCTCATCCGCAGGGAGCACCCCGTCATGACTGCCAGGCGCCTGGTCTTCGGCGACGACGCGCGCGCCCGCCTCGTCGCGGGGATGAACAAGCTGGCCGACGCCGTCCGCGTCACGCTCGGCCCCAAGGCGCGCACCGTCGTGCTCGAGAGCGCATACGGTCCGCCGCGGGTCATCAACTCAGGCGTGATCGTGGCGCGCGAGGTCGAGCTCGAGGACCCGTTCGAGAACATGGGCGCGCAGATGGTGCGCGAGGTCGCGGCGAAGACCTCCGAGGTTGCCGGCGACGGCACCACGACGGCGACGGTGCTCGCCGCCGGCATCGTGACCGAGGGGCTGAAGTACGTCGCGGCCGGCATGAACCCCATCGACCTGAAGCGCGGCATCGACCTCGCGGTCGACGCGATCGTCGAGGAGTTGCGGCGCATCGCGCGGCCCTGCGCGGCGCGCACCGAGATCGCGCAGGTCGCCTCGATCTCGGCGAACAACGACACCTCGATCGGGGAAATGATCGCGCTCGCGATGGAGCGCGTCGGCAACGAGGGCGTCATCACCGTCGAGGATGGCAAGGGTCTGAAGAGCGAGCTGGAAGTCGTCGAGGGCATGCAGTTCGACCGCGGCTACCTGTCGCCGTACTTCGTGAACAACCCCGAGAAGCAGACCGTCGCGCTCGACGACGCGTTCGTCCTGCTGCACGACCGGAAGATCTCCGGCATCCGCGACCTGCTCCCGATGCTGGAACACGTCGCGAAGACCGGCCGGCCGCTGCTCGTGATCGCGGAGGACATCGAGGGCGAGGCGCTCGCGACGCTCGTCGTGAACACGCTGCGCGGCATCATCAAGGCGTGCGCCGTCAAGGCACCGGGCTTCGGCGACCGGCGCAACGCGATGCTCGAGGACATCGCGATCCTGACGGGCGGACGGGTCGTCGCGGAGGCCGCCGGGCTCACGCTCGAGAAGGCCGGCCCCGACGTGCTGGGCCGAGCAAAGCGCATCGAGATCGATCGCGACAGCACGACGCTGATCGGTGGCGCCGGCGACCCTGCGCTGATCGCCGCGCGGGTCGCGCAGATCCGGCAGCAGCACGACGATTCGACGAGCGACTACGACAAGGAGAAATTCCGCGAGCGCGCCGCGAAGCTCGCCGGCGGCGTCGCCGTCGTGAAGGTCGGCGCCGCCACCGAGACCGAGATGAAGGAACGGAAGAGCCGCACCGAGGATGCCTTGCACGCGACCCGCGCGGCCGTCGAGGAAGGCGTCCTGCCGGGCGGCGGCGTCGCGTTGCTGCGCGCCCGCGCCCGCCTCGCGGATCTCCGCGGCGCCAACGCCGATCAGGATGCCGGCGTGCAGATCGTGCTCCGCGCGATGGAGGAACCGCTGCGCCAGATCGTGCGCAACGGCGGCGGCGAACCGGCCGTCGTCGTGCAGCGCGTGGCCGATGGCGCGGGCGATTTCGGCTACAACGCGGGGACGGGCGAGTACGGCGATCTCGTGAAGATGGGCGTGCTCGACCCCTGCAAGGTGACGCGCACGGCGCTGCAGAACGCGGCGTCGATCGCGGGCCTGATCCTGACGACCGACTGCATGGTCGCGCGGGTTCCGCAGGCGCCCGGCGCGCCGCCGGCCGGCCCCGAGGACATGTGACTCTGCACGTCGCGCACTGTCCCTGCGACGCAACGCGGATCACGGCGATCACGCGGCGTCGTGATAGCTTCCTGCCCGCCCTCCCGGACACTCGCGAAGACATAACAGTGGTCACGAAAAGAACGTCGGCAAAGGCCGAGCACGACGACAGCACCGGCTTTCCGGTCGTCGGCATCGGCGCGTCCGCCGGCGGACTCGAAGCCTTCGAGGAATTCTTCCGCCACGTGCCTGCCGACACAGGCATGGCGTTCGTGCTCGTGCCGCATCTCGACCCGAGCCACGCGAGTCTCCTGACGGAGATCCTGCAGCGCGTGACGACGCTCCCGGTGTCCGAGGCGGCCGACCAGATGGCCGTGCGCCCGAACGCCGTCTTCGTGATCCCGCCGAACCGCAGCATGAGCATCTTCCACGGCGTGCTGCAGCTCGCCGAGCTCGAACAGCCGCGCGGGCAGCGCATGCCGATCGACGCCTTCCTGCGCTCGCTCGCCGAGGACCAGGGCGAGAACGCCGTCGGGATCATCCTGTCGGGCACCGGCACCGACGGCACGCTGGGCGTGCGGGCGATCATCGGCGCGGGCGGCGTCACGATCGTCCAGGATCCGTCCACGGCGCGGTTCGACGGCATGCCGGCCAGCGCCATCCGGTCGGGCTTCGCGACCCACGTCCTGCCCGTCGACCGGATGTCGGACACGCTCAGGCATGTCGCGCGCCCCCGCAGCCGCGCGGACGCCGCGCCGCCAGGCACGACGACCAGCGGGATCAACCAGATCCTGATGCTGCTGCGCGCCGTGACGGGCAACGACTTCGCGCTCTACAAGAAGAGCACGATCGGTCGCCGCATCGAGCGCCGCATGTTGCAACACGACATCGACGACCTGTCGGTCTACCTGCGCTACCTGAAGGAACAGCCCGCCGAGCTGCAGGCCCTGTTCAAGGAAATGCTCATCAACGTGACGAGCTTCTTCCGCGACGGCGAGGCGTTCGAGATGCTGAAGCGGGACATCCTGCCGAAGCTGCTTGCCGACAAGCCCGCCGACCACGTGTTCCGGGCCTGGGTCGCGGGCTGCGCGACCGGCGAGGAGGCCTACTCGATCGCGATCCTGTTGCGCGAGTACATGGACGACACCGACCGCGAGATCCGGGTCCAGCTCTACGCGACCGACCTCGACGACGACGCCATCGCCGTCGCACGTGCCGGGCTCTATCCGCCGAACATCGCGCTGGATGTCTCGCCGGAGCGCCTGCGCCGCTTCTTCACCAAGGAGGACGCCGGCTATCGCGTGAAGAAGGAGATCCGCGAGATGGTCGTGTTCGCCGTCCAGAACGTCATCAAGGACCCGCCCTTCACGCGCCTCGACCTGCTCTGCTGCCGCAACCTGATGATCTACCTCGAGCCGGAGCTGCAGAACCGCCTGATCCCCGGATTCCACTACGCGCTCCGCCCGGGGGGCGTGCTGTTCCTCTCGCCGTCGGAAAGCATCGGCAACCACACGGCGCTGTTCTCGGCGCTCAACCGCAAGTGGAAGTTCTACCAGGCCACGCCGTCGGTGGCATCGCAGCGCACCGTGATGACCGGCGGACTCACGTGGCTGCGCGCCCGCATGAAAGAGCTGGAACTCGCCGAGATCGCAGCGCACCGTGATGACCGGCGGACTCACGTGGGCCGCGGATCCCGGCAGCCGTGCGCCGGAGGCCACGACGCGCAAGACACGCGAAACGAACATCGCCGAGATGACCCGGCGCGTGCTGATCCAGTCGTTCGCACCGGCGTCGGTCGTCACCGACACGAAGGGCGAGATCCTGTACGTGCACGGCGACACCGGCCGCTACCTGCGTCCCGCGCCGGGCCAGGCGTCGCTCAACGTGATCGAGATGGCGCGCGAGGGCCTCCAGCTCGAGCTGCGTTCGGCGATCGTGCATGCCGCCAGCGAGAACCTGCCGGTGCTCGACCGCGAGATCGCCGTCCGGACCAACGGCCACTTCGCGACGGTGAGTCTCAGCGTGCGCCCGCTGCCGGACGTCGAGTCGGGCCAGCCGCTGCTGCTCGTGAGCTTCCGCGAGGTGCCGGCGTCCGCGGCGGCGAAACCCGTCCGCCCGAGCCGGAGCAAGCCGGCACAGCAGCAGCGCATCGAGGAACTCGAACGCGAGCTGGCCTATACGCGCGAGAACCTCCAGGCCACGATCGAGGAACAGCAGGCATCCAACGAGGAACTCAAGTCGACCAACGAGGAGATGCAGTCGACCAACGAGGAACTCCAGTCCACGAACGAGGAACTGGAAACCGCGAAGGAGGAGCTGCAGTCGGTGAACGAGGAACTCATCACCGTCAACACCGAGCTGCAGTCGAAGATCGAGCAGCTCGCGGGCATGCAGAACGACATGAAGAACCTGCTCGACAACATCAGCGTCGGCACGGTGTTCCTCGATCGCCATCTGGTCATCAGGCGCTTCACCCGCGAGGCGACGCGCGTGTACCGCCTCGCCGTCTCCGACACGGGACGCCCGCTGGGCGACATCAAGTCGAATCTCGAGGGTGAGGATCTCATCGCCGAGGCGCAGTCCGTGCTCGAGTCCCTGGTGCCGGTCACGCGCGAGGTGCGCACCGCCGACGGCACGTGGTTCCAGGCACGCATCCAGCCCTACCGCACCGTCGACAAAGTGATCGACGGCGTGATCCTCACCTTCACCGACATCACCGAGCGCGTCGTCGCGATCGCCGAACGCGAGGCGCGCGAGCTGGCCGAGGGCATCGTCGACACGGTCCGCGAACCGCTGCTGGTCCTCGATGCCGGGTTGAAGGTCATCTCCGCGAGCCGGTCGTTCTACCGGATGTTCCGCACCGCCCCGCAGGACACCGTCGGCCGCCCGATCTACGAACTCGGCGTTCGCCAGTGGGACATCCCGGCGCTGCGCGAACTGCTCGAGAAGATCCTGCCGGAGAACCGCAGTTTCGAGGACTACGCCGTGGCCTGCGACCTCCCGGTCGTCGGCCGCCGCACGCTGCACCTCAATGCGCGCCGCATCACCGGCCGCACGGGTGACACGCAACTGATCCTGCTCGCGATGGATGCGGACGGGACAGCCTGACCGAGGGAGAAGTGCCATGAGATCCAGGACCTTCGACGAACGCCAGCACAACGAGTCCCTCCGGATCGACGCCGAAGCCCGGCTCGCGCGCCGCGTCTCGAACGAGGTGCCGCCGCGCACGGCCGAAGAGCTGCTGCACGAACTCCAGGTGCACCAGATCGAGCTCGAGATGCAGAACGACGAGCTGCGACGCGCCTACGACGCACTGGCGGAATCCCGCGACCGCTACGTCGACCTGTACGAGTTCGCACCGATCGGCTACCTGATCCTGTCGCGCGAAGGCTTGATCTCGGAGATCAACCTCAACGGGGCGACGCTGCTGCGCGCGGGTCGACGCAAGCTCGTCGGCAGCCGGTTCTCGCGCTTCGTCGCGCCGGGCGACGTCGATCGCTGGCAGCGGCACGTGGCGCAGGCGTTTCACGAAACCGATCAGCAGAACTGCGAGCTGGCGCTGCAGCGGAGCGACGGGTCGATCCGCCATGTCCGGCTCGGCACGCTGCGTGTGACGGAGCGCGACACGCTGGTGCTGCGCATCGCGATCACCGATATCACCGAGCGCCGGAAGGCCGAGCTCGCGCTGGAGCAGGCCGACCGCCACAAGGCCGAGTTCCTCGCGATGCTGGCGCACGAGCTGCGCAATCCGCTCGCGTCCATCCGCAACGCCGCCGGCGTCGTGGGCCTGGTGGCCAGCGCCGATCCGCGGGTCGTGCGGGCGCAGGCGCTGATCGACAGCGAGGTCGGCCATCTCGTCGACATGATCGAGAACCTCGTCGACATCTCGTGCATCACCTTCGACCGGATCGCCCTCAAGCGGGAATCGATCGAGTTCACCGATCTCGTGCAGCGCGTGCTCGACGCCGTGCGCCCGCTGATCGACTCGAAGCAGCAGCAGTTCACGGTGCGCCTGCCAGCGTCCGCCGTGACGATCGAGGGGGACTCGACGCGGCTGTCGCAGGTGCTGTTCAACCTGCTCGAGAACGCGAACCGCTACACGCCGCCCGGCGGCGTGGTCGAGTTCGATGCGAGCCTCGCCGGACCGGAACTCCAGATCACGGTGCGCGACAACGGCGACGGCATCGCCCCGGAATTGCTGCCGCGCGTGTTCGACCTGTTCCAGCAGGGCGAACGCACGCTCGATCGACCGCAGGGCGGGCTCGGCGTCGGGCTCACGCTGGTCAAGCACCTGGTCGAGAAGCACGACGGCCGGGTGGAGGCCCGCAGCGACGGCCCGGGGCGTGGCGCGACGTTCACCGTGTGGCTGCCGCGCGAGGCGCGTGCACGGGCCGCACCGCCACCCACGACCTCGCCGGACCGGCCGACGGCGGCGCCCTCCGGTGGTGGCATCCGCGTGCTCGTCGTCGACGACGACGTAGCCGTCGCCGACAGCACGGCGCTGCTGCTGGAGACCGCCGGACACGAGGTGCGCATCGCCCACGACGGACCGGCCGCGATCGCGCTCGTCCCGGACTACCGCCCGCAGGCCGTGCTCATGGACATCGGCCTCGCCGGGATCGACGGCTTCGAGACCGCGAAATCCATCCGGCAACTGCCGGACGGCCACGCCATCCGCATGATCGCGCTGACGGGCTACGGTGACGCACAGACCCGGGCGCGGGCGCTCGCGGCGGGCTGCGACGAGCTGCTGGTCAAGCCGGTGCGATGGGCCGAACTGGCCGCACGGCTGGCCGTGCCCGCCACGTAGCCCCCGGGAAACTGACCGTCCCGGAACGCACCTGGCGTTCCTCGACGATCACCGACATCCGCCGCCGACAACGCGCAGCCGGCCCCGCGCGCAACCCGCGACCCGGCTCGAGCCGCCGCGGCGCCGACCGGTCGCTCGCGACACTGGATTCCGGACGCCCTCGCCCCGGATACTCCGGTCCATGCGAATCCAGCTCCTGTCCGACCTGCATCTCGAGCGCCACCCGGACTTCGTCCCCGAGGCGGCGCCGGGCGCGGATGTCCTCGTGCTCGCCGG
>CAUJJX010000386.1 GCA_963205165.1 Pseudomonadota bacterium | reverse complement strand
CGACCAGCCCCCGTGACGGAACAGCAGCACGTCGGCGGCCGGCGGCGCGTCGAGCGGGTCCGCGGGGCCGAGCCGGAACCAGTCGAACATCACGCCGACCATCGCGTCGGCCGTGAGCGTCTCCACCTCGATCTTGCGGCGCTGCAGGTAGGTCTGGAGGGCGGACAGCAGGCTGGAGGAGTTCATCGCGGTGCTCGTGAAGGATCGGTGTCGTGGTTCGGGCGAGCGCGGTCGTCCGGTCAGGCCGACACGACTTCCCGCGGGAGCGCTGTCGGACGCCTCGCCTCGATGAGCCAGTCGAGCGCCGCGCGCACGCCTTCGCGCGCAATCGGGACGCCGGCCAGTTCGAGGCCCATCTCGACACCGGACAGCGTGCCGGCGAGCGTGAGGTCGTTGAAGTCGCCGAGATGGCCGATGCGGAACACGCGACCCGCGAGCCGGCCGAGGCCCGCGCCGAGCGACATGTCGAAGTGATCGAGGATCAGCGCGCGCAGCCGGTCGGCGTCGTGGCCTTCCGGCAGCACGACGGCGGTGAGCACGTTGCTGTATTCGCGCGGATCGGCGCACAGGATCTCGAGGCCCCATGCGCGGACGGCGCGGCGCGTCGCTTCGGCGTGGCGGGCGTGGCGCGCGAAGACGTTGTCGAGGCCTTCCTCGTTCAGCATCACGATCGCCTCGTGCAGCCCGTAGAGCAGGTTCGTGGCGGGCGTGTACGGAAACCAGCCGCCCTTGTTCGGCCCGAGCATCTCGTCCCAAGACCAGTACGAGCGCGGCATCGTCGCCTTCTGCGACGCGGCAAGCGCCTTGTTGCTGACGGCGTTGAACGACAGCCCCGGCGGCAGCATCAGGCCCTTCTGCGAGCCGGCGACGGTGACGTCGACGCCCCAGTCGTCGTGGCGGTACTCGATGGATCCGAGCGACGAGATCGTGTCGACCATCAGCAGCGCCGGATGCCTTGCGCGGTCGATCGCGGCGCGGACGTCCGGGACGCGGGTCGTGACGCCCGTCGACGTCTCGTTGTGGACGACGCAGACGGCGCGGATCTCGTGCGCGGTGTCGGCCGCGAGCCGCGCTTCGATGGCGGCGGCGTCCGCGCCGTGGCGCCAGTCGCCGGCGATGAACTCCACGCGCAGCCCGAGCCGCGTCGCGAGGTTGCGCCACAGCGTCGCGAACTGGCCGGTCTCGCACATGAGCACGCGATCGCCGGGCGACATCGTGTTGACGAGCGCGGCCTCCCAGGCGCCGGTGCCCGACGCGGGGTAGATGATCACGGGGTGGTGCGTGCCGAAGATCGGCTTGAGTCCGTCGAGCACGGCGCGGCCGAGGCGGCTGAAGTCGGGGCCGCGGTGATCGATCGTCGGACGGTCCATCGCGCGGAGCACGCGGTCGGGCACGTTCGTGGGCCCGGGGATCTGCAGGAAGTGGCGGCCGGCGCGGTGACTCATGGGGCGGGATCTCGATGGACAGCGGAAGTTCATCGTAGCGTCGGCGTGCGCGGCGGGGCAAGGCACGATCCGCGGGCGTTTGACCGGGCGGGACCCGGACGGCATGCTCGGACGGATCGGTCCAGCGGGTGGATGCCGTGACCCGAGTCAAGACGGCGTTGTTCGCATCGCATCGCGAGGCGACGCTGCCGGCCAGTATCTTCGGTACCGGGCATTGCTCATTCCGTCACCCCAGCGAACGCCGGGGTCCGGCACCGGACATCGCACCGGCCACCGCCGGACTGGATTCCAGCTTGCGCTGGAATGACGGGGGTGAGCAGCGCCGCAGGTCGGATTGGCGCGAAGCGCGTGATCCGACGTCGTTGCCCGCACAACCGTCGGCGTCGAAACAAGCCGGTTCGTGTTGCTTCAGGCATCCCTCGCCCGCTTGCGGGAGAGGGAACGAGGGAGAGGGTGCGGAGGTCGCGCGACCGACGGTGATCGACGCGGCGGCCTGCCCTCTCCCCCGGCCCCTCTCCCGCAAGCGGGCGAGGGGAGAACAGCACGACGCATCGGTGGACCCGGGTCACGGTGTCCACGTCCCTTGCAACGGTCGCCGCGAAGCGCGCGACCCCAAGCTCAACACCCAAGGCCGCCATGTCCGCCATCTTCGACCCCGCCCTCGCCCGCCGCCTCGCCCGTGACATCGAGGGCGACGTGCTGTTCGACGACGCGAGCCGCGGCCGCTATTCGACCGACGCGTCGATCTACCAGATCCTGCCCGTCGGCGTCGTCGTACCGCGCACCGAGGACGACGTCGCGACGGCCATCGCCATCGCCCGCGAGGCCGGCATTCCGGTGCTGCCGCGCGGCGCGGGCACGTCGCAGTGCGGGCAGACCGTCGGTGCCGCGCTCGTCATCGACACGTCGAAGCACCTGAACCGCGTCGTCGAGATCGACGCCGATGCGCGCACCGTCCGGGTCGAGCCGGGTGTCGTGCTCGACCGGCTCAACGCGCAGCTCCGGCCGATGGGCCTCTGGTATCCGGTCGACGTCTCGACGGCGGCGCAGGCGACGATCGGCGGCATGGCCGGCAACAACTCGTGCGGCGCGCGGTCGATCCGGTACGGGAACATGGTCCACAACGTCCTCGCGATCGACGCGTGGCTCGCGGACGGCGAGCGCTGCACCTTCGGTCCGTCGGACGACGTCGTGGGCGGTCCGCCGCGGTATCGCGAACTCGTCGCGCGCATCCACGCGATCGCGCGGCGCGAGGCCGACGAGATCGCGGCGCGCTGGCCGACGGTCCTGCGGCGCGTGCAGGGCTACAACCTCGACATGGTCCAGCCGCACGCGGCGCACAACCTCGCGCACCTGCTCGTGGGCTCGGAGGGCACGCTCGCGTGGTTCCGCCGGTTGCAGCTCAAGCTCGCGCCGGTACCGAAGCACAAGGTGCTCGGCGTCGCGCACTTCGCGAGCTTCTACCAGGCGATGGCGATCACCCAGGAGATCGTGAAGCTCGACCCCGAGGCGGTCGAACTGGTCGACCGCACGATGATCGGACTCGCGCGCGGCCACGAGGAATTCCGGCCGATCGTCGAACAGTTCTTCGTCGGCCAGCCGGACGCGATCCTGCTCGTCGAGTTCGCCGGCGACGATCACGCGGCGCAGGTCGCGAAGCTCGACCGCCTCGTCGAGCTGCTCGCCGACCACGGCCTGCCCGACGCCGTCGTGAAGGTGACCGACGCGCGGCAGCAGCGCGATCTCTGGGAGGTCCGGAAGGCCGGCCTGAACATCATGATGTCGATGAAGGGCGACGGGAAACCCGTGTCGTTCATCGAGGACTGCGCCGTGCCGCTCGAGCATCTCGCGGAGTACACGCGGCGCATCGACGAGGTGTTCGCGAGGCACGGCACGCGCGGCACGTGGTACGCCCACGCGTCCGTCGGCACGCTGCACGTGCGGCCCGTGCTCGACATGCGGACCGACGGCGCCGCGAAGATGCGCGCGATCGCCGAGGAAGCCTGCGCACTGGTGCGCGAGTACAAGGGCGCGGCGTTCTCCGGCGAGCACGGCGACGGCCTCGTCCGATCGGAGTGGATAGCACCGATCCTCGGCGCGCGACTCACCGCGGCGCTCGGCGAGATCAAGGATCTCCTCGATCCGGCGGGGCTGTTCAACCCCGGCAAGATCGTCCGGCCGACGCGCATGGATGACCGCTCGCTCTTCCGCTACGGCCCGGCGTACGTGCGCAAGCCGGTCGACACGGCGTTCGACTGGTCGGCGTGGGGCGGCTTCGGCGGCGCCGTCGAGATGTGCAACAACAACGGGCACTGCCGCAAGTTCGACGCGGGGACGATGTGTCCGTCGTACCGCGTCACGCGCGACGAGCAGCACGTGACGCGCGGCCGCGCCAACACGCTGCGGCTCGCGCTGTCCGGCCAGCTCGGCCCCGACGCGCTCGCGTCCGATGCGGTGAAGGGCGCGATGGAACTCTGCGTCGGCTGCAAGGGTTGTCATCGCGAATGTCCGACGGGCGTCGACATGGCGCGCATGAAGCTCGAGTGGATCCACCAGTACCGCAAGACGCACGCGCCCACGATGCGCGACCGCCTCGTCGCCGGACTGCCGGACTACGCGCCGTGGCTCGCGTCCGTGCCGTGGCTCGCGAATCTCCGCAACCGCGCGCCCGGTCTCGCGGCGCTCGGCGAGAAGCTCTTCGGACTCTCCGCAAAGCGTCCGCTGCCCGAGTGGCGCAGCGACCGCTTCCGCGATGCAGAGGCCGCGACGACCGCCGACGCGACCGTCGTGCTGTTCGCCGACACCTTCAACCGTTACTTCGAGCCGGAGAACCTGCGCGCCGCGGTGCGCGTGCTCGAAGCGCTCGGCCACAAGGTCCAGGTGGCGTCACCGTCCGGCGGCGGACGTCCGCTGTGCTGCGGCCGGACGTGGCTCGCGACGGGCCAGGTCGAACGCGCCCGCACGGAGGCGCGGCGGCTGATCGAAGCGCTGGCGCCCGCCCTCGATCGCGGCCTGCCGGTCGTCGGGCTCGAACCGTCGTGCCTCTACACGCTGCAGGACGAATACCGCGCCCTCGGACTGGGTCCCGCCGCGGACCGGCTCGCGGATGCCGTTGTCCTGTTCGAGGAATTCGTCGCACGATCGGCCGACGCCGCCCGGAAAGCGTTCCGGCCGCTTGCCAGACGTGCGCTGCTCCATGGACACTGCCACCAGAAGGCGTACGGCGCGATGCCTGCCGTGCAGCGCGCGCTGGCCCTCGTGCCCGGGCTCGAAGTGGCGACGGTCGAGTCGAGCTGCTGCGGCATGGCCGGCAGCTTCGGCTACGAGGCCGAGCATCACGAGGTGTCGATGCGGATGGCCGAGGCGGCGCTGCTGCCCGCCGTGCGCGCCGCGCCGCAGGACACGCTGATCGTCGCGGACGGCACGAGTTGCCGGCACCAGATCGCCGACGGTGCGAGCCGCGAGGCGTTGCACGTGGCACGGGTGCTGGCCATGGCGCTGGGGCCGGCCGGCACCGATGTCGGTGGCGGTTAGGGCCTGTTAACACTACGGATGCCAGTGCGAATGGCCGTATCGACGTGCAGGGCAAGACGGACGACGCCGCCCGGACTGGACGTCCGGGCAAGGAGGACAACGCCGCCATGCGCGTCGATACGGCCATTCCCTTCGGG
>CAUJJX010000385.1 GCA_963205165.1 Pseudomonadota bacterium | reverse complement strand
GTGCTTCGTCGCGCTGCTGCCGACGAATTCCGTGCTGCCGCGTGCCGATGTCGTCAACGACCGGCACCTGTACCTCGCACTCGTCGGCCCCGCGCTCGTGGTCGCCGGGTTCGCGACGCGACTGCCGCGCACGTCGTGGATTGCAGTGGCGGCCGCGATCGCACTGTTGCTCGGTGCAGCCACCGCGCTGCGCAACCGCGACTACGCGACCGAAGTGGCGCTCTGGGAAGCCACGGCGCGCACATCGCCGGACAAGGCGCGCGTCTGGAACAACCTCGGCTGGGCGTGGCAGCAGGCCGGTCGCATCGACGACGCGAAGCGCGCTTACGACCGCGCCATCGAACTCGATCCGGACTTCTGGAAGGCGCGGCTCAACCGCGGTGCGCTGGAACCCTGATCGCATGCTGCCGACGCGTTGTTTCGCGCGGATGCGATCGCTGTCCGATGCGTCCCGCGGGACGACGACACGCGCTCACCGCACCGTGTATCCGCGACCGTCCAGGCATGCCGTCAGCGCGCGGCGATGGGCGTCGCGGTTCTGCATCGCCATCGTGTCGCCCGCCGTGCCCGCGAAGCGCGGGTCGTAGCCGGTCTGGCCGACGGCCCAGTCGTCGCACCCGGCGCGGTCGGCGGCCTGGCGTTCGGTGTCCTGGCCCTCGCGCGGATAGGCGTAGATCTGGTCGGCGGATGCCACCTGCGCGGGCGCCGTGACGACGTTCGAGGGCGGAGGCTCGACGACGACGTAGCCGCTCGCGCCGCGCTGGTAGTACGTGTTGTTCGAGAGGTAGTAGAGCGCGCTGCCGGTGGCGATCGTCGTGGTGAGCGGCGGCAGCATCGGCACGACGATGCCGAATGGCGGCGCCACGACGACGAATCGCCCGGGCCGGTCGCCGCGATACCAGAGTCCGCCGCCGAAGTAGTAGCGCGATCCGTGGTGCATCACGATCTCGTGGCGCGACGGCAGGCTCGGGAGCACGTGTCGGTACCGACGGTCGTCGCGATGGTCGGACGTCCGATGCTCGAAGACGCGTCCGCCCGCGATCGGTCGATCGCGGAACTCGCGCTGCCGGAAGTCGTGGTCCCGCCCGCCGCGCCCGCGGAAGCCGTCGCCCCGGCCGTGGTCGGAATCGGCCGCCGCGATGCCGGACAGCGCCAGCAGCAGGCCGGCGAGCA
Organism: Pseudomonadota bacterium; assembly: GCA_963205165.1. Lineage (GTDB taxonomy): Bacteria > Pseudomonadota > Gammaproteobacteria > Burkholderiales. The sequence goes on along the minus strand of CAUJJX010000385.1, from coordinate 5,172 downwards.
CGGCGCGGCCGGCGGTTCGTGCGATGGAATGGGTCATGGTCTCTCTCTCCGTGTTCCGGTGCGCGGGCGTTGCGGCCTGCACCGGTACCAGACCGCGCCGCCGCCTCGACGTTCGTCCGGGGCGAAGCGGCGCGTCCTCGGGGAGCAACGCGCCGGGTTCGCGATCGGACGACGCCGTCGGTGCGTCGTCGCGAAGCCCGTCGCGTCCCGGAGGATCGCGGACCCTACAGCGTGATCCCGCGGCTCGCGGCTGCGGCCTTCAGCCCGTCGAGCGCCGCGCTGAAGTCGAATGCGCGGATCGCCTGCGCGATCTGCGGATAGTGATCGCCGAACGCCGTCCGCAGCAGTGACGCGTGCTGTTCGAGCCACTGGCCACTCGCGAAATCGTCGTCGCCGAGCTGCGTCGCGAGCCGGACGCAGACGTCGCGCAGCGCCGTCTCGTCGATGTCGGTGGCAAGCGGCACCGGCATCTCCGGCGGCAGGCGCGCGACGATCGCCTCGACGAGTGCGTCGAGGGCATGCGCGATCGCGGCCTGCTGGTCATCGAGCGTCGCGGCCGGCAGGCGGCGCCGCACGGCGACCTCGAGTGCCTCGGCGATGCCGCGGAGGCTCGTCGCGCCGATCTGCGCGGACACGCCCTTGAGCGAATGCGCGAGGCGTTCCGCGGTGACCCAGTCGGCGTCGACGATGGCGGCCGCGATCCGGGCGGGGAAGTCGCGCTGGCCGTGGACGAACCGGTTCAGCAGCGAGCGGTAGAGCGTCACCCGGCCCATCGCCTGCCGCAGCCCGAGATCGACGTCGAGCCCCTCGATGCCGGCGAGGTCGGCCGTCGCGGATGTCGATGGGGGCGACGCGGACGCGGCCCCGGCCTCCGTGCCGGCAGTCGGCAGTGACGGCGTCGACGGCTGTGCGAGGGTCGTCGCGGCGGTCCGCGGTTTCACCCAGCGCAGGAGCTTCTTCCAGAGATCGTCGGGGTCGATCGGCTTCGCGATGTGATCGTTCATCCCGGCGTCGAGGCAGCGCTCGCGGTCGCCAGCCATCGCGTTGGCCGTCATCGCGAGGATCGGCAGCCCGGCGCATTGCGGCAGCTTCCGGATCTCGCGCGTCGCCGTGAGGCCGTCCATCACCGGCATCTGCATGTCCATCAGCACGCCGTCGTACGCCCCCGTGCGCGCCATCTCCAGGCCGATCGCGCCGTTGCCGGCGATGTCGACGACGAGCCCGGCCTGCCGGAGCATCTCGGACGCGACTTCCTGATTGAGGTCGTTGTCCTCCAGCAGCAGGAGGCGGGCGCCCGCGATGGCGGCGAGGTCGGTTGCGGGCGCGACCTCGTCGTCCTCGTCGCGGTGCAACTCGCGCACGCCACCGAGCATGTGCATCGCCGTGTCGAAGAGCAGCGACGCGCTGACCGGCTTGATGAGGACGTCCTCGATGCCGGCAGCGTTCGCGGCGGTCACGAGTTCGTCGCGGCCGTACGCCGTGACGATCGCGAGATGGGGCGGCTGCGCGAGTCCGAGCCTGCGGATCTCGTGCGCCGTCGCGACGCCGTCCATGACCGGCATCTGCCAGTCGAGGAAGACGACGTCCCAGGGTTCGCCGGCGGCCGATGCTCTCGCGATCTCCGTGATCGCGGCGGCGCCGGATGTCACGGCAGTCGCGACGAAGGTCATGCTCCGGAGCATGTCGACGAGGACTTCGCAGGCGTTCGCGTTGTCGTCGACGACGAGCATGCGGCGGCCGCGCAGGTCGGGCGCGGGGAGCAGGGCTCGCGATCTCGCCTGGCCGTAGCCGACGCGCACCGTGAACCAGAACGTGGACCCGGCGCCGGCCGCGCTTTCGACGCCGACCTCGCCACCCATCAGTTCGGCGAGGTGCTTCGAGATGACGAGCCCGAGACCGGTGCCGCCGTAGCGCCGCGTGGTCGACGTGTCGGCCTGCTCGAAGCTCCGGAAGAGGCGGGCGCGCTGCTCGTCGGTCACGCCGATGCCGGTGTCGCGCACCGAGATCTTCAGCAGGACTTCGCGATCGAAGGCGTGGGCGACGGCGATGCGGATCGCGACCTCGCCCTGCTCGGTGAACTTCACGGCGTTGTTCGCGAAGTTGACGATCACCTGCCCGAGCCGCAGCGGATCGCCGACGAGATGCGCGGGCACGTCACGCGCGATGTCGATGATCAGTTCGAGGCCCTTCGCCGCGGCCTTCTCGGCGATCAGCGCGGTGACGTTGTCGAGCACGCGCTCCAGCGCGAAGTCGACGTGCTCGACGATCATCTTCCCGGCCTCGATCTTCGAGAGGTCGAGGATGTCGTTGATGATGCCGAGCAGGTGCTGGCTGGAGCCCTGGATCTTCTTCAGGTAGTCGCGCTGCCGCGCCGTCGGATCGGTCTTCAGCGCGAGGTGCGAAAGCCCCATGATCGCGTTCATCGGCGTGCGGATCTCGTGGCTCATGTTCGCGAGGAAATCCGACTTGATCCGGGCGGCGTCCTCGGCGAGTTCCTTCGCGCGGCGCATCTCGTCGAGTGCGGCGCGCTCCACGGTGATGTCGTCGATGATCAGCACCGTGCCCTTCGCGGGGTCGGTCGCGTCGACGGCGCGGCCGGTGAGCCGCGCGTGGAAGCGGCTGCCGTCGCGGCGCACGAGCTGCTGCTCGATGCTGAAGGTCTCGCCGCGCCAGATGTGTTCATAGGCCGCGGCGCCGGTGGCGTTCCACGAGGCATCGTCCGGATACCACATGCGCGACGGCTGCCCGACCATCTCCCACGGGGTGTAGCCGAACATCTCGTGCAGCCGGCGGTTGCAGCGCGCCTGCACGCGGTCGCGGAGCAGCACGATGCCCGACGTCGCGGAATCGAGGATCGCCCGCTGTTCCTCGTTGGCCCGGCGCAGCGCCGCGGCCGCGGTGCGCGCGGCGGTGATGTCCACGAGGACGCTCACCGTGCCCTTCGAACGGTCGGACGGATCGACGGCGCGGGCGGACATGCGCGCCCAGAAGCGGCTGCCGTCCTTGCGGACGAGCTCGTGCTCGCGCAGGTCGGTGTCGCCGCGCCACACGGCGTCATAGCCCTCGCGGCCGACCAGTTCGTACGATGCGTCGTCGGGATACCAGAGTCGGGTCGGCTGGTCGTCGAGTTCGCCGGGGGCGTAGCCGAACATCTCCTCGAGGCTGCGGTTGCAGCGCGCGACGCGTCGATCCTTCATGAGGACGAAGCCCGCGCTCGCCGCGTCGAACAGCGCCTGCTGCTGCTCGTTGACGACGCGCAGCGCCGCGACCGCCTCGCGCTCGGTCGTGACGTCGTCGATCAGGACGACGGTGCCCTTCTCCGGGGCGGCCGGATCGACGGCGCGGCCGGACAGGCGCGCCCAGAACCACGAACCGTCCGCACGCACGAGTTCCTGCTCCCTGACGTGGATCTCGCCGCGCCGGATGTCGTCGTACGCGGGCTCGCCGGCGGCAATCCAGGCTGCGTCGTCGACGTACCAGTGGCGCGTCGAGCGGCCGATCTGGCTGCCCGGCGTGAAGCCGAAGATCTCGTCCATCCGCCGGTTGCTGCGCACGATCGTCCGGTCGCGCAGCAGCACGATGCCGACGTCGGCGGAGTCGAAGATCGCCTGCTGTTCCTCGGCGGCCACGGTCAGCGCCCCGGTCGCGGCGATCCGGTCGCTGATGTCGCTGAACAGCGCGAACGCGTAGCGCGGCCGGCCGTTCCCCCCGCGCACGGTGTTGCCCTGGACGAGACACGGCAGGTGCGTGCCGTCCGCACGCCGCAGCCGCACTTCGACGCTGTAGTTGTCGCGCATCCGGGCGGCGTCGTCCGGCTCGACGAGATCGAGCAGCGGCCGCCCGCGGAGCGCGGCACGGGTCGTCCCGAGCATCGATGCCATCGCGTCGTTGCTGTCCGTGATGCGCCCGTCGACGTCGACGAGGACGAACCCGCTGCTCGTCGTGGCGAGGATCGCGTCGAGGTGGCCGCGCAGGGTCTCGAGGCGCGAACGGAAGAACACGAAGGCGAGCCAGCCGAGTGTCAGGACGACCGTGAAGGCGATGCCCGCCGCGGCTAGCACGGCGGGGCTGCTGGTGAGGAAGCGGTCGAGGGCGGCAGGCATGGAGGTCATCCGCGGGGGACTGTGTGTTGGGGGCGGCGCGGCCCGTGCCCGGCGTTCATGGCGCCGGCCGGTCGTCGGCGAGCGATCGCCAGAGATGCATCACGGCGTACCCACGCCACGGCCGCCAGGCTTCCGCGGCGGCGAGCGTCTCGCGATCGGTCTGCGTGCCGAGTGCCTTCTTCACGCCGTAGTCCGAATGCGGGAACGCGTCGGACCACGCCAGCGCCCGCATCGCGATGTACTGCGCCGTCCAGTCGCCGATGCCGGGCAGGGCGCGCAGCCGGGCAATCTGCGTGGGGACGTCGGCCGACGGATCGAGCGTCAGTTCGCCGGCATCGATGGCCGCCGCGATCGCGAGGATCGCCGTGGCGCGCGACCGGATGATGCCGAGGCTCGCGATCGCCGGAACGTCGAGCGCGGCAATGCGCGTCGGCGTCGGGAACAGTGCGTCGAGTCCGTCGATGTCCGTCACGAGCGGGTCGCCGAAGGCGCGGGCGAAGCGTCCGGCGAGCGTGCGCGCGGCCTTCACGGTGATCTGCTGGCCGAGGACGGCGCGGACGGCCAGTTCGAAGCCGTCGAAAGCTCCCGGTCGGCGCAACCCGGGGGCAGCCGCCGCGAGCGGGCCGAGCGTCGCGGCGACGAGACCCGGATCGACCGCGGTGTCGAACAGCCGCTGCGCGCGCATCGTCACGTCGGGCAGGGCACCGGCCAGGCCGGGCGAGATCACGAGCCGAAGGCCGCCGCGTTCCGGCGCGTGGGTGACCTCGATCCAGCCGCGGTGCGTCGTGTCGCCGTCCACGCTGCGGACGGCGCGTGCGTAGCGACCGTCGGCGACGACCTCGACCCCGTCGATGGTCCGGGCCGCGAGAAAGCCGAGCAGGGCGTCGAAGTCGTACGGCGCGCGGCAGGCGAGCAGGTGATCCTGGGTGGGCAGCATGGGCGGAACGATAGCGTGCGGACGGTCGGCACGCACGGGTGAACGCCGTGAACGATGACGTGAATCACGGCCTTCGCTCGCACGGTCGCCGACCGGTCGCTCGCGCTCCGGCGATGGCCGCGACGCGATCCG
>CAUJJX010000384.1 GCA_963205165.1 Pseudomonadota bacterium | reverse complement strand
TCGTCTCTCGCAGCGCATCGATCGCCGGACGACCGCCCGACGCGTTCAGTGTCCCGCCGGACCTTCCGGGCTAGAATCCGGGCCGTCGTCATTCCGACTCTTCCCGTCGCATCCGTGGCCCAAGCTACCGGTCGGACCTCGATCCAGGTGATCGAACGCATGATGGACCTGGTCGACGCCCTCGCCGCCAGCCCCGAACCTCTCAACCTGAAGCGGCTCGCCAGCCTGACCGGCCTGCACACGTCCACGGCCCATCGCATCCTCGCGATGATGGTCGAACACCGCGTCGTCGATCGCGTCGAACCCGGCAGCTACCGGCTCGGCACCCGGCTGATGGAACTCGGTCACCTCGTGAAGTCCCGCATCGACCTGCGCGCGGAAGCGCTGCCGGTCATGCGGCAGCTGCACCAGGAACTCCACGAGACCGTGAACCTGTCCGTGCGGCAGGGCGACGAGATGGTCTACGTCGAACGTCTCGTGTCCGACCGCCAGGCCATGCGGGTCGCGCACCTGATCGGCGCCCGGGCACCGCTGCACGTGACCGCGGTCGGCAAGATCTTCCTGCTGGAAGACGGACCCGAGAAGTGCCGTGACTACGCGGTCCGCACCCGGCTGCCCGGGCTCACCCGCAACACGCTCTGCGACCTCGGGTCGCTCAACAAGGAACTCGAGAAGATTCGCCGGATCGGCTACGCCTTCGACAACGAGGAAGCCGAGAACGGCGTGTCGTGCATCGGGGCGGGCATCCGCGACGACGAGCAGCGGCTCGTCGCCGGCCTGTCGATCTCGGCCCCGTCGAACCGGCTGAACAAGGCGTGGGGACAACTCGTGCGCGAAGGCGCGGAGGCGATCTCGCGGGCGATCGGCTGGACACCGCCGCGTCCCTGATCCAGATCGACACTTCCGGAAAGGCAACTACTAAATGACAAGGGCCTGTTCACCATCAGTGTGAACAGGCCCTTCGTTCATGACACCCCGGGAGGCGTCGGCCGACCGGTCACATGCGTCGGGTGCGCGCCCGCACGGTGCGACCTTCGCCACGCACGCGGATCATCTTCGACGCACGGACCGAGTGACGCGGCGCGTGGCGCACCGCGACGGTACGGATGCGCGGCGGCTCGCGGACGCCCATCTCCATCTCGATCCAGCTCTTGATGCGGTTCGCGTCGGCCATCCGGGAGAACTTACCCCACGAGTCGAGCAGCACGATGATCACGGGCTTGGCGGCGATCCGGGCCTGCATCACGAGGCAGCGACCGGCCTCGGAGATGTAGCCGGTCTTCGAGAGACCGATGTCCCATTGGCCGGCGCGCACGAGGCCGTTGGAATTGTTGAACGCGAGGAAGCGGTTGCGCGCCCCGCTGTCGACGGCGACGAGGTGCGAGCTGGACGTCGTGAACTCGCGGATCACCGGGTACTGGTAGCCGGCCTGGACGAGCTTGACGAGATCTTGCGCTGTCGAGACGTTGTCCGGGTTGAGGCCCGTGGAATCGACGAACCGGGTGTCCTGCATGCCGAGCTCGCGAGCCTTGCGGTTCATCGCGGCCACGAAGGCCGGGAAGCCGCCGGGATAGTGCCGGGCCAGCGCGGACGCGGCGCGGTTTTCGGACGCCATCAGCGCGAGCTTCAGCATCTCGCCGCGCGTGAGCACGGTGCCGACGCCGAGCCGGGAGTGCGTGCCCTTGATGAAGTCGAGATCCTCGTTGGAGACGTCGAGCTGCTCGTCGAGCGGCAGCCGCGCGTCGAGGACGACGACGGCCGTCATGAGTTTCGTGATGGAGGCGATGGGTTGCACCGCCAGGGTGTTCTTCGCGTAGATCGCCTGACCCTGTTCCTGGTCGACGACGATCACGGAGCTCGATTCGAGTCTGGGGAGTGCGCCCGGCACGTCCCGCGCGGCCGAGGCGACCCCGCTGATGCCCAGGGTGGCTGCGATGCCGAACAGCGCAAAGATCCGTCTCATGCTTGTCCTCGGTGGAGGCCGCTCCGGTGGAGCGACGGGGCTGACGACGGGGCTTAACGGTCATTGCAGCGCCCACTGAAGGCGGCACTGCCGGACCCATCTACAGCCGGGAAATCCTTGCCCGGAAAATACCAAAAATCAGGGCCTAAGGACAGCATCCGGAGATATTCCCTGAATACCGTTCACCGCCGTCGGCCCCTCCGGGAAAGCAGGAATCGCCCCGCCCCGGGATTGCGGCGCGGCGGGCGCCTGGCGATCCCCGGCGATCCAGCCGAACACGAGCGGCAGCAGGAGGAGCGTGAACACCGTCGCCGAGACGATGCCCCCGACGATCACGACGGCGAACGGACGCTGCGTCTCGGACCCGATCCCGTGGGACAGCGCCGCCGGCAGCAGGCCGAGCCCTGCCATCAGCGCCGTCATCACGATGGGCCGGAGCCGCTCGACGGCACCGTCGAGGACCGCGCGGTCCCACGGCGCACCGTTGCGGAGCCCTTCGAGGAAGCACTCGACCATGATCACGCCGTTCTGGACCGAGATGCCGGCCACGGCGATGAAGCCGACGGCCGCCGAGATCGAGAGATGCATCCCGGCGAGCGCGAGCCCCGCGACACCGCCGATCAGCGTGAACGGGACCATCGCCAGGATCAGCAGCGCCGTCGGCATCGACCGGAACGCCCAGAACAGCAGCACGAAGATGCCGAGCAGCGACAGCGGGACGATCACCTTCAGCCGGGCGACGGCCCGCTGCTGGTTCTCGAACTGGCCGCCCCAGGTCATCGTGTAGCCCGGCGGCAGACGGACCTGCTCGGCCACCTTCTTCTGTGCCTCCGCCACGAAACTGCCCTGGTCGCGACCGAGGAGGTTCGCCTTGACGGCGACGTTGCGTCCGCCGGCCTCGCGGGAGATCCGGGCGGCACCCTGCTTGACGTCGATGCGGGCCACCTCGCCGAGCGGGATCGTCGCCGTGCCGCCGGGCAGCGCGATCGGCACCTCGCTCAGGGCGTCGGCCGCTTCGCGGAACGGCGCCGCCAGCCGCAGCGTCACGTCGAACGACCGGCCGCCCTCGTAGAACGTGTTCACGGCGACGCCCGCGAGGGCCGTCGTCACGGCGCGATTCACGTCGGCCACGTTGAGTCCGTAGCGTGCGAGCTTCTCGCGATCGAGCGTCGCGGCGAGTTCGGTCGCGCCGCCCACCTTGATCTCCGCGACGTCCGCACTGCCCTTGATGCCCGCGAGGATCGACGCGACCTGCTCGCCCTTGTCCTCGAGGACTTCGAGGTCGGGCCCGTAGATCTTGACGGCGATCTCGCCCTTCACGCCCGACAGCGCCTCCTCGACGTTGTCCTCGATGACCTGCGAGAAGTTGGTCGGCACGCCCGGCATCGCACGGATCCTGTGCGCCATGTCGGCGATCAGCGCCTCCTTCGACGGGAAGCGCCATGTGCCGTGCGGCTTCAGGTCCGCCATGATCTCCATGCTGTTCGGACCCTTCGGATCGGTGCCGTCGTCCGGTCGACCCACGTGGGTGATCACGTTGTTCACCTCGGGATAGCTGCGCAGCACGCCGCGGACGACGCGCTCGACTTCCTTCGTGCGATCGAGTGCCGTCGACGGTGGCAGCGTGATCGTCAACCAGATGTTCCCCTCGTCGAGCTTCGGCAGGAACTCGCTGCCGAGCCGCGGCGCGCCGACGACCGCGAGCAGCAGGATCGCGAGCGACGTGCCGATCACGGGCATCCGGTGCTGGAATGCCCACCCGAGCAGCGAGCGATAGCCCGACCGCAGCGCGTCCATCCACCCGCTGTGCTTCTCGGCCATGTCGCTCCCGCGGACCGCGAACGACAGCAGCGCCGGGACGAGCGTGAGCGTGAGGATGATCGCGGCCGCGAGCGCGAACGACAGCGTCCAGGCCATCGGCGAGAAGATCTTTCCCTCGACGCGCTGGAACGTGAAGATCGGCAGGAAGGCCAGGATGATGATCGCCTTCGAGAACAGGATCGGGCTGCCCATCGACACGGCCGTGTTGCGGAGCACGTGGATGCGCCAGCCGAGCGTGTGGTGCTGGATCGCCGGGTCGGCCTTAGCGATCGCGAGCTTCACCATCAGCGCCTCGACGAGCACGACGGCGCTGTCGACGATGATCCCGAAGTCGACCGAGCCCAGCGAGATCAGGTTCGCCGACACGCCCTTCGCATCCATCAGGATGAACGCCGACAGCAGCGACAGCGGGATCACCGCCGCGACAATCGCGGCCGCACGCCAGTCGCGCAGGAAGACGAGCAGGATCGCCACGACGAGCAGCGCGCCGACCGCGAGGTTCTCGGTGACCGTGTGCACCGTGTGCTTCACGAGCTCCGTCCGGTCGTAGTACGGCACGAGCTTCACGCCCGGCGGGAGCTTGTGCTTCAGTTCCTCGAGGCCGCGCTTCACGTTCTCGACGGCGAGGCTCGCGTTGAAGCCTTTCGTCATCTGCACGATGCCCTGCACGACGGAGTCGTTGTCGTTGAAGCCCACGATGCCGGACCGCGGCCGCTGGCCGATGTCGACGTCCGCGATGTCGCCGACGAACACCGGGCTGCCCGCCCGCGCGACCACGACCACGCGCCGGATGTCGTCGATGCTGCGCAGCAGCCCGATCGATCGCACGAGCAGGGCCTCGTCGCCACGCCGCACGATGCCGCCGCCGGCATTGCCGCTGCTCGTGCCGAGCGCGCCGGCCACCTGGTCGAGCGTGAGTCCGTACTTGCGCAGCCGCTGCGGATCGACGCGCACCTGGTATTCCTTCACGGCGCCGCCGAAGCTCACCACCTCGACGACGCCCACGAGCCGGCGCAGCGCCGGGCGGATCACCCAGTCCTGGAGGGCGCGCACCTCGGTCGCCGGCATGTCGGGTGGCGCCTGCACGACGTACCGGAAGATCTCGCCCACCGCATTCGTCAGCGGCCCCAGCGAGGGCGATGCACCGGGCGGCAGCGTGATGCTCTGGAGCTTCTCCATCACCTGCTGCCGCGCGAAGTAGTCGTCGGTCCGGTCGGCGAACGTCACCGTCACGACCGAGAGCCCGAAGATCGACACCGACCGCACCTGCGTCATCCGCGCGACGCCG
>CAUJJX010000383.1 GCA_963205165.1 Pseudomonadota bacterium | reverse complement strand
AAACAGTTCACGGTGGTGTCCCTCAAGTGGCTGCGCGGCGTCGGTGCGCGCATCGGATTCGGCATGGGTGCTGTGGAACGAAGGTCGGCCCGCAATCCACCGCCCTGCGAGAACGTGTCGTCGCGCCCGGAGCGACCGACGGCTGACACCCCGCGGATGGATGCGACTGGTGCGTCGTCGACGATGGCGATCACGTCGTGTTCCCCGGTTGCGATGACTGCGTCGGCGCATCCAGCCGCAACGTCCGGGTGACTTCGAGCGTGCGCGGCGCGTGATGCGCGATGAAGAGGATCGCGACCTGCGGACGCAGGCGATTGATGGTCTGAGCGAGTTCCTCGGCGGTGTCGGCATCGAGCGCGCTCGTCGCTTCGTCGAAGATCAGCACGCGCGCGCGCTTCAGCAGGGCCTGTGCGATCGCGATGCGCTGCTTCTGCCCGCCGGACAAGCCGCTGCCGCGTTCGCCGATGCGCGTCTGGTAGCCCTCGGGAAGCGCTTCGATGAAGGTGTGGATGCCCGCTGCGCGGCACGCCAGCACCATGTCGTCGAGCGATGCGGAAGCATCGGCGCGCAACAGGTTCTCGTGGATCGAACCGGAGAACAGGACAGGCTCCTGGGGGACCACGCCGAAGTGTTCGCGGAGTTCGTTCGCCGAGAGATGACGGGCATCGGTGCCGCCGACGAGCACGCTGCCCTCCTCGGGCCAGCGGAACCCGAGGAGCAGCTTCGCGAGCGTGCTCTTGCCGCATCCTGATCGCCCCGTCACGAGCAGCAGGTCGCCGCGCGCGAGGTGGAGGTCGAGGCCGCGAAGGACCCACGCGCGGTCGGGTCCGTAGCGGAATCCGACGGCGCGGAACTCGATCGCGGGAACGCCGCCGCGCGCACGACGCGGCGCGGATTCGTAGGGTTCCGCGGGGCAGTCCATGAGGTCGCGGAGGCGACGGACGGCGACGGCCGCCTGCTGCGCGTCCTGCCAGAGCCCCGCGAGTCGCACGACGGGCTGCGACAGCCGGCTCGCGAGCATCTGGAACGCGACGAGCATCCCGATGGTGAAACCGGGCCGCTCGATCACGAGCAGCGCGCCGGCGACGAGGACGCCGATGGTCATCGCCTGTTCGAGCGCGGACACGAACGTGCCGTACGTCGAGGCCAGACGGCGCGTCGCGAAGCCGGCCTCGAGGTATTCCGCGAGGTGGTCCTCGAAGCGACGCTCGACCTGGGCTTCGGCCTGCAGTGTCTTGACCGTCGCGATGCCCGCGACGTGCTCGGTCACGAACGCCTGATTGCGTGCACCCGCGAGGAACTGCCGGTCGACGCGCGCACGCAGGAGCGGCGAGACACCTGCACTCAACAAGGCCATCGCGGCGAGCACGGCGACGACGAGCAGCGACAACTGCCACGAGTACCAGAGCATCACGCACAGGAACAGCAGCACGAACGGGATGTCGAGCAGCACGGCGATGGCGGCACCGCAGAGGAATTCCCGGATGGTCTCGACGCCGTGCAGCCGGGTGACGACGGTACCGGTCGGACGCGTCTCGAACCACGCCGGCGGCAGCCGCAGCAGATGCCGGAACACGTGCGCACCGAGGACCGCGTCGACGCGCGTGCCCGTGTGGATCACGAGGTACTGCCGGACCCACGACATGGTCACGGAGAACATCGCGAACAGGACCAGGCCGACGGCGACGACGGTGAGTGTCGAGTACGTCCGGTGGACGACGACCTTGTCGAGGATCACCTGCGTGAACAGTGGCACCGCGAGCCCGGCGGCCTGGATCATCAGCGACGCGGCCAGCACCTCGATCCAGATGCGGCGGTGCTTCAGGATCTCGGGGACGAACCAGTGGAATCCGAAGACGCGGGGCGGCGAGGAGATGTCCGCGGGATCGCCGGGCAGTGCCGGCGCGGCGGCCGCCGCCAGCAGCCCGACGGGCTCGACCATCGCGAGGAATTCGTCGAGCGGCGCCACTTCGGCCGTGTCGCTGCCCGCCCGGAAGAAGAGCGCGCGGCCGGTGTCGCCACGCACGACGAGCACGGGACGCAGTTCGGTGGCCGTGGCCGCCACGCCCTGCCCGACTGGTGCGGACGGCGGATCCGCAGGGGCTGCGCGGCCGCCGGATCCGTGGACGCCCGTGCCATCGGCGGCGGGTCCGCCCGGGACACCAGCTTCGGCACCAGCCGCGTCGGCAGCATTGGCAGTGGCATCGCCGTCGTCAGCACTCGATCGCACGAACGCCACGACGGGAAACGGGAGCCCCGCGAAGCCCGAGGTGCCGAACACCACCTCGCCCATGCGCATGCCCGACGACGCAGCAACGGCCATCAGGCCCCGGACGGAATAGGGCGGTGGACAACCACGCAACGTCGTCGCGGCATCGAACGACACGCGCAGAAGCTGCGCGGCGGCGGCCAGCAGCCAGAGCCAGTCGTCCGCGCGCAGCGGCATGTCGGCAGGGCCCTCGGACACCGAGGGCCGCGGCGACGCCTGGAAGCTCCGGAAGAGGCCCATGGCGCCGCCTACACGCAAGCCGCCCGCGACGGCACGACGCCGTCGCGACCCGCCTTCGAGACCGTGAAGCCCATCCGTCGCCCTCCGTCCGTGGAGATCGGTTCTGCTTCTCGAACCACCGGCGACTGCGCTGGACGATGGCCCGACGCGCGGCATCCGGTGGGGGCACCGGGCCGTGCCCGATACCGCCGGTGCTTCCGTGACGGGCGTCACCGCCCTGCTTCAGCGAGATCCGCCGATGCAACGACTGCACTGCCACAACGCGCTTGCGTCGCGATCGTCGGGGCACTCGATCGTCGAGCCACTCGATCGTCGCCATGACGACAACCGATGCCGGATCGACGCAGTCGACGTACCGGACGAAACGGATGCCGGCACGATCGCTGACCGCGATGCCGGCACCGCTCGGGGCGGACACTAGGGACGGCACCGCAGCGGGTCAATATGAATGCTGCATATGGAATAGGGTCATCGGCGGCTTGACACCGAAGCTCGCCGGGCGCACTCGCGCGTCCGGGACGCGAGGGTGCGGCGGCAGGTCGCACTCGATGTGGATGGGCGCGGCCTGCGGGACCGTGACGCCGGGCCAGACGGCGATCGGCGCAGCCATTGTGGAGAGGTCCCGGAACGGCGATCCGGGGAGCGCGCGGATGAACGTTCGTCGCCGGAACCACTGCGGCGCCCGGACGCGATCGTCCGGTGCGCCCCCCGGGGACGCGCCCATTGCCTTCGATGGGGTCGGCCATCGCGCCGACGAACAAAAAAAACGCCACGCTTTCGCGTGGCGTTTTTCCTCGTGCCCAACCGCCAAGTTCGGACGAGATCTCGAAGCAGGCGCTTCTGGAGCGCGTGTTTTGCAACGCCCGTGCCTGCCGATCATTCGCCTTACGTTTCAAACGACTACCCCCGCACGGCGGAAATTCGGGCGGCGCACCGTCAACGATTTCGACACCGGTCACGCGGGTCGCTGCGGACCGCGCCACCCGGGCAGACCGGGGCGAGACCGCCGGCTCATGAAACGCCATCGCCCGGTGCACCGGGCGCATTCCCGACGAACCCTGCGGTGGCAGGGGCGACGCCGATGCCCCGCCGGAACGAACGAACATCCGCGATCGGCGTCCGTGCAGCGTGCCCCGGCATAATCGGGACAGAAATGCGGCGCCGGGACGTGATCGGCGGGGACGACCGCAGGACTCGGACGACGCCCCGGCATCCGCACCCGACGCCGTCAGCCGCATCCGTCGACGCCATCCCGAACGCCGCACCACCCCAGATCCGGAGAACCTCATGACCCCGACACGGCTTGCCGCGATGGTTGCCGCCCTCTTCATCGCAGCCTCCGCCGCCCGCGCCGAGGGGCCGGCGGGCTACGGCCCCGAGCTCGAGGGTTTCGAGTACCCGTTCCCCGTCGAGCGCTTCGCGTTCGAGTCGCAGCGGCAGACGCTCGCGATGGGCTACATGGACATCTCACCCGCGCGGCCGAACGGCCGGACCGTCGTGCTGCTCCACGGGAAGAACTTC
>CAUJJX010000382.1 GCA_963205165.1 Pseudomonadota bacterium | reverse complement strand
CCACGCACCCGGAGATCACCATGATCCGCAATGCCCATCGACGTTTCGTGAAGTTCGCCGCCGCCGTCTGCGGTGCCGCTGTCCTCGCTGCACCGGTCGCGTCCACTGCCGGCGAGCGCGGAAAATTCCAGGGGCTCGCCGTGCTCACGCACGTGGGTTTCCAGCAGATCAAGACGCCGGATGGGCATCCGGGCGGGGCCGTGATGATCGGCGAGATGGACGGCCTCGTGTTCAACAACGCCCGGGGTGCGTGGCTCGACAAGGCGCATTACCAGGTGATGTGGAAGGGCGACGGCGCCGGCACCGGCGAATGCCTGAAGACCTTCACGATGCCGGATGGAAAACTGTTCGCGAAGTGCGCCGGCAAGGCGACGGCGACCGGCTGGGAAGGGACCATCGAACTGCTCGGCGGCACGGGCGCCTACGCCGGCGTGAAGGGTCGCGGCACCTACCGGCTGACCAACGTGTCGGAGCGGGTCATGTGGGACCTGCTCGACTGGGACTGGGAAAAGCCCTGACCGCGCCGCACGCGCCGGACGAACGTGCGCATGCCGATCCGCCCGCCCGGTTGGATCAATTCTCCCGGGCGGACGCCGCGATCCGCGCCGCCACCGCCGCCCGCAGGTCCGGGATGAACGCCCGGAAATCCTCGCGGAGCGCGTCGTAGTTCTCCTCCAGCTCGATCACGGCATCGCGGATCGGCGCGTCGGGCCGCAGGCGGCGGCTCATGCGCGCGAGCGTCGTGTCGATGCCGCCGATCGACCGGTACGTGCCGAACCAGTCGTCGTCGACGAGGTGCGCTGCCATCGCGGCGAAGCGCTCCGGCACGGGATGTCGATGCATCCGCAGTTCCGCGTACACCTCGACCGAGAAATGTTCGAGCGGCGCGTCGTGGTGGTCGTCCCAGCCGGACGCGAGGAAGTGGTCGTAGAAGATGTCGACGAGGATGCCCGCGTACCGCCGCCGCGCTGGCGAGATGCGCGCCTTGCTCGCCAGCACGACCGGGTGCGCGTCGGTGAACGTGTCGATCGCGCGGTGCAGCCGGATCGCGGCCGTGATCTCGGCGTTGTAGCCGGCGGCGTCCACCGGCCCCTTCACGAAATCGCCGAGCAGGCTGCCGAGCCGCGCGTCTGCCGTCGGCGGCGAGAGATACACGTGCGCGAGGAAGTTCATGCGCGCGCCGCTGCGCGTGCGAGACGGATCGAGGTGCCGCGGATCGCGATGCGGACTTCGTTCGCGATCCGCGGCTGTCGTGCGTGGACGATCCGTGCGCCGATCACTTCGCGCCCATGTAGTCCATCGTGAGGTGCAGCAGCGTGCGCACGCCGAGCTTCAGCGCGGACTCGTCGATCGAGAACTTCGGCGAGTGGTTGTAGGGCATCTTCGCGGCGTCCTGTCCGGCCGGCGTGCCGCCGATGAACAGGAAGAGCCCCGGCGCCTTCTGCGCGAAGAACGAGAAGTCCTCGGCGCCCATCAGCCTGTCGCGCAGCTGCACGTTGTCGGCGCCGGCCACGCGCTTCAGCGTCGGCAGCATGCGTGTCGTCAGCACGGGGTCGTTGACGGTCACGTCGTAGGGCTTGTCGATCGTCACCTCGGCCGTCGCGCCGGACGCCTCGGCGATGTTCTCGGCCGTGCGGCGGATGCGCATGTGGATGTCGTCGCGCAGCGCCTCGTTGAACGTGCGGACCGTGCCGACCATCGTCACCTTGTCCGGAATGATGTTGAAGCGGATGCCGCCGTCGATGCCGCCGATCGTGACGACGGCGGGCTCGTTCGGGATGTTCACCTGACGGCTCACGATCGTCTGCAGGCCCAGCACGATCTGCGACGCGACGACGATCGGATCGATGCCGCCCCAGGGTGCGGAGCCGTGCGTCTGCTTCCCCTTCACGACGATCTTCAGCACGTCGGCCGAGGCGAGCGTCGCGCCGGGCCGGTAGCCGATCTGGCCGGCGTTCAGCATCGAGCCGATGTGGAGTCCGAACACGACCTCGGGCACCGGGGCGTCGAACGCGCCTTCCTTCAGCATCAGCGCGGCGCCGCCTTCCTCGCCGGGCGGCGGGCCTTCCTCCGCCGGCTGGAAGATCAGCTTCACGGTGCCCGGGATGCGGTCCTTCACTTCCGCGAGCGCCTCCGCGGCGCCCATCAGCATCGCGACGTGCGTGTCGTGCCCGCATGCGTGCATCACACCGGTCTCCTTGCCGCCGTACGTCGCGCGCACCTTCGACGCGAACGGCAGGTCGACGTCTTCCGTGACCGGGAGCGCGTCCATGTCGGCCCGGAGCGCGACGACGGGGCCCGGCTTCCCGCCGCGCAGCACCGCGACGATGCCGGTCTTCGCGACGCCGGTGCGGACCTCGTAGCCGAGCCGCTTCAGGTGGTCCGCGATCAGCGCGGCCGTCCGGACTTCACGGTTGCCCAGCTCGGGATGCTCGTGGATGTCGCGACGCCACTCGATCACCTTCGGTTCGAGGCGATCGGCGATGCGGTCGAGGTCGCCTCGCACATCGGCGAGTGCGGGCAGGGTCTGGACGGCGAGGGCGAGGCACAGCGCGGAGCGGATCGGTCGCATGGTGACGGGTTAGGGCCTGTTAACACTACGGATGCCAGATGCGTTGCCGGCGCGAACGCTTCGAGCAAGGCGCAAACCGCAGCCGGGT
>CAUJJX010000381.1 GCA_963205165.1 Pseudomonadota bacterium | reverse complement strand
AGCCGGTCGGCGCGGCGCAGCGTGCTCAGACGGTGCGCGACGGCGATCGTCGTGCGGCCGCGTACGAGGTTGTCGAGCGCCTTCTGGATCTCCTTCTCGGTCTCGGTGTCGACCGACGACGTCGCCTCGTCGAGGATGAGGTTGCGCGGTTCGTTCATCAGTGCGCGCGCGATCGAGATGCGCTGCCGCTCGCCGCCCGAGAGCGACTGGCCGCGCTCGCCGACGAGCGAGTCGTAGCCGTGCGGCAGCCGCAGGATGAATTCGTGCGCGTGCGCCGCGCGGGCCGCCGCGATGATCTCGGCGCGCGTCGCACCGGGGCGCCCGTACGCGATGTTGTCGGCGATGGTCCCGAAGAACAGGAAGGGCTCCTGGAGCACGAGGCCGATGTGCCGCCGGTAGTCCGGCACCGCGAGCGCGCGGATGTCGGTGCCGTCGACGAGCACGGCACCCTCGGTCGGATCGTAGAAGCGGCAGATGAGGTTCACGAGCGTGCTCTTGCCCGAGCCGCTGTGACCCACGAGGCCGATCATCTCGCCGGGCGCGATCGCGAGGTCGAGGCCCTTCAGCACGGCGCGGTTGCCGTAGCGGAAACCCACGCCGCGCAGGACGATCCGGCCGCGCACGTCGTCGAGCTTCACGGGGTTCGCGGGCTCGGGGACGCTCGACACGTGGTCGAGGATCTCGAAGATGCGCTTCGCGCCGGCCGCGGCCTTCTGCGTGAACGACACGATGCGGCTCATCGAATCGAGGCGCGTGTAGAAGCGCCCGATGTACGCGAGGAACGCCGTCAGCACGCCGACCGTGATCTCGTCGCGCGACACCTGCCAGATGCCGAAGGCCCACACGACGAGCAGGCCCAGTTCGGTGAGCAGCGTCACGGTCGGCGAGAACACCGACCCCACGAGGTTCACCCGATCGTTCACGGCGAGATTCTGCCGGTTCGCGTCGCGGAAGCGCGCAGCCTCGCGGGCCTCCTGCGCGAACGCCTTCACGACGCGGATCCCGGGGATCGTGTCGGCGAGCACGTTGTTCACCTCGCCCCAGATGCGGTCGACCTTCTCGAAGCCGTGGCGCAGCCGGTCGCGGACGAGATGGATCATCCACACGATGAACGGCAGCGGCAGCAGCGTGACGAGCGCGAGCCACGGATCGATCGACACCAGGATCGCGGCGGTCATCGCGATCATCAGCACGTCGGTCGCGAAGTCGAGCAGGTGCAGCGACAGGAAGAGGCAGATGCGGTCGGTCTCGGACCCGATGCGTGCCATGAGGTCGCCGGTGCGTCGTCCGCCGAAGTATTCGAGCGAAAGATGCAGCAGGTGCTCGTACGTCGTCGTGCGCAGGTCGGCACCGATGCGTTCGCTGACGCGCGCGAGGATGTACGTCCGCGCCCAGCCGAGCCCCCACGCGAGGACGACGGCCGCGAACAGCGCGGCGAGCAGGCTGGCGACCAGCCCGCGGTCGATCGGCACGCCGTTGCCGTACGGGATCAGCACGCGGTCCATCAGGGGCATCGTCAGGTATGGCGGGACGAGCGTCGCGGCGGTCGATGCGAGCGTCAGCAGGAAGCCCGCGAGCAGCCGGCCGCGGTACGGATTCGCGAAGCGCCAGAGCCGGAACAGCGTGCGTGTCGATGGCGGACGATCGGCCTCCTGCTCGCAGCGGGGGCAGTCGGACGAGTCGGGCGGCAGCGTCGCGCCGCAGCGTCCGCACGTCGACGACGCATCCGGCGGGGCGGCCCCGGACGCCTTCCAGCGCTGCAGCAGGCGCTGCGCCGCCGGATTGCGTCCGAGCGTGAAGTGCCACACCGCGAGGCGCGTCCGGCCGTCGAACAGTTCGAGATGGCCGACGCCGGCGTGGTCGCGGAGATGGAGTTCACGCCTGCCGTCGACGGGCCACTCGCGCCAGTCGGTCTCGCCGGGCGCGCGCGCGAGCAGGCGCCGGTCGGTGAGCAGCACGAGGCCGTCGGCGAAGCGCAGTTGCGCGTCGAGATCCGGTTCGAGCGCGGCCAGCAGGCGCTCGTCGGGATGCAGCCGCGACTCGGCATCGGCACGCCATCGCTCGGGCAACGGGGTGCCGGCGACGGCGGTCTGCGTTCGTTCGGTGGTCATCGGCAACGGTGGTCGGGAAAAGGAGTCCGGGGTGGCGACGCGATGCGCGCCGCGGGTGCCGGGACGACCCGGATCGAGACCCGGATCGTTCGCCCGAGCGTACAACATCCGTCGGCGCGAACCGCTGATCCACGACACGACGAAGGCCACGTAAACTCCGGCACCCGCACGACGTTGCTCCACCGCCCCCACCGCCTCTCCCGCCGGAGCGCAACGGCCCAACATGCACAAGAGCATCGACATCCTCCGCGTCACGCCGCTCCGCGGCCCGAACATGTGGACCTACGACCCGGTCCTCGAAGTCCTGGTCGACATCGGTGCCCTGGAGGACTTCCCCTCCGACCGCATCCCCGGATTCCCCGAACGCCTCGCCGCCTGGATCCCCTCGCTCGTCGAGCATCGCTGCAGCTACGAGGAGCGCGGCGGATTCCTCCGCCGCCTGGACGAAGGCACGTGGCCCGGCCACATCCTCGAACACGTGACCCTCGAACTGCAGGCGCTCGCCGGCATGCCCGGCGGATTCGGCCGCGCCCGCGAGACCTCGAAGCGCGGCGTGTACAAGGTCATCGTGACCTCCTGGCAGGACGACGTGACCGAGACCGCCATCCGGATGGCCCGCGATCTCGTGCTCGCCGCGATGGACGACCGCCCCTTCGACGTGAAGGCCGCCGTCGACAGGCTGCGCCGGATGAGTGACTCGAAATGCCTCGGTCCGAGCACGGCCGCGATCGTCGCTGCCGCCGAGGCCCGGAAGATCCCGTCGATCCGCCTGAACGACGGCAACCTCGTGCAGCTCGGCCACGGTCGCCGGCAGCGCCGCATCTGGACCGCCGAGACCGACCGGACGAGTGCGATCGCCGAAGGCATCTCGCGCGACAAGGACCTCACGAAGTCGCTGCTGCGCACGTGCGGCGTGCCCGTGCCGGAAGGCCGGATGGTCGAGACGGCCGCCGACGCCTGGGACGCCGCCGAGGACGTCGGCCTGCCCGTCGTCGTGAAGCCGCAGGACGGCAACCACGGCCGCGGCGTCTTCCTCGGGCTCGCCACGCGCGCCGAAGTCGAAGCCGCCTTCGCGGTCGCGGCCGAAGAGGGCAGCGGCGTGCTCGTCGAGCGCTTCGTGCGGGGCGACGAACACCGCCTGCTCGTCGTCGGCGGTCGCGTGGTCGCGGCCTCGCGCGGCGAGACGGCGTCGGTCGTCGGCAACGGGCGCTCGACGATCGTCGAGCTGATCGAATCGCAGCTGAACACCGACCCGCGCCGCGGGACCAGCGAGGACTGTCCGCTGAACCCCGTCCGGATCGATTCGGCCGTGCGCCTCGAACTCTCGCATCAGGGACTCACCCCGGACTCCGTGCCGGCCGAGGGGCTCGGCGTGCTCATCCAGCGCAACGGCAACCTCGCGCTCGACGTGACCGACGAGGTGCATCCCGATGTCGCCGCGGTGGCCGCACTTGCCGCGCGCGTCGTGGGGCTCGACATCGCCGGCATCGATCTCGTCGCGGAGGACATCTCCCGACCGCTCGCCGCGCAGCGCGGCGCGATCGTCGAGGTCAACGCCGGCCCCGGACTCCAGATGCACATGCGGCCGTCGAACGGCCCCGGCCGGCCCGTCGGCCAGGCGATCGTCGACCACCTCTTTCCCGCGGACGACAACGGCCGCGTGCCGATCGTCGGTGTCGCCGGCAGCCGCAGCGGCGCGACCGTCGCACGGCTCGTCGCGCACCTGCTCAACCTCGACGGCGCCTCCGTCGGACTCGCCTGCAGCGACGGGCTCTACCTCGACCGGCGCTGCGTCGACCCGCACGACAGCGCCCGCTGGCAGCCCGCCCGGCATCTGCTCATGAATCCGGCGCTCGACGCCGTCGTCATCGAGAACGGCCTCCGGTCGATGGCGACGGAGGGCCTCGCCTACGATCGCTGCCGCGTCGGTGTCGTCACCGGACTCGACGCGGCGGTGACGCTCCCCGAACTCGACCTCGAGACGCCCGACGATCTCCGGAAGGTGCTGCGCACGCAGATCGACGTCGTGCTGCCGACCGGCATCGGCGTGCTCGCCGCCGGCGACCCGGTCGTCGCCGAAATGGCGGCGCTGTGCGATGGCGAAGTGATCTTCTTCGACACCGACCCCGCGAACGCCGCGATCGCCGGCCACTGCGCGAGCGGCGGGCGCGCCGTCTTCGTCCGCGACGACCGGCTGGTCCTCGCGGTCGGCACCGACGAACAGACCGTCGACGAACTCGCGAACATCGCGCTCGCCCGGCACGACATCGCCGCACTGCTCGGCGGCGTCGCCGCGGCCTGGGCGATGGGCCTGTCCACCGAACTCATCCGCACCGGGATCGAGACCTTCGTCCCCGCCGACCCCTCGGGGTCGCACGCGTCCGGGAGCCCCCGCTGATGGAAGTCACCCGCGTCCGCGCCCTGCGCGGCCCGAACCTCTGGACCCGCCACACCGCGATCGAACTCGTCGTGTCGCTCGACGAGCACGAACGCTCGATCGACGACATGCCCGGATTCGAGGCACGGCTGCGCGCGCGTTTTCCGCAGCTCGGCCCCATCCGTCCGATCGGTCACAAGGGACCGCTGCCGTCCGCACACGCACTCGCATTCGCGCTGTTGCGGCTGCAGGTGCAGGCCGGCTGCCCCGTGACCTTCAGCTGCGTCGCCGCGACGATGCATCCGGGGACGTACCGCGTGGTGTGCGAGTACACCGAAGAAGCCGTCGGCCACCTCGCCGTCGACATCGCGCAGCAGCTCTACGCCGCCGCGCTGGACGACGCGCCATTCGATATCGATGGCGCCCTCGCACGCCTGCGCGAACTCGACGAGGACATCCGGCCCGGCCCCAGCACGGGCTCCATCCTCCGGGCCGCGGTTGCGCACGGCATTCCGTATCGCCGCCTGACGGACGGCAGCCTCGTCCAGCTCGGCTGGGGCTCGCGACAGCGCCGGATCCAGGCTGCCGAGATCGACAGCACGAGCGCGATCGCGGAAGCCATCGCGCAGGACAAGCAGCTGACGAAATCGCTGCTGACGGCGGCGGGCGTTCCCGTGCCGGAGGGCGTCTCGGTCGAGACGTACGAGGAGGCCGTCGAGGTCATGCGCCGCCTGAACGCACCCGTCGTCGTGAAGCCGCGCGACGGCAACCAGGGCAAGGGCGTCACGACGAACGTCGTCAGCGAGGACCACCTCGCGATCGCCTTCCGCGCGGCCCTCGAGTACAGCGACGACATCCTCGTCGAGCGCTTCGTGCCGGGCCACGACCACCGCCTGCTCGTCGTCGGCGACAAGCTCGTCGCCGCGGCGCGCCGCGAACCGCCGCACGTGATCGGCGACGGCGTGCTGACGGTGCGGCAGCTCGTCGATCGCGTGAATGCCGATCCGCGCCGCGGCGACGGTCACGCGACGTCGCTCACGAAGATCCGGTTCGACGAGATCGCCCACGCCCGCCTGCGCATCCAGGGCTACGAGGCCGACTCCGTGCCGCCGCAGGGTGCGCGCGTGATCCTGCGCAACAACGCGAACCTGAGCACGGGCGGCACCGCGACCGACGTGACCGACGAAGTGCATCCGGAACTCGCACGGCGCGCCGTCGAGGCCGCGCAGATGGTCGGGCTCGACATCTGCGGCGTCGACGTCGTCTGCGAATCGGTCGACCAGCCGCTCGAAGCCCAGCGCGGCGGCATCGTGGAAGTCAATGCCGCGCCGGGCCTGCGCATGCACATCAATCCTTCGTACGGCAACGGCCGCGACGTGGGCACGGCGATCATCCGCAACGTGTTCGCGAAGGGCGACGACGGACGCATCCCGGTCGTTGCGATCACCGGCACGAACGGCAAGACGACGACGGTGCGCCTCGTCTCGGCGATCCTCGCCGAGTCCGGCCTGCGGGTCGGCATGACGAACACCGACGGCGTCTACGTGAACGGCCGGCAGATCGACGACGGCGACTGCAGCGGCCCGCGCAGCGCGCGCAGCGTGCTCATGCATCCGGACGTCGATGCGGCAGTCCTCGAGACGGCCCGCGGCGGCATGCTGCGCGAGGGCCTCGGCTTCGATCGCTGCAAGGTCGCCGTCGTCACGAATCTCGGCAAGGGCGACCATCTCGGCCTGAACTACATCGACACGATCGAGGAACTGAAGGTGCTGAAGCGGGTGATCGTGCAGAACGTCTCCGCCGACGGCGTCGCCGTGCTGAACGCCACGGACCCCATGGTCGCGGCCATGGCGGGCGCCTGCCCGGGCACCAGCACCTTCTTCGCGCAGAACGCCAACATCCCGGTGATGGCCGAGCACCGCGCCCGCGGACATCGCACCGTGTACGTCGCGGACGGCGCGATCGTCGCCGCCGAAGGTCGGCGTGAAGT
This sequence comes from Pseudomonadota bacterium, assembly GCA_963205165.1. Taxonomy (GTDB): domain Bacteria; phylum Pseudomonadota; class Gammaproteobacteria; order Burkholderiales. The sequence goes on along the minus strand of CAUJJX010000381.1, from coordinate 6,338 downwards.
CCGGCGGATTCCGCTCGCGAACGTCCCGCTGACGCGCGGCGGCGGCCTCGGCTTCCAGGTCGAGAATGTCCTGGCGGCCGTCGGCGCGGCGTGGGCCGTCGGCGTCGACTGGAGCGCCATCGACCGCGCGCTCGCGACGTTCTCCAGCGATGCCTCGACGGTGCCCGGGCGGTTCAACGAATTCAGCCATCGCGGCGGCACGGTCATCGCCGACTACGGACACAACCCCGACGCACTCATCGCCCTCGCGCAGGCGCTCGACGCGCTGCCCGCGACCCGGCGGACCATAGTGATCAGCGCGGCCGGCGACCGGCGCGACGAGGACATCCTCGACCAGGCCGTCGTCGTCGGCGGCGCGTTCGACAGCGTGATCCTCTACCAGGACGCCGCCCAGCGCGGACGCGCCGACGGCGAGGTGATCGGCCTCCTGCGGCGGGGCCTCGAAGGCGCGGCGCGCGTGACGTCGATCGAGGAGATCACCGGCGAGTTCGTCGCGATCGACGCCGCGCTCGACCGCCTGGTGGACGGCGAGGTCTGCCTGATCCTGATCGACCAGGTGGAAGAAGCCCTCGCCCACATCGCGAAGCGCGTCGCGGAGGGTTGAGACCCCGGTCGGCGCCCCCCGCACCGACCGGTCTCGACCGCACCACCGGCAGATCGAACGCTTCGAGATTCCTCGAAATAAAGAAGGCCGCGAGCTTGCTCCCGCGGCCTTCGTCGTCATGCGGTCACGCGGCTCAGAAGATCCAGCGGGCTTTCAGCGAGGCGCTCTGGTTCACGAAATCCTGCCGCACCTCGACGTCGTAGCGGGCCGTCAGCTCGACACCCCACTTCGTCCGGTACGCGAGCCCCAGACCGCCGCGTGCGAGCCACGGGCTCGGATCGATGCCGTGCGTCACGAACGACGCACCGGGCGCCCCCGCGAACGTGGCAGTGATCGCGGCCTGCCGGGTCAGGGCGTCGTAGCCGGCACCGACGCTCGCGATCAGGGTCGTGCGATCGTCGAGCTGATGATCCAGCCGGCCTGCCAGCAGCATGATCAGCGACTGCGTCGTGCGACCGTCGACGCTGAGGTTGAGCGCGCCGGCGCCGGTCTCGGTGTAGGCCTTCTCGTCGATCCGGGTGTAGTCCGCGCGGACCGACGGGGTCAACGTCGTGCGAGGGCCGCGGGCATACCGGCGACTGACGCCGAGCCCGGCGTGCACCGTCTGGCTGTCGTAGTTCGCCGAGGCCACGCTGGAGTTGAGCGCGATCTCCCGGCGTCCGCGGTTCGTGTTCCGGCCGAGGCCCGCCCGGAAGTCGAGATCGGTGCGGGCATCGAGACTGCGGCTGCCGTAGCCGACGAGCTGGTAGACGTCGATGTCCGCGCTCTGCGGCGCCGTCGCAGAACGCCCCTGGACGTCGACCTTCGCATACGCGAATGCGGCCCCGGCCCGGATGCCGGAACGCAGTGCGCCATCGGCTCCGAACACCATCCCGTACGTGTCGGCCTTGTAACCGGAGACACCGTTGCGGTCGCCCTGATCGGCCCGCGATCCGAAGGGTTTCAGCCAGACGTTGCGGTCGCCAGGGAAGAAGTCGCCGGACGCGAGCCCGCGGTTCGCGTCGAGCCGGGTCTGGATCACGTTGTCGATGCCCGCGAGCGTGCCCTGCGTCGCCGGCGTGACGCCGCCGTTGAGCAGTGGCAGGGTCTGCGAAACCGCGCCCGACACCGCTTGCTGGTTCGGCAGGGCGAAGAGGCTGGCGACGATCGGGGACATGCCCGCGCCGGGCGTGCCGGCGATCAGCGAATCGAACAGCCGCGCGGCACCGAGACCCGGCACGTTGCCGTTGGCCTGCACGCTGGCCATCACCGGCGCGCCGATGCCCTGGATCGTGAGATACACGTTCGTGGCGTCGTACGTCAGCGACGACGTGTAGAACGGCGACGACGTCGTGACGCCCGAGAAGGTCCCGCCGAGGCTCGTGGCCGTCAGGATCGGATTCGTCGTGCCCGGCGCATAGGCCCCTGGCGCAGCCTGAACCCGCACTTCGCCGGCGAGGCCGGCCGCGCCCGTCACCACGAGCCGGTCGAACTGGCCCGAGGCATTCACATCGACCACGAAGGCCGAGCCGGTCGCGAACTGCAGCCCGCTGGTCGACGCGAGTGTCCCGATGGAATTGCCGGGCGCGATCACGCCCCCCGCGTTCACCGTACCGCCGCCGAACGATCCGATGCCGCCGAGCGTGCCGCCCGCGTTCACCAGCACGGGACCGGTGACGGAACCGTCGATGTCGAGCCGCCCGGCGTTGATCGTCGTCGCGCCGGCGTAGGTGTTCGCGCCGGTCAGACGGGTGGTGCCGCTCCCGTCGTGGTTCACCGCGAGATTGCCGGCGAGCGTCGATCCGAACGTGTAGGCCGTGTCGGTGTGGTCGAAGGTCACGTAGCCCGGTGCGGTGCCGGCGCCCGTGATGATGACGGGTGCCGTGATCGAACCCGCAGCACCACCCGCGCCGATCACGAGGCCGCTGCTTTCGCGGAGGGTGATCGACGTGGCCGTCAGCAGGCCGCCGTTCGCGAGCGTCACGACGTTGCCGGTCGCGCCGTCGACGTTGCCGATCGTCAGGGCATGCGCATTCAGATGGGAGCCGGTGCCGCTGACGAGCACCCGGTTGCCGTCGGAGTTCGCGTCGTAGCCGAGGAAGCTGTTGCCCGCGACGTTCACGACGCCGCCCCCCGTGATCTCGACCACGTTGCCGTCGCTCGTCGTCGCGGTGCCGCTGCCGACGCGGAGCGTGCCGCTGATGTTCCAGACGGAGCCGGCGCCGTCGACGTAGACGACGTTGCCCGAGGCGTTCGTCCCCGCGGAACCGGTACCGCCACCGATGCGGACGTTCTTGCTCGTGACGAGGCCCCCGCTCTCGATGTGCAGCGAATTGCTCGTGCTGCTGCGGCCGACGTAGAGCGTGCCGTTCAGGTTCGACAGCTCGGAGCCGGCCCCCCTCACGGTGACCCGGTTGCCATCGGCGCCCGCGTTGAAGCCGAGCAGGAAGTCCTTCGCGGCGCCATCGACCAGGACCTTGCCACCGTTCGCGATCGTGAGGGTGTTGAAGCTGCCGTCGTAGCCGAGGTGGAACGCGCCGGTGCTGGTCCAGATCGAACCGGCGCCCGTGACCGTCGCGGCGTTGCCGGTCGCCGTCGACAGGAAGCCGACGAAGGCATTGACGTTCGTCGCCGTCCCGCCGGACTGCAGCAGGAACGTGTTGCCCGTGCCGCCGTAGCCGAGCAGCAGATCGTTCGTGTTCGCGAGCGTGCCGGTGCCCGAGATCGTGATCGAGTTGTCAGCGGACCCGGCAAACCCGCCGATCTTCGTGAAGTCCGCGAAGACGCTGCCGCCGGCACCGATCGTCAGCGCGTTGTTCGATCCGTTGAAGCCGACATTCAGGTCACCGGTGTTCGTCCACGTGGCCCCTGCGCCGGAGACACTCGCGGTGTTGGCGTTCGCCCCGGGATTGACGCCGAGGGTGCCCGAGATGTTCGACAGGGCGCCGCCCGCGGTGATCGCGAGGCTCGTGCCGGAACTGTTGTTGCCGACGTAGACGTTGTCCGCGCTCACGGCGGCGTTGATGGTCTGCGAGGACGCGTCGGTGTCGATGTCGGCCGCGAACGCGGCGGTGCCTGCGAGCGCGAGACCGAACCCGGACGCGACATCCAGGAGTCTTCGATTGATGTGCACGAAACCTCGGAACGAACGGATGGAATCGGAAGACGGTGGCACGGGCGCCAGGCGGATGGCGCGTGGCGAGGTCTCCGGCCCGTCGACCGGCAGTACGTCGCTGCCAGCCGGCGTGGATGGCACCACATGGAGCTTTCCGGAAGCTTGCATCCGGTCGGGATCGTTCGTCGAGGGACTCCGGGCCGCGGTCTCGGGGTATGCCGGACGGGGCCCCGGAAGCGACGCAGGCCGCGGGTTCGCCCCCGCGGCCTGCGTCTTTCCTGCGTGCCGGACCGGGCCGGCGACGGGTGGTCAGGCCCGGCGGATCAGGTGCGTCAGCTGGCGGCGACGGCTGTTGACGATCGCCATCAGCGACGCCCCGAGAAGCGCGACGCCACCCGGTTCCGGGATGCAGGAAACCGTGTTCGGTTCGCAGCAGATGTCCGGGATGCAGTTCGTCGCGACGATGCTGCCGGACGAGAGTCGATCGGCCGCGGGGACGCCGATCGAACGGATCGCGGCCGCGCCGAGATTGTTGGTGTTCGAGAAATTGTCGATGACGAACTTCCACGTCTCGCCGGGCGAGAACACCAGGTCGGCGAGCTGGCTTTCGGACACCAGCGGGACATTGAGCCCGGCCCGGTCGATCTTGAATGCCAGCATGCCGTTGACGAGACCGTCGTAGTTGCTGAACACCGTGCCGGTCTCGGCGATGTAGTACAGGTTGGAGAACGACGCCTGGTGCGTGAGATTCGTGATGCTGACCTCGACGTTGATCGCCCCCGCCGGCAGATTCTGCGGGCAGGCGACCGCAGCGGTCGTGATCGCGGAGACGCTGATCAGCTCGTTGCCCGGAAAGGCGATCCCGAGTTCGTGGGCAGGCACCGTGACGCCGACGTCGATTGCATCGCAGTTCCCGGCCTGCGAGGCGCCGGTGATGGTCACCGCAGCAGAGAACGCGGCGGACGATGCGACCGACAGAAGGATGGATAGCGCCGCGGCGCTGGACTTGATCATGGCGATGTCTCCTGGTGTTCGATCTCGGATGCAAGGCAATCCGGGGACCTCGACAGCCGGGTCCGGGTGGGAGTCTCGCCCCGGGCGCGGCACGATTTGTTGATCGTTGTCATGCGAACGGGATGTCCTGGTTGGCCTCGTTCGATCGCCGATCGATGCAACCGCGCCACGCGCAGGTCCGCCGTGCCGGCTGCCATCGTCCATCCGGCACCGACCGGACGCCGCGGCCACCGGGACGCCTCGCGACGCAGCCATGCGGTATCGTCGCCCCCGGCGTGCAGGCTTGTCGCGGATGCCTTCGCGACGACCGGCACCATCGATCGCACCGTCCCCCATCCCACGCCGCGAGGTCCCGAACGCCATGTCGGAAGTCGAGTTGCAGCGCCCCGATTCACCCTGGGCACCCATCCTGTACGACGCATTCGTCGCCGCGGACGTCCGCCACGTCACGTACGTGCCGGACGCCGGCCATGCCCGCCTGATCACGATGCTGCGCGGGACACCCGGCATCGCGACGACGGTCCTGACGACCGAGGAGGAAGGCGTCGCCATCGCGGCCGGTGCGTGGGCGGGCGGTCAGCGCGCCGCGCTGCTGATGCAGTCGAGCGGCGTCGGCAACTGCGTGAACATGCTGTCGATGATCGCGAGCTGCCGGATGCCCTTCCTCGCCGTCGTGACGATGCGCGGCGAATTCTCCGAGTTCAATCCGTGGCAGATGCCGATGGGGCGCGCGACGGAACAGGCGTTCGAGATGATGGGCGTGCGCACCCTCCGCATCGACCGGCTCGACGACCTCGCGGATCAGATGTCCTCGGCCACGACGATGGCCTTCGAGAGCGATCAGGCGATCGCGATCATCCTGTCGCAGCGACTGCTCGGAGCGAAGAAATGGGTGAAGCAATGAACGCGGCGATGGCGCCCGGCAGGCTCGAACGGCGCAAGGCCGTCGCGGCGCTGCTCGCGGATCGCGGGCGGATGCTGGTCGTGACGGGCCTCGGCTCGCCCACGTACGACGTCTTCGCGGCCGGCGACCACGACGCGAACTTCTACCTGTGGGGCGCGATGGGCGGCGCCGCGCTCACCGGGCTCGGGCTCGCGATGGCGCAACCCGATCGTCCCGTGACGGTGTTCACCGGCGACGGCGAGCAGCTGATGGGCCTCGGCGGACTCGCGACGATCGCGGTGAGCCGTCCGCGCAACCTGTCGATCGTCGTGCTCGACAACGGACACTACGGCGAGACGGGCGGACAACTCAGCCACAGCGGCGCGGGCGTCGATCTCGCGAAGGTGGCGGCCGCGACGGGCTTCACATCGGTGATCGACGTCGTCGACGACGCCGGGCTCGTCGCAGCACGGAACGCGATCGGCACGATCGGCGACGGACCCCGCTTCGTCACGGTCCGCATCGCGCACGAAGCCACGCCACGCGCGCTGCCCGCGCGGGACGGCAGCTGGATCAAGACGCGGTTCCGGGCGCACCTGGGGTTCGGGGTGAAGTAGCGGCAGCGGGAAGGCAAGCCGCGCGACAGGGCCGACGGTCGAACCGCGCGTGTCGCAAAGGGTTCGCCGCGCAATCGTGTCACCGGCAGAGGACGGGCGGCATCGCCCCGCCGGATTCACTTCGGG
>CAUJJX010000380.1 GCA_963205165.1 Pseudomonadota bacterium | reverse complement strand
CAGGAGAACCTCCAGCGGCAGCAGATCAAGGCGATGCTCTCCGACTGGAACCGCCGCTTCCCCGGTCGCATCGAGACGATGTTCCGGGCGCTGTGCAACGTGGTGCCGTCGCATCTGGCCGATCCGAAGCTGCATGACTTCGCGGGGATCGTGGCGACGGGCGTGGCGGATGCGAATGGGGATACGGTGTTCGACGAGCCGGAGTTTCCGGGGGCGGCGGGGGGGGTTTCCGTTGCGGGTGGTGGGGGCGGGGAGCGACGCAAAGAGCAAGGCCTGACCCTAATTGCAGACCCCAATTGCGTCGTCAGAGGAACAGATGAGAATTTCCCAACTCTCGTCGGCGTTGCTTCCATCCACGAATGGTTATGGCGAGGTACACGCCATAACAAATAAGTGCCCAAAGCTGGACTAGAAAAGGATTCGGGTCATTGGTGTTCTTGCCCGCAACCGTCAGCCACGCAAGAAGAGGCGCTACGACACTGAACAGTAAGAGAAACCAGCACGAACCGCCGCCCAGCGCCTTCCAGACACCACGGCGCCTGTGCAGTGAATGCAGGCCGTCCGCACTCAGGCGCGCCTGCAGGTAGCAGACGGGCCCCAACAGCGCGAAGAACAGTACCGGCGAAAGGAATTGAATCAGCACATCAGTTGCGACAGCCTTTCGGCTCGATCACGATGATTTCAGTACGAGACTTGCCGATGTTCTCGGGTTGTATCCGTCCGGGGGGAGCCCAGTAGACCTGCCCTGCTTCGGTGGGACGCGTCGTCACCGAACTGCCGTCAGGAAAATTGAGCTTCGTCCCCTCGCTCCCCGTGAGACTGACTATTACCACGCCCCGGGCGTCGAAGAATTGCGCGGACTTCTCCCCCGGGCCGAACGTCGCCCGGACGACTCGGACGCAGTTGTTCTCGAACTCGAGCTTGTGATGTGCCGGATCGACCGTGACGTCCTGCTGTCCATGGGACAGGGAGGACGCAACGAAGGCAGCAGCGGCAAACACCAGACGTGTCGACGATTCGTTCATGATTTCCTCGCGTTAGGTTGCACTACGACGCCAAACTGCCCGGACCCGCACTGCGCAGGGCATCCGTGAAAAATTCACGACAGCGTGGCGCAATGGCATCGCGAATCGTACGCCGGTCGATGGAACCGATCGCTTCCGAATCGATGACGTGAGTTGATGGGGTCATTGACGGGGTCGGGACTTGCCTCTTGCCCATTTCCGTCGCCCGCCGGATCGCCTTTCGTCGAGATCTGACAGCGCGGACAGCGATACCAACGAGGGGCAATTGGCGGCGCTTCCGGATGCTGTCCTCCTCCCGAATTTCCGGGCCTCGTCGCATCCTCCGCTCGCGGAGAACACTGCCCCGGCTGCCCTAGACTTCACGACTGTTTCGCACTGAACAGAGGCGGGCGAGATGATTGACCTGATGACTGAACTTGCCGAACGCGACAAGTCCCTTTCCCCGGAAGACCGGGCCAGGCTCGTGGACCTGCTTCTGGTATCGCTTCAAGAACCCGCGACGGTCGAGGGGGAGGCTGCACGGGAAGCCGAGATCGACCGTCGCCTCGACGCGTACGAACGCGGTGAAGTCGAGGCGATTCCCGCGGAGGATGTCTTTGCCAGGGCCCGCAAGATCGCCTCGTGAGTCGGTCGCGGTTCCCCCCGGATGCGAAGTCCGATTTCTCCCCCGTGGTCGCATGCTGATCGGGCGTTCTGGCGCTTGGCTCGCACGCCTGAAATGACATCACCTCACAGCCCGCGCCCCAGCGCCCCCTCCGCCAGCGCCGCCAGATACCCCGCCCCCAGCGGGATCACCGCATCGTTGAAGTCGTAGTGCGGGTTGTGCAGCAGGCAGCCACCGTCGGCGCCGCCCTGTCCGAGGAACACGTACGCGCCTGGCCGCGCCTCGAGCAGGAACGCGAAGTCCTCGCTGCCCATCGTCGGATCCACGTCGCGGAGCACGTTGCCGGCGCCGAACACGCGCTCGCCGACCTGCGCGGCGAACTCCGCTTCGCGGGGTGAATTCACCGTCGCCGGATAGCCGCGCTCGATCTCGACGTGTGCCGTCGCGCCCAGCGCCGTCGCGACGCCCGTCGCGATCTCGTGGATGCGGCGTTCCGCGAGTTCGCGGGTGGCCGCGCGGAAGGTCCGCAGCGTGCCGAGCAGGTGCACCGCATCGGGGATCACGTTGTGGACGCCCGTCTGGCTCGTGTGCATCGAGCAGATGCTGAGCACCACGGCGTCGACGGGCGCGACGTTGCGGCTCGCGAGGGTCTGGAGCGCCGTGATGATGTGGGCCGCGACCACGACCGGGTCGACGGCGATGTGCGGCATCGCGCCGTGACCACCCTTGCCGTGGACGACGATCGATACCTCGTCGGCGGCGGCCATCATCGGACCGGGCCGCACGGCGATCTGGCCGGGCGGCAGTTGCGGCCAGTTGTGCAGGGCGTAGACCTCGTCCATCGGGAAGCGGTCGAACAGGCCTTCGCGGACCATCACGCCCCCGCCGCCGCCGTGCTCCTCGGCGGGCTGGAAGATCACGTACACGGTGCCGTCGAAGTCGCGCGTCTCGGCGAGGTAGCGCGACGCGCCCAGCAGCATCGTCGTGTGTCCGTCGTGCCCGCAGGCGTGCATGCGGCCGGGATGCCGCGAGGCGTGCGGCTTGTCGGCGGCCTCGTGCATGGGCAGGCAGTCGAGGTCGGCGCGCAGGCCGACCGCCCGGCCGCTGCCCGGGTTGCGGCCGGGGATCACGCCGACGAGCCCGGTCCCCGCGAGGCCGCGATGCACCTCGATGCCGAGCGCGGCGAGGTGCCCGGCCACGACGTCGGACGTGCGCCGTTCCTCGAAGGCGATCTCGGGATGCATGTGGATGTCGCGGCGCACGGCGATCAGCTCGTCGTGGAAGCGGCGGACGTACGAGACGGGATCGCTCATGGCGGGGATTCCTCGTGGATCGTTGGGGTGACGCGCTCGATGCGACGCCGGGGCTCGACCGTGCAGCGGAACCGGTAGACGACCGTGTCACCGGCGACGGAGTCCGGGCGAACGCCTCGGGGCCGGGAACGCTCTCCCCCGGCGGCGCTGCATGACAGGGTGCCGACGGACTCCGGGAGCGTCAACGCAGCGCGGGGCGCCGGCGATCCGGCGACGCTGGCCTCCCCGGTTGGCGCGTCCCACTTGTCAAATTCATTTTGACAAGGCAAATTCCGGTACATGCCCGTCCCGACATTCCTTTCATGAACTGTGCTGAACGCCTCGTCAGTCTCTTCGGCAGCCAGGCCGAAGTGGCCAGACGCTTCAAGGTCGACCGCGCCCTCGTCAGCAACTGGGTGAAGTCCGGCTATGTGCCGGCCCGCTGGGCCATGGAAGTCGAAGCCGCGTCCGACGGACAGATCGCGGCGGTCGACGTCCTCAACGAGGCGAATCTGCGTCGACCGGTCCGGGTGAAATCCCGGGGCGAGGACGAAATCTTTCACGGAACCACCATCGCAGGGAGCGACACCATGAACTCTTTCGCGCCAGCCAAGCGCATCCACTCCTTCCACCCGCCGCAGCGCACGCTGATGGGCCCGGGTCCGACGGAGATCCATCCCCGCGTGCTGACCACGATGAGCCAGCCGGCGATCGGCTATCTCGACCCGGTGTTCGTGGAGATGATGGAAGAGCTGAAGGGCCTGCTGCGCTATGCCTACCAGACGCGGAACGCGCTGACGTTCCCGGTCTCCGGCCCCGGTTCCGTGGGCATGGAGTACTGCTTCGTGAACATGGTCTCGCCCGGCGACAAGGTCGTCGTCTGCATCAACGGCGTCTTCGGCGGCCGCATGCTCGAGAACGTGATCCGCTGCGGCGGCGTCCCGGTGGTCATCGAGCACGAGTGGGGCACGCCCGTCGACCCGCAACGCCTGGAAGACACGCTGAAGGCGAACCCCGACGCGAAGATCGTCGCGTTCGTCCACGCCGAGACGTCGACCGGCTGCCTGTCCGACGCGAAGACGCTCGTCGAAGTGGCGCATCGCCACAACGCCCTCACGATCGTCGACGCGGTCACGTCGCTCGGCGGCGTGCCGGTCCTGGTGGATGAATGGGGCGTGGACGCCATCTACTCCGGCAGCCAGAAGTGCCTCTCGTGCACGCCCGGCCTGTCGCCGGTGTCGTTCAACGAACGCGTCGTCGAGCACGTCAAGGCACGCAAGGACAAGATCCACAGCTGGTTCATGGACATGAACCTCCTGCTCGGCTACTGGGGCGCGACGACCCGCACGTATCACCACACGGCGCCGACGAACTCGCTGTTCGCGCTGCACGAGGCGCTGCTGCTGATCCGCGAGGAGACGCTGGAAGACTGCTTCGCGCGCCATCGCCGTCATCACCTCGCGCTGAAGACGGGCCTCGAAGCGATGGGCCTGAACTTCCTCGTGAAGGAGGAGTACCAGATCCCGCAGATGAACGCCGTCCGCATCCCGGAAGCGATCCAGCCGAAGGAAGCCGAGGTGCGCAAGCGCCTGCTGAACGAGTTCAACCTCGAGATCGGCGCCGGCCTCGGCCCGCTCGCCGGCAAGATCTGGCGCTTCGGCACGATGGGCTACTCGTGCCGTCCGGAGAACGTGATGCTGTGCCTGTCGGCGCTCGGTTCGGTCATGTCGGACCTCGGGATGCCGGTGCACGTCGGCGACGCGGAAGCCGCGGCCCACGACGCGTACGCCCAGATGCACAAGCACGCCGCCCAGCAGAAGAAGCGCGTCGCCTGACGCAACGGCGGCGGTGCTTCACGAAAAACGGCGGACCCTCGGGTCCGCCGTTTTTCGTTGCGGGATCGATGCAGCGAGTCTGCTACGGCCGACTGCCCTTCCCCGCGCCCTGGTAACGAAACCGCAGGTGTTCCACCAGCTCCGCGAGGTATCGCGTCTGGAGTTCGTCGAGCACGGCGTCGGGCATCCCGCCCTCGCGCAGCGCCGCGAGCTGCGAGCCCGTCAGCGCCGGCTGGATGCCGGTCGTCACGCCGGTCGCGAAGCCGCCGGTGCCGATCACGTCGCTCAGCCGCGACGACCGCAGCGCGCCGACCACGTCGTCCGGCGGGTTGCCCGCGCGGACCATCGCCTCGACCTCCGCCACGGTGATCCGGCGCATGCCGGTCGACCCCAGCGGCCGGAACCAGTCGGGCAGTCCGAGCGCACGGCCGGGCACCGAACGCAGCGGCGCCGACGTCTGCCGGACGCCGGCGAGATCGGGCAGCGATGCGAGATCGACCTGCCACGGATAGCAGCGCTCGCACTTGCCGTGGCTGCCGCCCCCCATCCAGAGCCGGATGAGGAGATCGACGTCCGACACGAACGACTGCTGGATCTGGTCGAGCACCGGGTCGGCGACACCCGCCGCCTTGAGCTGACCGAACTGCGAGCCGCGCAGGGCGAACGAGGTGCGCTTGCGCTTCATCTCGGCGAGCACGGTGCCCGGCGACACGCCGGCCTGGCTCGCCTCGACCACGCGGGCCATCTGCAGCGGTTCCGGCAGGGCGGCAACGGCACTGCCGGCGCCCAGCAGGGCCGCGAGGATTGCGATTCGGGAAATCATGTTGGGGCCTCGTTCCTGGTCATCGAGCTGCGTTTGGGTCGGGGGCACCCGGGAAGGTTCCCGCAGACGCCGCGGCCGGACGATCCCACCAGGGTTCGGGACCGATGCGCGCGGCGAGGAAGTCCACGAGCACCCGGACCCGGGACGGCACGTACCGCGTCCCCGGGAAGATCGCGTGGATGCCGAGTGTCGCAGGTGGCGTCGCCGGCAGCAGCACCTTCAGCAGCCCGGCCTCGATGGCGGGCGCCGCGATGAAGGTCGGCTGGTACGTGATGCCCAGCCCGCGGATGGCCGCGTCGAGCAGCGCGTCACCGTTGTTCGCCTGGATGCGTCCGCGGACCGGCACCCACACGGTCTCGCCATCGATGGTCAGCGGCCAGCTCGATCGCAGCCCCGGCGTGTAGCAGAGACATTCGTGATCGACGAGCGCGTCGGGCGTCGCGGGCTCGCCCCGCCGCGCGAGGTAGTCGGGCGACGCCACGATCACCGACCGGCAGACGCTCAGCCGGCGGGCGACGACGGAATCCCCCATGGGTCCCGTGATCCGGATCGCGAGGTCGAGGCCTTCCTCGACGAGATCGAGCCGCCGGTCGCTGAGATCGACCTCGACGCTCACGTGCGGATGCGCCGTCGCGAAGTCGGCGACGAGCGGCATCACGTGGCGGATGCCGAACGACAGCGGGACGCTCAGACGGATCGGTCCGCGCAGGTCCGCCGGGCCCTCGACGAGTCCGCTCTCGGCAGCCTCGACGCGGTCGAGGATCTCGCGGCACTGCTCGAGGTACGTCGCGCCCGCCGCCGTGAGACTCAGCCGGCGCGTGCTGCGGGCGAGGAGTTTCACGCCGAGGTGCGCCTCGAGCGCGGCGACCTGCCGCGTGATCGCCGAGCGCGCGACATCGAGCTGCGCCGCGGCGGCGGCGAAGCTGCCGGCGTGCACGACGCGGACGAAGGCGTTCATGGCTTCGAGTCGGTCCATTGCTGCGATTCTGGCAACAAAGCGTTCCGGCCGGGCGGCTATTTCCGCAACAGTCGGCCGCCTAGAGTGCGTTCATCCGCAACGAGATCGCGCCGACCCGACGGTCGACACGAAACGCCCCGGCGTACCGGGGGCCGCGGACCCGATCGCCACTTCTCCCAGGAGCCACACCATGATTCTCGTCACCGGCGCCAACGGCCAGCTCGGCCGTCGCATCGTCACCCACCTCGCCGCGCGGCTGGCCGCGTCGTCCGCATCGCAACCACTCGCCGTGAGCGTCCGTGACGCGTCGAAGGCGCAGGACCTCGCCGACCGCGGCATCACCGTCCGCACGGCCGACTTCGACCAGCCCCACACCCTCGCCGCGGCGTTCGCCGGCGTGGACCGCCTCGTCCTCGTGTCGACCGACGGACCGAAGGACATCCGGATCCGCCAGCACGGCGCAGCGATCCGCGCAGCGAAGGCGGCGGGCGTGAAGCACATCGTCTACACGAGCTTCCTGGATGCCGACGCGGCGTCGCCGGCCGAGTTCGCGCAGGTCCACGCGGCGACGGAAGCCGAGCTGCGGGCGAGCGGACTCGGGCTGACGATCCTGCGCAACACGCTCTACTCGGACTTCCTGCCGATGACCTTCGGCGGCGCGCTGCAGACGGGCGTGCTGCATCTGCCGACCGGTGACGGACGTGCGAGCTACCTGAGTCGCGACGAA
>CAUJJX010000379.1 GCA_963205165.1 Pseudomonadota bacterium | reverse complement strand
TGAAGCTGATCCTGGAAGAGCCGAGCCTCGGCGCGAAGATCCTGATCAAGCTCGTGACGCTGCTCTCGGCGCGGCTGCGCCAGACGAGCCACAACCTCCTGCATCACATGGAACGCTGAATCGCGGCACCCGAACGGAACCTGAAAACGACGAGGGGCGGATCAATTCCGCCCCTCGTCGTTTCCGTACCGTGTCGTTCCGATCGGCGTTCAGATCTTCACGCATTTCCCGGAGGCGAGCACCGGCCCCGTCGGCGCACCGGTGCGTGAACCGCCCGCCGGCTCGAGGCTCATCGCCATGCCGGCCGCGCGGTTCAGGAGTCCGCGGAGGTCTTCCGGCAGATCGACGACCTGCGTCTCGTGCGTGTTGATGAGACCGAGCGACCGCGGCGGCTTGTTGCCGTCGGGCAGCATCCAGAGTTCCCAGGCGGTGTCGGGCGCCATCTCGGCGTGACCGATCACGCGGATCCGCAGGCGCGTCTTGCCTCGCCCCTCGGGAGTCCACGCGACGGTCATCGAGGGCTGCGCCGTCGCGCTGTCGCCCATCACGACGACCATCGCGTCGGGCGGCGCCGCGGAATGCAGCGCAGGCGTTGCGACGACGTACGCGAAGAGCAGGCTCGCGAGGCCGGCCGTCGCGAACGACGACCAGCGCCAGAACGCGAGATTCGACCACCAGGCCGGCTTCGGCTGCACGCGCGACGGATCGATGCGTGCCTCGATGCGACGCCAGATCGCGGGGTCGGGGGCGACTTCCGGGAGGGTCGTCGCGAGCGGGACGAGCCGCTGTTCCCAGCCGGTCACCTCGCGGCGCAATGCGGGGTCGCTGCGCAGCCAGAGTTCGAAGCGGCGGCGCGCACCGCCGTGGAGCGTGCCGAGCACGTACTCGGCGGCGAGGCGCCTGCGGAGTTCGGGATGTGTCGGTTTCATGATCGCGCGGCCGGGGTCATGTCGCGCCGTCCATGCAGCCGCGCAGGCGTTCGAGTCCGCGGCGGATCCAGGTCTTGATGGTGCCGAGCGGCTGCTGCAGGTGGTCGGCGAGTTCGGTGTGCGTGAGTCCGTGGAGGTACGCGAGCGCGATCGACTGGCGCTGCTGGCCGGAGAGCTGGCCGAGGCAGTCGTTCAGCGCGCCGGCATCGGCATCGTTGCGCAGCCGGTCGAGCGGACCTGGCGCGTCGTCGGCCCAGTTCTCGACGACGTGCTCCAGCCCCTCGTCCGACGTCTCGTGCTGCGGCCGTCGCACCCAGTCGAGTGCACGGTTGCGGACGATGGTCGTCATCCAGGTCATGGGCGCGCTCCTGACGCGGTCGTACTGCGGCACGTGGTGCCAGATGCTGACGAAACTCTCCTGGAGGATCTCCTCGGCCCAGTCGCGGCGCCGGACGATGCGCATCGCGACGGCGAGCAGCCGCCCGGACGTGCGTCGGTACAACTCGGCAAAGGCGCGCTGGTCCCGGAGGGAGCACCGCGCCATCAGGTCATCGAGGGGATCCATCGGTGCCTTGTACGGGGCAGTGCGTCATTCGGATTCGGACGTGACGCGGCGACGGGACTTGTCCCAGAGGACATCCGTCCGGCCGGCATCGCGGTTGAGAATGCGCGAGAGCTGGAACAGCAGGTCGGACAGCCGGTTGAGATAGCGCTGCGGCAGCGGCGACACCTCGTCGTGCCGCGCGAGCTGCACGAGCCGGCGTTCGGCGCGGCGGCAGACGGTGCGTCCGACGTGCGTGAGGGCGGCGGCCCGGGCACCGCCCGGCAGGATGAATTCCTTCAGCGGCGGCAGCGTGTCGTTGTAGTGGTCGAGAGCGGTCTCGAGCATCGCGATGTGGTCTTCGCGGATGGCCGTGTAGCCGGGGATGCTCAGTTCGCCGCCGAGGTCGAAGAGGTCGTGCTGGACGTCGGTCAGCAGCTGGCGGACGTCGTCGCCGAGCGGTTCGGCGAGCAGGACGCCGAGCGTGCTGTTCAATTCGTCGACGGCGCCGATCGCCTCGATGCGTGCGCCGTCCTTGGTGGTGCGGCTGCCGTCGCCGAGCCCGGTCGTGCCGTCGTCGCCGGTGCGCGTGTAGATCCTGGAGAGTCGGTTGCCCACGATCGCGATTCCGTTGGAGGGGTGGCCGAGTATAAGTGGCGCGCCCGGCGTGTCGATGCGATCTACTTCCCGAGTTCCTGGAGTTCGAGTTCCAGGTAGCGGCCGAGCGTGTTCTTCCGGTGCACCGTCTCGTAGCCCGACCACGTCGCGAACTGCGGCAGCGTCGCCTGCTCGATGGTCTCCATCAGGCTCCGGTTCGATTCGTAGAGTCCGCGGACACGGCCATCGAGCGCGAGCAGGTAGTCGCGCGTCCGGACGGCGTCGGCCGGCAGCATCGGCGGACCGTAGCCCGGCACGAGCATCGTCGCCGGGATCTTCGCGAGGCGGTCGATGGCGGCGACCCAGTCGTCGAAGCGTCCGTCGCGCAGTTCGGGGATGCGGCCGTTCACGACGAGGCCGCCCGTGAACACGACGCCCGTCGCGCGGTCGAGCACGAGCAGGTCGCCGGGCGTGCTGGCCCAGCCGGGATGCAGCAGCGCGATCCGGCGTCCGCCGACGACGAGGTCGGTGTCGCCGTCGACGACGCGCGTCGGGATGATCAGGCGGGTGCCGGCCATCTCGTCTTCCCCGAGGATCAGCCGGAGGTTCTCGAGGCAGTGCTCGCATCGTGCGCGCATGAGTTCGGCGCTCTTCGCGTGGCACAGCAGCTCGGCGCCGGCCTCGACGAATGCCGTGTTGCCGAACAGGAATTCCTGGACCGCGTGCGTCACGACGACGAGCACGATCGGTCGTGCGCTCACCGCGCGGATCGCCGCGAGCCGGGCGCGTCCCTCGCGGTCGGACACGCCGGTGTCGATCACGACGATGCCGTCGTCGCCGACGATGAATCCGCCGTTGCCGATGCGTCCGCGGTTGTCCGGTGCGATGTCGCCGCGTTCGCCGATGAAGGCGTAGACGCCGTCCGCGACGCGGGTGGCAACGAGTTGTCCTGCGGCGTCGGCGGACGCCGTGACGCAGATCAGGAAGAGGCAGAGCAGGTATCGGAACATGGCCCCGACGATACCGGCCGGCGGCGCGGCGTCGCAAGCGGGCGTCGCCGGGCCGGGATGTCTGAATCCGATCCGCGCCCGTTTCCGTACCGTTCACGTGCCGGGGACGGCACCGCTTATGATCCGCGGCCGTGTTCCGCGGTGCGAAGGGAGAAAAGCGATGCAACGACGAATCGGCGCGTGCCTGCGCCGGATGGCCATCGGGTTCTGGTGCGTGGCGGGAGCGGCGAACGCCGCCGGCCTCGCGACGTTCGCGGTGGAGGAGGTCGCGCCGGGCAACTACGTCCACCGCGGGGTCCACGACGAGCGCTCGCCCGAGAATCTCGGCGACCAGGCGAACATCGGCTTCATCGTCGGCGAGCGCTGCGTCGCGGTGATCGATCCGGGCGGCTCGTTCGCCGTCGGCCAGGCGCTGAAGGCGGCGCTGCGCCGCGTGACCGACAAGCCGGTCTGTCACGTCGTCATCACGCACTTCCACCCCGACCACCTCTTCGGCGCGGCGGCCTTTCGCGAGCCCGGCGTGCAGTTCGTCACGCACGCGACGTATCCGCGGACGATGTCGGTCCGCAGCCGGCCGTATGTGAATTCGCTGAAGCGCGATCTCGGTGCCGGCGCCGACGGCAGCGACGTCGTCGCGCCGACCCTGCTCGTGAAGGACGAGACGGTGCTGGACCTCGGCGGCCGCACGCTTCGCGTGAAGGCGTGGTCGGTCGCGCACACCGACAACGACGTCACGGTGCTCGACGAGTCCACCGGCACGCTGTGGCTCGGCGACCTGCTCTTCTGCCAGCACACGCCGGTCGTCGACGGGTCCA
>CAUJJX010000378.1 GCA_963205165.1 Pseudomonadota bacterium | reverse complement strand
GAGATCGGTGCCGAGCACGCGCAGTTGTCCGGCCTGCGGGACGGCGACGCCGGCGATGAGCGCGAGCAGCGTCGACTTGCCGCTGCCGCTCGCGCCGCGCAGGAGGACGCGTTCGCCAGCCTCGATGCGGAGACGGTCGATCGCGATGAGCGGCGGGGCGCCGCGGGTCCAGACGAAGCGGAGGTCGGTGAGTTCGACGAGCGATCGTGTCGGCGCGATCGTCTCCGGGGCTGCAGCCCCGGCGGCGCCGGACTGCACTACCGCCGCGCCGGCAGTTGCCGGTGGATGACCATGCGGTCCTTCTCGATCGTCACGTGGCCGCTCTCGCGCATGTCGGCCAGGACGCGCGCCACCATCTCGCGGGTCGCGCCGACGCGGATCGCGAGTTCCTGCTGGGTGAGGCGTTCGCCGATCACGAGGAGGTCGCCGTCGGGCTTCGCGAGATCGAGGAGCAGCCGCGCGAGCCGGCCGTAGACGTCCATCAGGGCGAGGTTGCCGGCGACGCGCGTCGCGTTGCGCGTGCGGCGGATGACCGTGGTGAGCAGCTCGAACGCGGCGTCGGGATCGGCGGCGAGATAGCGGCGGAAGGCCTCGCGCTCGACGATCGCGAGGCGCGACGGTTCGGTGGTCATCACCGAGGCGGAACGCGGCTCGCCGTCGAGCGACATCTCGCCGAAGAACTGGCCCGGCCCCAGTTCGTTGATGACGATCTCGCGGCCGTCACCGTCGGCGAGGAAGATCTTCACGTGGCCGGAGAGCACGACGAAGATCTGGCTGGTGCGGTCGCCTTCCTGGAAGACGATCGCGCGCTTCGGATAGTTGCGCGCGGGGCCGAGCGTGGCGATGCGCCCGGCCAGGGAGCGCTGCGCGTCTGTCGTGTCGGTGATCACGGGACGGTGCGCAGCGCGGGCATCACATCGTGAAGATCTTGCCCGGGTTCATGATGCCGAGCGGGTCGAGTGCCTTCTTGACGGCCCGCATCACGCTCACGGCCTCGCCGTGCTCGGCCGTCAGGAACTTCATCTTGCCGAGCCCGATGCCGTGTTCGCCGGTGCACGTGCCGTCCATCGCGAGCGCGCGCATCACGAGTCGTTCGTTGAGACGTTCGGCCTCGGCGATCTCCTTCGGATCGTTGCGGTCGATCAGGAAGCCGAGGTGGAAGTTGCCGTCACCGACGTGGCCGACGAGCGGCGCGATCAGGAAGCTTTCCGCGAGGTCCTTCTTGGATTCGAGGATGCACTCGGCCAGGCGCGAGATCGGCACGCAGACGTCGGTCGCCCAGATCTCGCAGCCGGGGCGCAGCGCCTTGTTCGCGTACGTGACGTCGTGGCGGGCCGTCCAGAGCTGCGTGCGGTCTTCCGGCTTCGTGGCCCACTTGAACTGGCCGCCGCCGTTCTCGCCGGCGATCGCCTCGACGAGTTCGGCCTGTTCCTTCACGCCGGCCTCGGTGCCGTGGAATTCGACGAAGAGGGTGTCCTTGACGGGGTAGTCGAGCTTCGAGAAGCGGTTGACGGCATCCATCTGGACATCGTCGAGCAGCTCGATGCGCGCGACGGGGATGCCGAGCTGGATCGTCTGGATCACGGTGTCGATCGCGCCCTCGAGCGAGTCGAACGAGCACACGGCTGCGGCCATCGCCTCGGGGATGCCGTAGAGGCGCAGCGTGACCTCCGTGATGATGCCCAGCGTGCCTTCGCTGCCCACGAACAGGCGAGTCAGGTCGTAGCCGGCGGCCGACTTGCGGGCGCGGCGCGACGTGCGGATGACGCGGCCGTCGGCCAGCACGACCGTCAGCGCGAGGACGTTCTCGCGCATCGTGCCGTAGCGCACGGCGTTCGTGCCCGAGGCACGGGTCGCGGCCATGCCACCCAGCGAGGCGTCGGCGCCCGGATCGATCGGGAAGAACAGGCCGAGGTCGCGGATGTGTTCGTTCAGCTGCTTGCGGGTGACGCGGGCCTGGACCGTGACGTCGAGGTCCTCGGCGTTGACCTGCAGGACCTGGTCGAAATTGACGAGGTCGATGACGATGCCGCCGTGTTCGGGGATCACGGCACCCTCGAGGGATGTCCCCGTGCCGTAGGCGACGACGGGTGTCTTGTGCCGTGCGCAGATCGTGACGATCTGCGAGACCTCTTCGGTCGAGTTCGGGAAGGCCACCGCGTCGGGACGGTGGGGGATGTGCCACGACTCGTCCTTGCTGTGGTGGTCGCGCACGCCGTTGCTCGTGGAGAGACGCTCGCCCAGCAGGGCGCGGAGTTCGTCGATGGTGGACTGTGCGTTGGCTGCTGCGGCTTGCGTCATGGTGTTCCCTGGCGGTGCATCGCGAGTGATCGAACCCGGATGTTCACGTTTCCCGGGCGAGGGTGCAAGCGCGTGGCGGGGATGGGCTCTTCGGGGCCGTCGAAGAAGCGAAGCCGGGATGGACGGGTCGGGTTGCGACCCTGGCGGCCGGACAAGAAAAGGCGGCGGGAGGGCCGGGGAGGCCGTCCGCCGCCGAAGGGGGATCCATCGGGCGCGCCTGGCGCGTCCAACCCCCGGGGAGGTTCGTCTGCACCGGTGACGCACCGTCGGCCGGACCGGTACGTCGAGACCGTGACCCGCAGGAGGGGGAGGGTCACCGCCACGACGGGGCAGCAGCGCGCACTCCCGGCGTCGCGCCCGGCCCGGAGTGGACAGCCCCGGACCGGGTGACGATCAGGCGGACGGGTCCTTCGCGACGTACCCGTACGTCGTGTTGGACCGGCCGGTGTCACCGCCCATGGCCAGATTCTCGGCCTTGATGGCGGCCAGCTTGTCGGCGGTGAACGCGGGGCCCTGCACGACCTTCATGTCGAGGCCGTAGAGGTG
>CAUJJX010000377.1 GCA_963205165.1 Pseudomonadota bacterium | reverse complement strand
ACCATGCCGTGCGGGTCCTGCGACTCGCGGTCGGTGGCGCCCGGCGGCTCGCCGAACTCCCGCGCCCGACCGGCGACATCCTCCTGCTCGTGGGGCCGGAAGGCGGGCTGACCCGCGACGAGAACGAGCTGGCGGCGAACCGCGGCTTCGCCTCCGTGATCCTCGGGCCGCGGATCCTGCGGACCGAGACGGCAGCGGTCGTCGCGGTGGCGGCGATGCAGACGCTCTGGGGTGATTTCTAGAGAGCGGTTCGATCCGGGCGGAAGCGCTGTCGGAACCGTGTCGTCGGGGCGGTCGCGGTCGACGTGCCAGTGCGCGCCGTCGTCGCGGTCGCAGGATCCTGCGGATCTCGTGACGACCAGTGCAGTCCGGAAGAAATCGATCAGCCCGGCGTGTGGCCGTCCGGCGAATCCCCGAGCGGGAGCCGCCGGTTGCGGACCTGCCGCTGCAGGGTTTCCTCGATGGTCTCGCGGACCAGCTGGCGCAGGCTGCCCTTCAGCTCGGCCGCGATCTGCGACAGCGCGAAGTCGAGCGAACCCGCCAGTTCGGGCATCACGCGCCGCTCGATGATCCCGCCGACCTCGCGGTCGAAGCGGTCGACGAGGCGGCGGTAGACCTCCTGCTCCAGTGCGTCGACGTCGGCCGGTGACGCGATCGGCTCATCGGCCACCGCGGATTCTCGCGGCGCCGCGGGTTCGGATGTGCGGCGCGCCGTCGGCGGACCGAGGCTCACGACGTCCGTCAGGACGGGCAGTTCGTCGGGCGGCGCCGTGATCGGGGCCGCCGGTGCGGCCGGCGGCGGGCTCGCCTGCCGGTGGCGGCTCATCAGCGAATCGGCCCAGTCGAGTGCCTGGTCGTCGTCTCCCGGGATGTCGGCTGCGGCCATGCCGTCAGCCCCCCGTCGTCTGGCCGAGGTCGTGCAGCCGGATGTCGTATCCGCGATCACGATAGAAGCGGTAGCGGGCGCGGCCCTCGGCGAGTTCGTCCGGGCCGACGATCTCGATCACGCGCTTGAAGCGGCTGAAGAGCTCGGGCGTCTCGGGGAGCAGATTGACGAGCACCCCGTCGTGGTCGATGCCCGCGGGATCATGGTCGACGACGATCGGCGTGACGGCCGCAAGCGGGTCTCGGCCGCGCACGTGCGGGACGAATCCGATCGCGGGCTGGCTCCAGAGCAGGCGGTCCATGCGGGCCGAGGTCGCCTCGTCCGGCGTGAGCACCAGTACCCGCAGCTTCTGCGCGAACGCCTTGCCGCACAGCTTGCCGGCCGTCTCGAAACGGTCGGCGACGTGCGTGTAGAAATCGATCTGGGTCACGAGGGGGCCGGCGTGCGGTGATGGAGGGACGGAATCCGGACCGGCGCCGGCGATCGCGGGAGTGCCCTCGATCGTCGGCACGGGTGTGGCCTCAGGCGCCGCGCGTGCGACGGATCAGGAATTCCGTCAGCAACGGGACGGGGCGGCCGGTCGAGCCCTTCTCGCGACCCGACTTCCAGGCGATCCCGGCGATGTCGAGATGCGCCCACGGATACTTCTTCGCATACCGCGCCAGGAAGCATGCGCCGGTCACGCTGCCGGCCGGGCGTCCGCCGATGTTCGCCATGTCGGCGAAATTGCTCTTCAGCTGGTCCTGGTAGTCGTCCCAGAGGGGCATGCGCCAGACGCGGTCCCAGGAGGACTGGCCGGCACCTTCGAGTTCGCGGGCGAGGTCGTCGTTGTTCGAGAACATGCCCGTCGCGACGTGGCCCAGCGCGATCACGCAGGCACCCGTGAGGGTCGCGATGTCGATGACGGCGGCGGGCTCGAAGCGCTCGGCGTACGTCAGCGCATCACAGAGGACCAGCCTGCCTTCGGCGTCGGTGTTCAGGATCTCGATGGTCTGGCCCGACATCGAGGTGACGATGTCGCCGGGCTTCGTTGCCGTGCCGCTCGGCATGTTCTCGCACGCGGGGATCAGCCCGACGACGTTCAGCGGCAGGCCCATTCCGGCGATCGCGCGGAAGGTGCCGAGCACGCTGCCGGCGCCGGACATGTCGTACTTCATCTCGTCCATCTCGGCGCCCGGCTTCAGCGAGATGCCGCCGGTGTCGAACGTGATGCCCTTGCCGACGAGGACGACCGGCTTGTCCTTCTTCGCGCCGCCGGCGTGTTCCATCACGATGAACTTCGGTGGTTCGACCGTGCCCTGCGTGACCGACAGGAAGGAGCCCATGCCGAGCTTCTCGATGTCCTTCTGCTCGAGGATGGTGACCTTGAACTTGTGTTCCTTGCCGAGCGCGCGGGCCGTGTCGGCGAGGTAGCCGGGCGTGCACACGTTGCTCGGAAGGTTGCCGAGGTCCTTCGCGAGGGCGACGCCTTCGGTGATGTGGTCGGCCTGCTCGACGGCACGTTCCTCGGCGGCCGTCGGACGCGATGTCGTCGCGATCACGAGCTTCGCGATGCCGGTCCTGGCGGGCGCCTTGTCGCTCTTCATGAGGTCGAAGGTGTACGCACCCTCGCCGGCGACGATCACGGCCTGGAGCGCGCGGTCGGCAGCGGTGGTGTCGGGGACTTCCCATTCGAGGGCGTAGATCGCTGCGTCGCGGGCGCCGCCGGCACCGGCGGTGCGCACCGCAGCGGCGACGGCTTCGCGGAAGCCCTTCAGCGTGAGTTCGCCGGCCTTGCCGAGGCCGACGACGGCGACGCGCGTCGCGGTGATTTCGGGGACGGAATGGAGCAGCGTGCACGCGCCGGCGCGTGCCGGCAGGTCACCGCGTTTCGCGAGCCCCGCGAGGTAGCCGCCGGACGCTGCGTCGAGCGCGGCGCCGGCCGGCGACAGCTTGCCGCCCTCCTGGATGCCGACGATCACGCAGGCCGTGCGTACACGGTCCGGCTGGCTCTGCTTCAGGCTGAATTCCACGGGCGCTCCTGTTAGTATCGATCGCTGCATCGGGGACGCAGCCGTCGAAAATTATCCCCGTCCGATCCGAGAAAAGTAAAGCCGTGATCTTCCAGCGCGCCCTGCTGCGCGAATTTACTAACACGGGTCTGGTGGTGTTCATCGTGCTGCTCATGATCACGATCACCACGCAGCTGATCCGCATCCTGGGGTGGGCCGCCCAGGGCGTGATCGCGCCGGATGGCGTGCTGATCCTGCTGTCGCTCGCCGCCCTCCGCTACCTGCCGATCCTGCTGTCGCTCACCGCGTTCATCGCAGTGCTGATGGCGCTCACGCGCAGCTACCGCGATTCCGAGATGGTCGTGTGGTTCGCCTCCGGGCGCAGCCTGCTGTCGTGGGCGCGGCCGGTGCTGGTCTTCACGCTGCCGCTCGCGCTCACCATCGGCGTGCTCTCGTTCGCGCTGTCGCCGTGGGCCGTGCGCAAGTCCGAGGAATTCCGTCAGCAGATGGAAAGCCGCGACGACGTGGCCGCCGTCTCGCCGGGCGTCTTCAAGGAATCCAAGGACTCCGACCGCGTGTACTTCGTCGAGAAGCTCACGAGCGACCTGTCGATGGTCGCGAACATCTTCGTGCACTCGAAGCAGCACGAACGCCCCGGTGTCATGGTCGCGGCCCGCGGATTCTCCGAGACCGCGCCCAACGGCGACCGCTTCCTCGTGCTCCTGAACGGACGCCGTTACGAAGGCAGCCCGGGCTCGGCCGAATACCGGATCACGGAGTTCGAGCGCTACGCCCTGCGCATCGAGACCAAGGAAGCGAACAAGTTCATGGCGTCGATCAGTTCGGTCCCGTCGCTCGAGCTGCTGAACGATCCGACGAAGGAGCACCAGGCGGAGCTCATCTGGCGCGCAGGCATCCCGATCTCGGCGCTGATCCTGTCGCTGCTCGCCGTGCCCATGAGCTTCGTGAATCCGCGCGCGGGCCGCTCGCTCAACCTGATCCTGGCGATCCTGCTGTACATGTTCTACAGCAACCTGCTGTCGATCTTCCAGTCGTGGGTCGGGCAGGGGCGCGTCCCGCCGATCGTCGGCTGGGTGGCCGTCCACGCGCTCATGGCCGGGCTGCTCGCCTTCCTGGTCTGGCGGCGTCTGTCGGTCGTGCCGCTGTTCAACTGGCGGCGGCGCACATGAAGACGCTGCGCCGCTACGTCAGTCGCCAGATCCTGTCCGCCACGCTGCTCGTGACGGCGGCGCTGCTGATGCTGTTCTCGTTCTTCGATCTCATCCAGGAACTCGGCGACGTCGGCAAGGGGCGCTACCGGATCTCGCTCGCGCTGCTCAAGGTCGTGCTGTCGCTGCCCGCGCACTTCTACGAACTGTTCCCTGTCGCAGCGCTCCTCGGGACGCTGTTCGCGCTGGCCCAGCTCGTCGCGAACTCCGAGTACACGGTGATGCGCGTATCGGGCGTCTCGGCGCAGCGGATGCTGCTCACGATCGTGCCGCTCGGGCTGATGTTCGCGGTGTTCACGTTCCTCATCGGGGAATTCGTGACGCCGCTCTCCGAGAACGTCGCCCAGCGCCTGCTGCTCCAGGCCACGAACACCGGCGTCGTCGCCCAGGAGTTCCGGTCGGGCCTCTGGGTCAAGGACGACAACAGCTTCATCAACGTGACCCAGGTCGGTGCCGACGCGTCCCTCGGCGGCGTGCGCATCTACGATTTCGACGACCACGCGCGGCTGCGCTCGATCAGCGAGGCGCGGTCGGGGGAATACCGCGGCAGCGACCGCTGGCGACTGCGCGACGTCGTCCGGACGGAGTTCGCCGCGGAACGCACGAAGGCGGTGCGCCTGCCCGAGGTCGACTGGCATTCGGTGCTGAACCCCGCGCTGCTCCACGTGCTGATGGTCGTCCCGGAGCGCATGTCGGTCGCCAATCTCGTCACCTACATCGGACACCTGCGCGAGAACCACCAGGAGACCGCGCGGCACGAGATCGCGCTGTACTCGAAGCTCGTCTACCCGCTCGCGGTCGTGGTGATGATGATCCTGGCGCTGCCGTTCTCGTACGCCCGCGTCCGCGATGGCGGGGTCACGGGCAAGCTCGTCGCCGGGATCATGCTCGGGCTCGGATTCCACCTGGCGTCGCGGCTGTTCGGCCACCTCGGCCTGCTCAACGCCTGGCCGCCGCTCTTCGCCGCCGGGTTTCCGACGGCGCTGTTCCTGGTCGGCGGGATGTCGATGATGTGGTGGATGGAGCGTCGCTGACGGACGGTGAATTCCGGTGTCGGGATTCCCGGTGCTGACGAGGCGCCCGAACCGCGTGGCGCTGCGCTCCCGGTGACCGCCGGGCCGTCAGATCGGCGCGCGGACGATCCGGGTGCCGAGCAGGCGGTCGTGCAGGAACTGCCGGTCGCGGTCGACGAAGGCCCAGAGGAATCCGGCGCCCGCGCACGTCGCACTGACCACCGCCAGCGTGTATCGCGCGATCGACGCCGGCAGCGAGATCGCCCGGCCGTCCGGGCCGCGCAGCCGCAGCCCCCAGGTCTTCATCGCGAGCGTCTGGCCGGTGCGGCGCCAGCAGAACACGAAGTACACCCCGATGACGGCGAACAGATAGCCGCGGAACACGAAGCGCATCGGGCCGATCGTCGCGTCGCCGATCGTGGTCACGAAGATCCACGAGGCGAGAAAGGTGATGCCGAACAGCAGCACGCTCTCGTAGACGATCGCGCCGAAGCGCGGCCAGAGCGGGGCGAGCAGCATCGGGCCGGGGACGTCGGCCGTGGCAGGGGCTTCGGGGGACATCACTTCTTCTCGCGGGCGGCCCGGAGGGCGTCTTTCAGCTCGGGCGGGAACTGCTCGTACTCCACCCACTTCTGGAGAACCTCTCGGCGCTTCTCGGGCGGAAGCTGATGCAGCTGCTTGAACAGTTCGCGTGCCTCGGCGCGCTGCTGCGGCGTCAGTCCGACCCAGAAGCGCATCCGTTTCTGGATGCGGGCCTGCTGTTCGGCGTTGAGCGACGGGTACTTCTGTGCGATGGCGACCCAGCGTTCACGGCGCTCGGGCTCCATGCCGCTCCATTCGCGCTCGAGTGGCTGGAGGATCTCCCGCTGCTGCGCGGAAAGCTGCGCCCACTCGGGGGTGGTGCCGGGAGCGGCCGATGCCGGGTGCCCGAGCAGCAGACCGGCGACGAGGGCTAGCGCTGCAAGGACGGGGTGAGCCACTGCTGGAATCCCTTGTCGAGGTAGGCGTGGACGGGAAGTTCGTCGGCGAGGAGTTCGATCTCGTCGGACTCCGCCGGGGCGGCATTGTGCTGCTGCCACAGATACATGCCGAGCACGCCGATCACCAGTGCGGCCATCGGCAGTGCGAGGCGCTGCAGGAAGGGGTGCGACGGCCCGGCGAGGCGCGCGGCCCCTCCGGAGGTGCCGACGGAGGTGGCGGCGGCGCGTTCCCGGACGCGGTCCAGGGCGCGCTCGCGGGCGGCCTCGAGGCGCCGGACGATGCGCGGCTCGAGATCGGCCACCGAGTCGTCGAGGTAGCGGGCGATGCGGGCGCCCGACGGATTCTCGTTCACGGTTCGATTCCTCTCTTGCGCAGGAAAGCCGCGATGCTGTGATTCGCTCGCGAACAGTGGGTCTTGACGCTGCCTTCCGAACAGCCCATCACCTGCGCAGTCTCGGCCACGTCCAGTTCTTCCCAGTAACGGAGCAGGAAGGCCTCCTGTTGACGTCGCGGCAGCTTCTTCACCGCTTCGTCGATCAGGGCGACGACCTGCGCCCGTTCGGCCACCTCGGCGGGGCCGCTGACGCCATCGTCGACATTGATCCGCTCGAGCGGGTCGTCGTCCTCATCGACTGACGACGACAGCGACGACAGCATCGTCGACCAGAGATTGCGGACCTTCTGGCGTCGATAGTGGTCACGAATTGTATTCTGAAGGATGCGGTGGAACAGCAGCGGAAGCTCTTCCGCAGGCTTGCCCGCGTACTTGTCCGCGAGCCGCATCATGGACTCCTGGACGAGGTCCAGCGCGAGGTGCTCGTCGCGCACGGCGTAGAGCGCGTGCTTGAACGCGCGACGCTCCACCTCGGCCAGGAAGCCGGCGATTTCCTTCTCGGTTGCCAGGGGGGGACCCTCGTGGATGGGCTGCCGCCGGAACATCGCGGCATGGGACGAGTTGCACGGGGTGTGCGAAGTCGCCGGATCTTAGCATCGCGCTCCGTGTCCGATCGCAGGGCGCGCGGGCTAGAATGTCCACAGGAACCCCGCCATGCAGACCATCGATCTCACCCATCATTTCCTGATCGCCATGCCGGGCATGGTCGACCCGAATTTCGCCCGCACGCTCACCTACATCTGCGAGCACAACGAGGACGGCGCGCTCGGCGTCGTCGTCAACCGCCCCATCGAGCTCACGCTCGGCAAGCTCTTCGAGCACATCGACCTCACGCTCGACGATGCCGAACTCGCCGGACGTCCCGTGTGCTTCGGCGGCCCCGTCCAGGTCGACCGCGGATTCGTCCTCCATCACCCCGTCGGCGGCTGGAGCTCGACGCTCGCCGTGAAGGACGAGGTCGGTTTCACGACCTCCCGCGACATCCTCGAAGCCGTCGCCTCCGGCCGCGGTCCCGACCGGCTGCTCGTGTCGCTCGGCTACGCAGGCTGGGCGCCCGGCCAGCTGGAAGACGAGATCGGCCAGAACGCCTGGCTCACCGTCGGCGCCGACCCCGGGGTCATCTTCGACCTGCCCTTCGAGGAACGCCTCGAGGCCGCCATGCGACTGCTCGGCGTGACCTCGGCGAACCTGTCCGAAGCGGCCGGCCACGCGTGACGACGGCCGTCCCGTCCGGGCAGCCCCGCGAAGGCACTGTGCTCGCGCTCGACTTCGGGCAGCGCCGCACCGGCCTCGCCATCGGCGAACTGACCCTCGGCATCGCGCATCCGCTGAAGCTCGTCGAGACGACCGACGCCGACCAGCGCCTCGACCGGATCGCCGCCACCGTGCGCGAATGGGCGCCGAAGCTCCTGGTGCTGGGCCTGCCCGTGCGGGACGACGGCGCCGAGCATCCCCTCGCGGCGGCCGTCCTCGCCTTCCGTGATGCACTCGAACACCGCTTCGGACTGCCCGTCCGGCTGGTGGACGAACGTTTCAGTTCCCACGCGGCGAGCCTCGCGCTCGCCGACGCCGGCGTCCGTGGTCGCCGGCAGAAGGAACACCTCGACAGCCTCGCCGCGCGCGAGATTCTTCAGGGATTTTTCGATGCCAACTCTGCCTGACGCGGAGCAACTCCTGGCGCGGCTCGCCGCGTCCCTCCGCGATCACCTCTCGCCCGACACGGCGCTCGTCGGGATCCACACCGGTGGCGTCTGGGTCGCGGAACGCCTGCACGCGATGCTCGACCTGCCGACGCCCCTCGGGACCCTCGACGTCGCCTTCTATCGCGACGACTTCGGACAGCGCGGTCTCAAATCCGACGTGCGGCAGTCCGACCTGCCGTTCGACATCGCCGGACGCGACATCGTGATCGTCGACGACGTCCTCTACACCGGACGCACCGTGCGCGCCGCGCTGAACCTCCTGTTCGACTACGGTCGCCCGGGGCGCGTCCGGCTCGCGGCACTGCTCGATCGCGGTGGACGCCAGCTGCCCATCGCCCCGGACTTCGTCGGCGGCTCGCTCGATCTCGCCGACCACCACCGCATGATCGTGCTGGCGCGCGACGACACCGGACAACTCTCTCTCGCCATGGAGGACGCCGGTGTCAGCGCGTAACCCCCAGCTCGGACCCGACGGCGAACTGCGCCACCTGCTCTCGATCGAGGGCCTGCCGCGCGACATCCTCGTCCGCATCCTCGACACGGCGCACTCCTTCCTCTCCGTCACCGAACGCGAGATCAAGAAGGTGCCGCTGCTCCGCGGCAAGTCGGTGTTCAACCTGTTCTTCGAACCGTCGACGCGCACCCGGACGACGTTCGAGATCGCGGCGAAGCGGCTCTCGGCCGACGTCATCAACCTGAACATCGCGGCGTCGTCGCAGACGAAGGGCGAGACGCTGCTCGACACCGTCGCGAACCTCACGGCGATGCACGCGGACATGTTCGTCGTGCGTCACGCCGCGAGCGGTGCGCCGCACCTGATCGCGCGCCACGTAGGCCCCGAGATCAGCGTGATCAATGCCGGCGACGGCCGCCACGCGCATCCGACGCAGGGTCTGCTCGACGTCTACACGATCCGCCACTACAAGCAGGACTTCACGAACCTCACCGTCGCGATCGTCGGCGACCTCCTGCACTCGCGCGTGGCGCGCTCCGAGATCCACGCGCTGACGACGCTCGGCGTGCCGGAGGTCCGGGTGGTCGGCCCGCGCACGCTGATCCCGCAGGACATGGAGAAGCTCGGCGTCCGCGTCTTCCACGACATGAACGAGGGCCTGCGCGGCGTCGACGTCGTGATGATGCTGCGCCTCCAGAACGAGCGGATGAACGGTGCGCTGCTGCCGTCGTCGCACGAGTACTTCAAGACCTACGGACTCACGCAGAAGCGCCTCGCGCTCGCGAAGCCCGACGCCATCGTGATGCACCCCGGCCCGATGAACCGCGGCGTCGAGATCGACTCGTCCGTGGCCGACGGTGCCCAGTCCGTGATCCTGCCGCAGGTGACGTTCGGCATCGCCGTGCGCATGGCGGTCATGTCCATCCTCGCCGGGAACACCTAGGATGAAACGATCCCCCACGCTCCCTTCGGTCGCTGCCCCCTCGGGGGGCCGTCAGTGGCTTCGGACGGCCGGGCGCCACGACATGTCGACGGAACCCACACTGCACCTCCGCGGCGGACGCCTCGTCGATCCGGCCCGCGGCACCGAGGTCGTCGCCGACCTGTTCATCGCCGACGGCCGCATCGTCGCGTCGGGCGCGGCGCCTGCCGGATTCGTCGCCGACCGCGTCATCGATGCCGCCGGGCTCGTCGTGTGTCCCGGGCTCGTCGACCTCGCCGTGCGCCTGCGCGAACCCGGCTTCGAGTTCCGCGGCACGCTCGAGAGCGAACTCGCCGCGGCCGTCGCCGGTGGTATCACGCGCGTCGTGTGTCCGCCCGACACCGAACCGCCGCTCGACGAACCCGGTCTCGTCGAGATGCTCACGCGCCGCGCCGAGAGCCTGAAGCTCGCGTGGGTGCATCCGCTCGGCGCGCTCACGCTGGGCCTCGCGGGCGAACGCCTCACAGAGATGGCCGAGCTGTCGGAGTCCGGTTGCGTCGGTTTCTCGCAGGCCGAGGCGCCGCTCGCCGACCATCTCGTGCTGATGCGCGCGATGGCGTACGCCGCGACCTTCGACCTGCCCGTCTGGCTGCGTCCGGAAGACCCCGGCCTCGCCCGCGGCGGCGTCGCGCACGACGGCGAGATCGCGACCCGCCTCGGACTCCCCGGGATCCCGTCGGTCGCCGAGACCGTCGCGCTCGCCGCGATCCTGCAGATCGCCCGTGCCACCGGTGCGCGCGTCCACATCTGCCGGCTGTCGACGGCCGACGGCGTCGAGATGGTCCGCCGCGCGCGCGCCGAGGGCATGGCCGTCACGTGCGACGTCTCGGCGCTGCACGTGCACCTGTCCGAGATGGACATCGGCTACTTCGACGCGAACTGCCGGCTGTCGCCGCCGCTGCGCAGCGCCCGCGACCGCGACGCACTCGCCCGCGGTGTCGCGGACGGCACGATCGACGCGATCTGCTCCGACCATTCGCCCGTCGACGAGGACGGCAAGCAGGTGCCGTTCGCCGAGGCCGAGCCCGGTGCGACGGGCCTCGAGACGCTGCTGCCGCTCGCGCTGAAGGCCGGCGAATCGCTGTCGCTCGCCCGCGCCCTCGCGCCCGTCACGACGGGGCCGGCGCGCGCGCTGGGCCTGCCGGTGCCGTCGCTGGAACCCGGTGCCGCCGCCGACCTCTGCCTCTTCGATCCGGACGCCTGGTGGACGGTCGAGCCAGCCGCGCTGTTGAGTCAGGGCAAGAACACCCCATTTACCGGCTACGAGGTCCGCGGGCGCGTGCGTCACACGATCGTCCGCGGACGCGTCGTCCACGACGCGGGTCCGGACGCGTGACGACACGGAGGCCGCAGGTGCGAACCCGCGCCGGTTGAACCTGCAGCCCCGCACCGTGTCCGCAACGGATCACCGATCTCCAGCAACCCACTGCCGAAAAGACACTCGATGAATCCCTTGCTCGATTTCTCCGACCTGCCGCGCTATTCCGAATTCGCCCCCGGGTTCGTCGCGCCCGCCGTCGACCAGCTCCTCGCGGAGAACCGCGCGCTCGTCGATCGCATCGCGGCCGACGTCGCCGAACCCACCTGGGACGACTTCGTCCAGCCCCTCGAGGATGCCAACGAGCGTCTCTACCGCGCCTGGGGCCAGGTCTCGCACATGAACGCCGTGATGAACAGCCCGGCGCTGCGCGAGGTCTACAACGCGAACCTGCCGAAGCTCTCGCAGTACGGCACCGAGCTGTCGCAGCACGAGGGGCTCTATCGCAAGTACAAGGCGCTTCGCGCCGGCGCCGCGTTCGGTGCGCTGTCGGCAGCGCGGCAGCGCGTCGTCGACAACCGCCTCCGTGACTTCCGTCTCGGCGGCGCCGAGCTGGACGACGTCGCGAAGGCCCGATTCAAGGCCGTCGCCGAACGCCTGTCCGAGCTGTCGTCGAAGTTCAGCGACAACGTGCTCGACGCGACGAATGCATTCGCGCATTTCGCGACGTCCGAGCAGGAACTCCTGGGCCTTCCGGAAGACGTCGTGACCGCCGCGCGCGCCGCCGCCGAAGCCGACGGCAAGCCCGGCTGGAAGTTCACGCTGCACATGCCGTCGTACCTGCCGGTGTTGCAGTACGCCGACCATCGGCCGCTGCGCGAGGCCATGTACCGTGGCTACGCGACTCGCGCGTCCGAGCTGGGCGACCCCGCGCTCGACAACACGCCCGTGATGAACGAGATCCTGCGGCTGCGTCGCGAGGAAGCGCAGCTGCTCGGCTACCGGACGTTCGCCGAGGTCTCGCTCGTGCCGAAGATGGCCGACACGCCGGCGCAGGTGCTGGGCTTCCTCCACGATCTCGCGACCCGCGCGAGGCCGTTCGCCGAACGCGACCTCGCCGACCTTCGTGCCTTCGCGCGCGACGAGCTGGGGCTGGATTCGCTCGACGCCTGGGACTACGCGTGGGCGTCCGAGAAACTCCGCGTCGCGCGCTACAGCTTCTCGGAGCAGGAGGTCCGCCGCTACTTCCCGGAAGACCGGGTCGTGGCCGGCATGTTCCGCCTGATCGAGACGCTCTACGGCCTGACGATCACGCAGGACACCGCGCCGCTGTGGCATCCGGACGTCCGCTTCTACCGCATCACCGATCGCGACGGACGCACCATCGGCCGCTTCTACATGGACCTCTATGCCCGCACGACGAAGCGTGGCGGCGCCTGGATGGACGACGCCATGAGCCGCCGTCGCACGACGAGCGGCATGCAGACGCCGGTCGCGTACCTCAACTGCAACTTCACGGCGCCCGTCGACGGCAAGCCCGCGCTGTTCACGCACGACGAGGTGATCACGCTGTTCCACGAGTTCGGCCACGGACTCCATCACCTGCTCACGCACGTCGAGGACCTCGCGGTGTCCGGCATCAACGGCGTCGAGTGGGATGCCGTCGAGCTGCCCAGCCAGTTCATGGAGAACTTCTGCTGGGAGTGGGACGTCCTATCGCACATGACCGCCCACGCCGACACTGGCGAGCCGCTGCCGCGCGTGCTGTTCGACCGCATGCTCGCCGCGCGCAATTTCCAGAGCGGGATGCAGACGGTGCGGCAGCTCGAGTTCGCGATGTTCGACATGCGCGTGCATCACGACCTCGATCCGTCGGGCAGCAGGTCCGTGCTCGACCTGCTCGGCGAAGTCCGACGCGAGGTCGCCGTCGTGATCCCGCCGGCGTTCAATCGCTTCCCGCACAGCTTCTCGCACATCTTCGCGGGCGGTTACGGGGCGGGCTACTACAGCTACAAATGGGCGGAGGTCCTGTCGGCCGATGCCTACAGCCTCTTCGAGGACATGGGCGTGCTCGACCCCGAGGCCGGCGAACGCTTCCGCCGCGAGATCCTCGGCGTCGGCGGCAGCCGTCCCGCGATGGAGTCCTTCGTCGCGTTCCGCGGTCGCGAGCCCTCGATCGAGGCCCTGCTTCGCCACAGCGGCATGGTGGCCGCATGATCCGGGCCGGTGCCCGCACCTGCGGGCGCCGCAGCCGCATCGGTCCGCACATCGGACCCCAGGGAGAACGACCATGAGGACGATCCTGTTCGCGGCGCTGTGCCTGTCCGCAGTGGCGGCCGGCGCCGGGCAGCAGATGTACCGCTGGACCGGTGCCGACGGTCGCGTCTACTACACCGACAAGGCGCCGCCCGCCGACGCGAAGGCCGTCGAACGCAAGAAGCTCGGGGACCGCGCCGGGACGGGGCCGCTGCCGTACGCACTGCAGCAGGCGACGAAGGCGTTCCCCGTGACGTTGTTCACGACCGACTGCGGCGACGCCTGCGACGCGGCGCGCAAGCTGCTCGAGCGGCGCGGCATCCCGCACGCCGAGAAGAACGCCCGCGACGAACCCGTGCAGGCCGAGCTGAAGAAACTCACCGGCGTCGACGAGATCGACGTGCCGCTGCTCGTCGTCGGCAAGACCATCGTCCGCGGCTGGGAAGAGGCGCAGTGGAACGCAGCGCTCGACGCCGCGAACTATCCGAAGACTTCGCAGCTGCCGAAGTCGCGCGCGCCGAAGCCCGCCGCGAAGCCGAAGGCCGACGACGCGAAGCCCGCGGCACCGGCGCCGGCCGCGACGCCGAAGCCCTGACCGCAGCGCGCCGACGTTCGCCGTCGGCGTGACCCGCGCGCATCACGGGTCGACCGCCACCGGAAATTCGTCGCTTCGGACGATCGGGGCGCGAGGGTCGGCTGTGACAGCATCGCTTTCATCGGACGATGGATTCCGTCGTCGCCACGCGGGAGACGAGAAGATGCCGGGACCTCTGCAGGGCTTGAAGGTGGTGGAGATGGCGGGCATCGGCCCGGGGCCATTCGCGGCCATGATGCTCGCGGACATGGGCGCCGACGTGCTGCGCATCCAGCGGCCCGGCGTGCGTTCCGACGGTCGTGTCGACGTGCTCGCGCGCGGTCGCCGCGTGCTCGAACTCGACCTGCGCCAGCCCGGCGCGGCCGACACCGCGCTGAAGTTCATCGACGCCGCCGATGTCCTCGTCGAAGGCTTCCGGCCCGGCGTGATGGAGCGTCTCGGCCTCGGTCCAGACGTCTGCCTCGCGCGCAATCCGCGACTCGTCTACGGCCGCATGACCGGCTGGGGCCAGACCGGTCCGCTGTCGCACGCCGCCGGCCACGACATCAACTACATCGCCATCAGCGGCGCGCTCCACGCGATCGGCCGGTCGGGCGAGGCGCCCGTCGTGCCGCTGAACTACATCGGCGACTTCGGTGGCGGCGGGATGATGCTGGCGTTCGGCGTGATGTGCGCCGTGCACGAGGCGCGCCGCTCCGGCGCCGGCCAGGTCGTCGACGCCGCCATGACCGACGGCGCGGCGCTGCTCTCCGCGATGATGTACGGCATGAAGGCCGGCGGCCGCTGGAGCAACCAGCGCGGCGAGAACCTCCTCGACGGCGGCGCGCACTTCTACGACACGTACGCCTGTGCCGACGGGAAGTTCGTCGCGATCGGGTCCATCGAGCCGCAGTTCTACGCGACGCTGCGCGAGCACTGCGGCATCGACGATCCGCTGTTCGACCAGCAGATGGACCCCCGGCTCTGGCCCGTGCTGAAGCTGCGCCTCGCCGACGTCTTCAAGACCCGCACGCGCGACGAATGGTGCGCGCTGCTCGAAGGCACCGACGCCTGCTTCGCGCCCGTGCTCGACTGGGACGAGGCGCCCGCGCACGCGCACAACGCTGCGCGCGAAACCTTCGTCGAGATCGACGGCGTCGTGCAGCCGGCGCCCGCGCCGCGGTTCAGCCGCACGCCCGCCGATCGTCCGTCGCCGGTCGCGCATCCGGTCTCCGATGTCGATGCGCTGCTCGCGCACTGGGGCGTTGCCGACATCCCGGTTCCGACCAACACCGTGTGACGCGTGCCGCGTCGCCCTCACGACAGCCATCACCATGCCCATCGATTTCAGACCGTCCTGGATGGACCCGGACCTCGAGCTCTACCGCGACACCGTCGAACGCTTCGTCGAGACCGAGATGCTTCCCGACGACGAGGCTTCGCGGAAGCGCGGCCACGTGGGGCGCGAGCTCTGGCGGCGCGCCGGCGAGCTGGGCGTGCTGTGTTCCGACATTCCCGAGCAGTACGGCGGTGGCGGCGGTGACTTCCGTCACGAGGCGCTGCTGTACGAGGCGATGGCGCGGCGCGGCCTGACCGGCATGAGCCCGTCGGTGCACAGCATCGTGGCGCACTACTTCCTGAACCACGGCACCGAGGACCAGCGGCAACGCTATCTCCCGCGGATGGCGCGCGGCGAGCTGATCGGCGCGATCGCCATGACCGAGCCGGGCACGGGCTCCGATCTGCA
>CAUJJX010000376.1 GCA_963205165.1 Pseudomonadota bacterium | reverse complement strand
TTCGCCGCGCCCGCGTTCGCGCAGGAGAAGAAGACCGTCCTCACGCTCGACACCGCGAAGAAGATCGCGGCCGGATGCGTCGCGAAGGCGAAGGCCGAAGGCTGGAAGATGAACATCGCCATCCTCGACGACGGCGGCAACCTGAAGTATTTCGAGCGGATGGACGGCTCGTTCCGCGGCAGTATCGAGATCGCGCAGCTCAAGGCGAACACGTCGACGATGTTCCCGTTCCCCACGAAGATGCTCGGTGAGATCGTCCAGCAGCGCGTGCCGGGCCTCGCGTTCGTGCCGGGCGTCGTGACGTTCGAGGGCGGCCTGCCGATCAAGACAGCCGGCGGCGAGCATATCGGCGCTGTCGGCGTGAGCGGTGCCGCAGCCGACCAGGACGGCGTCTGCGCCCAGGCTGGCCTCGACGCCGTGAAGGACGACCTGAAGTAACCCTCCCGGCGCGGGGCCGCCACCGGCTCCGCGCCATCCAGACCGAAGCCGACCGCGAGGCCGCCATGACCGCACCGATCCAAGTCACGACGCGCAATCGCGTCACCCACATCCACATCGACCGGCCCGAGAAGCGCAACGCGCTGACCGCCGCCATGTACCAGGCGCTCGCCGACGGCCTGAAGGGCGCTGCGGCCGACCCGTCCGTGCGGGCCGTGCTGATCCTGGGCCACACGAACTGCTTCAGCGCCGGCAACGATCTCAAGGATTTCCTCGAGCACCCGCACGAGGACGACACGTCGCCCGTCTCGCAGTTCCTCCGCACCATCGCGACCTTCGAGAAGCCGCTCGTCGCGGCCGTCGGCGGCCCGGCCGTCGGTGTCGGCACGACGATGCTGCTTCACTGCGATCTCGTCTACGCGACGCCCGAGGCGCGCTTCCAGCTGCCGTTCGTGCACCTCGGTCTCGTGCCGGAGGCCGGGTCCGGCTTCCTGCTGCCGCGCATCGCGGGGTACCAGCGCGCCGCCGAACTCATGCTGCTCGGCCGACCGTTCTCCGCCGAGACTGCCGTGGCCGCCGGGTTCGTCACCGGGATCGTCGACGAGCACGACCTCTTCGCCACCGCCATCGAGGCGGCAGAAGCCGTCGCGGCGCTCCCGCCGGAATCCGTCCGGATGACGAAGGCGCTGATGAAGCGCCACACGGCGCCGGTCGTCGCGGACCAGATGGCCGCCGAAAGCCGGCAGTTCCGCGAGCGGCTCCATTCGCCCGAGGCGAAGGAGGCCTTCACCGCCTTCCTCGAGAAGCGCCCCGCGGATTTCTCGAAGTTCTGATCGCACCCATCCGTCACAGGCAACGATGAACACGTCCGCGCACGAACCGCTGCTCGCCGGCGTCAGGGTCCTCGATTTCACGCGCGTGCTGGCGGGGCCCTACTGCACGCGGCTCCTCGCGGACCAGGGTGCCGAGGTCATCAAGGTCGAACGGTCGGGCGAGGGCGACGAGGTGCGCCACATCGTGATGCAGCTCGACCCCGATCGCACCGACCAGAGCAGCTACTTCGTGCGGCTCAACGTCGGCAAGCGCGGCATCGCGATCGACCTCACGCGGCCGGCGGCGCGCGATGTCGTGCTCGATCTGGTGCAGCGGGCCGACGTGCTCGTCGAGAATTTCGCGCCGGGCGTGATGGCGAAGTACGGACTCGACCACGCGTCGCTCGCGCCGCTGCGGCCCGACCTCGTCTACTGCTCGATCTCCGGCTTCGGCCAGACCGGGCCACTCGCGTCGATGCAGGCGTACGCGCACCTCATCAACGCGATCTCCGGAATGATGGATCTCGACCGCGCCGGCGAACCCGAGCCGCGGGTCTCGTATCTGCAAGCGGCCGACGTGCTCGCCGGCGCCCATGCGTTCGGTGCGATCAGCGCGGCGCTCGTGCGGCACGCACGCACCGGTCGCGGCGCCTTCCTCGACGTGTCGATGCTCGAATGCCTGATCGCGGCCGACGACATCAACTACGCGGCGCTGCTGAACGGCGGCAAGGTCGAACGCCGGCCGCGCGTCGGCATGGTCGTGCACGCCGTCGCGGGCCGGCACCTCGCGATGCAGACGGCGGGGGCGTCGCATCTCTGGACGCGTCTCCTCGCGCTCATGAACCGCCCGGACCTCGCGACCGATCCGCGTTTCGACACGTCCCTCGGACGCCGTGCGAACTGGTCCGAGCTGCTGCCGATCATCTGCGCGTGGCTCGACACCTTCGCGAGTGCCGACGATGCCGTCCGCGCGCTGTCCGGTGCGCGGATCCCGTCGGTGCCGATGCTTTCGCCCGAGGAGGTCGTGGTGCATCCGCATCTCGCCGCGCGCGAGGCGTTTCCGTCGGTGCCGCATCCGGCGCGCGGCACAGTGCGCGTGACGGCGACACCGTTCCACGTCGACGGCCGGCCGATGCATCCGACCGGGCCGGCGCCGTATCGCGTCGGCGAGGACACGCGCGAGGTGCTGCGTGAACTGCCCGGGTACGACGATGCCCGGATCGATGCGCTGTTCGAGGCGGGCGTGGTTTCCACGGGCTGATCGTCGCCCGGGGTGACGGCGCTGCCGGACGGCGGCGTTGTCGCAAGCGCGTCGTTCATTGATCGCGCGCATCGGCAGGTGCCGGCAACGCCATAGAATCCGGCGTCCGCATCCGCGCCTTCCACGGGAAGTCCTGCCCATGTCTCCGGTCCGCCGCACGCGCCTCGTCTCGTTCGTCGTCTTCCTTGTCCTGACGGCCTTCCTGGCACCGGTACACGCGGCGCGTCTCGCGCTCGTGATCGGCAACGATGCGTACGTCCACGTCCCGAAACTGCGCAATGCCCGCGCCGATGCACGCGCGATGGCGCATGCACTGGAAGACGCCGGCTTCAAGGTGAGCCTCGCCCTCGACCAGGACCGCGCGGGCATGAACGAATCGCTGCGCCGCTTCCGCAACAATCTCTCCGGTGGCGACGAGGCCGTCTTCTTCTACGCGGGTCACGGGGTGCAGCTCGGCGGCACGAACTACCTGCTGCCCGTCGACATGAAGGGCAACGACGTCGACAACGTCGTCGACGATGCGATCCGGCTGCAGCGGGTGCTCGACGATTTCGCCGAACGCAAGACGCGGTTCGCGCTCGCCATCGTCGACGCGTGCCGCGACAACCCGTTCGTCGGCAGCGGCCGCAATCTCGAGACGCGCGGACTCGTCCCGGTGCAGGCCGCGAACGGCCAGATGGTCATCTACTCGGCGGGGGCGGGGCAGAAGGCACTCGACCGCCTGAACGACCAGGACACCTCGCCGAACGGACTCTTCACGCGCGTGTTCGTGAAGGAACTCGGGAAACCCGGCGTGCCGATCCACGACGCCGTGCGCAACGTCCGCCAGGAAGTCGTGCGCCTCGCGAACGGTGTCGGCCACGAGCAGGTGCCGGCGATCTACGACCAGTCGATCGGGGACTTCTATTTCCGTCGCGGTGCCGCCGCGGGTGGAGGCGCAGGAGGTGGCGGCGGGGCCGCGACGCCTGCGCCGAAGCCGGCGGTCAGCGAGGCCGCCGCCGAGAAGGAGTACTGGGAGGACGCGAAGCGACTGAACAACGTGGCGGCGTATCGCGGCTATCTCGATCGCTATCCGTCCGGGCGCTACGCCGCGCTCGCGAAGGCGTCGCTGGAGAAACTCGCGGCCGAGGAGGGCGACGATGCGTACTCCGGCGACAACGCCCCGCCGCCAGTCGCACCGCAGGCGCCGACTGCACCGGTGCAGCTCTACTGCTGCGACAACTTCGGCCGGAAGTGGTGCCAGATGCCGGCGGGCTTCGGCGTCGAGGGGGCCTACTGCTTCTGCTACGGGATTCCGGGGTCGGGGTATCAGTGCCGGTGATCGGGGCGGTCAGCCCGGGATGTCGGGCTCGACGAGCGTGGCCAGTTGCGCGAGGGATTCCTGCCAGCCGAGGTAGCACATCTCGAGGGGGATCACTTCGGGGATGCCGGCCTGCGTGATGTCGATTTCCGTGCCACAGATGACCTGCTTCAGCCGGACCGTCACCTCCATCGTACCGGGCAGGTTCGGATCGTCGAACCGGTCGGTGTAGCGGATCAGTTCGTCCGGGATCAGCTCCAGATAATCGCCGCCGAACGCGTGGCCGTTGCCCGTCGAGAAATTGGAGAACGACATCCGGAACGTGCCTCCGACGCGCGCGTCCATCGCGTGCACCTTGCACGTGAAGCCGTAAGGCGGCAGCCACTTCGCCACGGCGTCGGCTTCGAGGAACGCGCGGTAGAGCTTCGCGGGGGTGGTGCGGAGCACCCGGTGCAGGCGGATGGTGCGGTCGGACATGGCGTGGACTCCTCGGTGGGGGTGGGCGTTCGGCCCGGCGAAGCTACACGACGGCGGTTGCGCCCGCAGCATCCGCAGCGCGTCGCGCGCGACACCGTCGATCCGATCCGCGCGAAACGCTCACCCGTCATTCCAGCGCACGCCGGAACCCGGGCCGACGTTGACCGGCGCGACGTCCGCCGCCGGACCCCAGCCTTCGCTGATGCGATGGCATGAGGACAGCGCAGCGGTGTCTGGCGGATCGGTGGTGTCGGAT
Source organism: Pseudomonadota bacterium (assembly GCA_963205165.1). GTDB lineage: Bacteria > Pseudomonadota > Gammaproteobacteria > Burkholderiales. The sequence continues at coordinate 7,233 of CAUJJX010000376.1, read as the reverse complement.
CAGCGCTGCATCAGGGCCTGTCAACACTACGGATGCCTGATGCAGACGGCCTCATGGGCGACGGCGCCGGACTGCGCGGCGATGCTGCCAGCCGCACCGGTGCCACGTGCCTCCCGGACCATTGCCGGGAGCGGTCGGCCTGATACATGCTCCGTGCCGCCGCGGACCGGCGTCCGTCGTCCATTTCGGTGCCGGTGCCCGGGAAATCCCTGAAGCACGACAACCAACGACAACAACAAAAGGGTGATCGAAGTGCGGAAAGTGACAGGCAACGTGAAGTTCCGGGCCGAGGCCGGCCTCATGCTCGGTGCGTTCGGCGCACTGGCGGGCGGACCGGTGCAGGCGGCGATCCAGACCGTGTTCCTGGGGCCGTCCGTGGGCGATGTGTTCCAGGGGGCGGATGTCGCGCCGGCGACCGAATACCGCATCGACATGAACTTCGACGGTTCGCCGGATCTCACGGTCCGCAACAATTTTCGACGCGAGCTCGCCGCGTCCGTGGACGACCTCGGCAGACGGCGCGATTTCGTGTCCGGGAGCGTTCTCATCGATGACGTCTTCGCCGTGGGGCTCCCGGTCGTCGCCGGCACGACGATCGACACGTCGCGCGTCGCCAACGTCGACTGGCAGACGCTCGCCGCCAACGAGTTCTCGTCGAGACTCGGCCTGACCACGAACCTGAAGGGCGGCCTCTCGGTCACGCCGACCTCGATCGGCAGCAACACCCTCACGGGCACCACCGGCGAGCACCTGCTGGTCCCGTTTTCGATCGCGTCGGCCGGCGCTGTCGGCGGTTACGCGTTCGGTTGGGTGGACATGGACATCGGCATCGCGTCGGTTTACTCGGCCTACAGCGTCCGCGTGAACTCCTTCAGCTACGACCCGACCGGCAACGCCGTCGTCGCCGACCGCACCTACCAGGCGCTCCCGTTCGACGACCCGGACCCGCTGACCCCGGTGCTCGTCCCCGTGGTTCCCGGTGTGCCGGAGCCCGCCTCGATCTACCTGCTCGCCGCCGGCGCCGCCGGCCTCGCGGCGTACCGCGCCCGCCGCAAGCCGGCCTGACCGACCGGACGGGGTCTCGCGCATGGTGGTCGTCCGCCCGGTCGGGGAGTCCGACTGGGCGATGTTCCTCGCCCTGCTTCCCGGCCTGCTGCCCCTGCCCGTGGCCCCCGGCGCGGCCTTCGTGGCCGTCGACGATCACGACGGACGAGTCGTCGGTGCCGGCGGATTTTCCACGGCACCTTTCGGGCGGCACGCGCCCGGCGTGCGCGGCGACGTGTTCGTCGTGCCGTCGCAGCGTGGACGAGGTGTCGGCCGGGCGCTCCTCGATGCGCTCCTCGACGCACTGCCGCGCTGGGGTCTGCGCCATCTGCACACACTGCGCGGCTTCGCGCCGCGCGACGTGCCTTCGCTGCTGACCCGCGCCGGTTTCCGGCCGACGTTCACCGTGACCCGCTACGAGGCGCACTTCGCGCACGCCGATGCGGCATGCGGACCGATGCTGGAGAAGCTGGCGCGCAGCGGTCGCATTCCGGACGACGCCGTGGTGGCGCCGCTGACCAGCGTGATGCCGGCGAGGATCGCGCACCTGCACGCCGCCCATTTCGGTCATTCGCCGACACGCTCGCTGGCGTTGCTCGCGGACGCGGCACGCGACCCGGTGGCGCTCGCGCTGTCGCGCGTCGCGACGGTTCGAGGACGTCTGGCCGGGTTCATCCTGTGGCGGCAGCGTCCGGACGAAGCCCCGCACGTGGACCTCTGGATCGCCGCGCCCGGGTTCCGCACCGGCTGGGTCGCGGTCGCGCTGCTCGCCGCCGCCGTGCGCGAGGGTGTCCGGCTCGGACTGGACTGCGGCTGGTTCGCCTGCGACGACGCTGCGCGCGCGACACACCACATCGCGCGGCGCATCGGTGCGCGCGCCGTTCACACCGAACTCGGTCATGTCCTCTCGATCCCGGGCTGACCGCCCGCGCGGACTCCTGCTGGCCGTGGACGGTCTCGACTGGGACACCCTCGGCCACCTGTCGGAACGCGCCCTGATGCCGTGTCTGGCCGGGTTGATCTCCGGCGGGACATGGGCGCCGGTCGGCTTCCCGCCGCCACGCATCCCGGAGACCGACTGGACGACCGTCGCCACCGGTGCGCTGCCCGACGTGCACGGCGTCCTGCATGCCGTCGCGCGGACGGCCGACGGACTCTTTCTCCGTCCGCACACGGCCGGACACCTGGGCGCCGCCGGCCTCTGGACCGTCACCGACCGTGCCGGATGCGTGGGCGCCGTCATCGGCTGGCCGGCCACCCACGGGCTCGCGCTGACGCACGGCGTGGTCGTCGACCCCGGCGTCGAGCAGGGCGCAGGGCAGGGGGCCGACGGCTGGCCGCTGGACCCCGCGTCGGTCCGGCCGGCGGCGCAGCTGGATGCCGTGCGCGGGTTGCGCCTGCATCCCGCCGAGCTGCGGCCCGAGGACATCGAGTTCTTTCTCGCACCGGTCGCCGATGTCGCGGACTGGACGCTGCGCCACGACTTCGCACATTCGCTCGCCGCCTGCGTTTCTGCGCAGGCCCTGGCGACGCACGCGCTCGACGCGTTCGGCGCCGGGTTCCTGATGCTGCGGCTGCCGTGGCTGGCCGACGTGGCGCGCATCCTCGGTCGCTGCGCCGATCATGCGGGCCACGCGGTCGCGCTCGGTCGCTGTCACCAGTTTCTCGATCTCCTCGTCGCACGCCTGCCGGGCCTCGCCGGTCCGATGGTAGCCACCTGTCTCGTGTCCACGGGGGGGCGATCCGCGCCCGGCGCTGCGCGGACTCCGGCGAGCGCGGGCAGCGGAATCGACGGCTTCGTCGTGTTCCACGGCCCGACCTTCGCGTCCGATGCCGTCATCGGCGCGGTCGGCGCGCAGGACATCGCGCCGACCTTCGCATCGGCCCTCGGATTCGACGATGCGTGGATGCGCGACGGCACGCGGGCGTCCGACGGGATGGTGATCGTCGAAGCGTTCGCATCCGACGATGCGAAGTCCCCGGACACGCGCAGCAGGGCCTCGCAGCCCGTGCCTGCTCCGCTTGCCGTCGTGCGTACGCCCGCACGACCCGCGCTCGACCTGGCGTACTTCGCGTCGGAATCCGTGCCGCTGCCGGACTTCGGCACGGTCGTCGCCGCGGCGCGGTCCGTCGAAGCCGGGACCCTGCTCGGACTCGCCGAGGCACGCCTGCACGGTCGGGGCGCGGCGGCTGCCTTGCCCGTCCTCGACGATCTTCTCGACCGTTTTCCGGACGACCTGCCCGGTCGCGTGCTGCTCGCGGAAGTGCTGCTGCGCCTGCGTGATCTCGAGCGCCTCGACGCGGTGCTCGCGAGTCTCCCCGGTCTGCGGCAGCCCGGTCCGTGGCGCGATCTCGCCGACGGACTCGTCGCGTTCGCGCGCGGACACTGGCCCGATGCAGTCGAGTGCTTCACGCGGCTCGCCGAGGGGCCGTCGGTGCCGATCGATGCCCACGCGTGGCGGGCACGGGCGCTCGCCGCGCAGGGTCGATGGCAGGACGCGCGGCCCGCATTCGCGGCCGCCGCGCCCGCCACGCGTCGGGACCCGGGCTTCTGCCGCGATTGGGGCGAGTGCTGCTCGCGGCTGGGCCTGCACGGCGAGGCCGCGGCGGCCTTCGGCATGGGGGTCGCGGTCAGCCCGGAATCGGTCGACCTCCTGCTTGCGCTCGCCGCGGCGCACGAGGCAGACGGCAATCTGCGAGCCGCGGCGAGTGCCCGTCGACGGGCGATCCTGCTGGACCCGGTGTCGGTGGCCCGGCAGACCGTGGACGCGTTCCGGCGCGAGCCCTGATCCGCAGCGCGCGGGGTCGGCCGGCGGGGCCTTCCGCGGCGTCGGGTGACGATGCACGGCCGGCGGATGCACGTGCGACACTCCACGCATCCCGGCGACCGATCTTCCCGAACCCATGAAACCCGGCTCCGTCCTCCTGCGCTTCGCACTGAACATCTACCGCGGCATCACGGGCTTCCTCGCCCGCCGGCTGCACCGCAATTTCTACCTGCTGCTCGCGCTGCTGCTTTCGGTCTTCGCGGTGCTCGATGCGTTCGTGTTCGAGAAGGTCGTCGACATGCGCGAACGTGCGTACGACGTCGTGATCCGCAGCCGCTTCATCAAGCCGAAGCCCGATCCGCAGATCGTGATCGTCGACATCAACGAGGCGAGCCTGTCCGCGATGGCGAAGGACTACGGACGCTGGCCGTGGCCGCGGCAGGTGCTCGGCGAATTCGTCGAGCAGATCCAGGCGCAGAAGCCGGCCGCGATCGTGTTCGACATCCTGTTCAGCGATCCCGACGTCTTCAACGCCGGCAGCGACGAGTACTTCAACGCGGCGATCGCGGCGTCGAACAACACGTTCTTCCCGGTGCTGCGCCTCGACGAGGAGAGCGACGCCACAAGCGCGATCCGCATCTCGATGCTGCCCGGCGTCACGCCGATGCCCGGTACGCAGCCAGATGCCGGGCGCACCGCGGCGCTCGTGCTGCCGCAGTTCGAGGCGGCGCTGAAGAGCGGACGCATCGGCAGCTTCAACATCTACCCGGACGACGACGGGATCGCGCGCGCCTACCGCATGTTCCACGACGTCGGCGGATGGCGGCTGCCGTCGCTGCCGGTGCGCATCGGCGAGGTGCTCGGCTGGAAGGTGACCGACGGACAGGACCGCCTGCTCAACTGGCGCGGCCCGCCGTTCAGCTATCACTACGAGAGTTTCAGCGACGTGTACTTCGACATGCTGTCGTCGGAGCGCAAGCGGCCGAAGGACGAGTTCGCCGGCAGGATCGTCGTGATCGGCTCGACGGCCGCGGGGCTCTTCGACATCAAGCCGACGCCGGTCGCGCAGCAGTTCCCCGGCGTCGAGATCATCGCGACCGCGATCGACAACGTGAAGCACGGCGACTTCATCCGCGTGCCGGGCAGCCATATCCCGACGCTGCTCGCGGCGCTGCTGATTCTCTGGGCGACGGCCTTCGGGTTCTATCGCGACGTCGAGGCCGACCGGTTCGCGCGCATCTACGGCCTGTCGCAGATCGCGCTGCTCGTGATCTCGTACCTCACGATCAACCTCACGAACTTCTACTTCAACCTGGCCGGGCCGGTGTTCATCGGCTTCATCTACTTCTCGATCGCGAAGGTCTACGCCGTCGCGACGGCGAGCGCGCTCGAACGCAACATCGTCGCGCAGAGTCTCCGCGGACGCGGCTCGCACGTCGGCGTCGTCGCGGTGTTCCAGGTGTCGGGGTCCGACGAGACGTCGCGCGGGATGTTCATGAACCGCCTCGCGAAGGACATCGCGCGGCAGAGCCGCCACGAGAAGGAAGTCGAAGTCATCAAGGGTCGCCAGCGCGGCATCTGGCGGCTGCTCGAATCGACGCTCGTCGTCGCCTGGATCTACGCCCGCGACGATCGCGAGGAAGCAGGGCGCGTCGAAGGCGATGTCGCCGCGCTGCTCGCGGCGCTGCCGGACCTCGTCAAGCGCCGGCAGATCTCCGGCGAGACGATCGAGGCGCAGGCCGTGCACCGCCGCGAACTCGGCGCCGGCCCCGACGGGGTCGCGCCGGGCGAATGGCGGACCTTGCTCGCGGAGGCCGTCGTGCGGCTCGATGCGTCCGCTGCACGGCCCGCGGACCACCCGGCGGCGAGCGCACCGTCCGTCACGCCGTAGCGTGCGGCAGCGTGCCGCGCCGCCCCGCGATCAGCGGCGGTTGCGCGGATCGTCCTCCGCGTGCACGTACTCGATGCCCGTCGGGCCGATGCCCTGTTCCTGCACGATGACGTCGGTCACGGCGTAGCTGTAGTGCGGGGCGTTCGCGCCCGTCACGTAGAAGCTGCCCTCCGGATACTCGGTCGCGGCCGGCACGTCGTAGGCCTCGCCGACCGCAGACCGGTACGTGCCCTGCAGCACCGTCACCCAGCGTTCGTCCGGGTGCTTGTGGACCCAGAGCTTCGTGCCGGCCGGCATCCGCGCGCGGAACACGTAGGGTCCGGGCTTGGACGGATCCCCGTAGACGACGGCGAGTTCGATGGCCTTCGGAATGCTCGCCGCGCCGGCCCAGCGCAGTTGCGACGGGAACACGTCGAGCATCGCGCCGTGATGGTGGTCGCTGTGCGCGAGCGGGCTCGCGAGGACGGCGAGTCCGACGGCGAGGGCGAGGGGTTGACGCTTCATGGGGACGGTCTCCTGGGGCGGCGGTTCGTGGCATCGATCGTCGGGCGGTGCGTGCGCCAGCGGCGGGTCGCGCGCTCGCAGCGTGCCGGATGATCGCCAATTTTCGGAATGGAGACACCATGTTCTGGCTGGAGAAGTTCATCGCGGCATTCGTGCTGCCGCCGACCGGCCTGCTGATCGTCGCGATCGCGGGCCTGCTGATGCTGCGGCGCCGGCCGCGCCTCGGACGTGCGCTCGCGATCGGTGCGATCGGCGCGCTGACGCTGCTGTCGCTGCCGATCGTCGCGTCGCTGCTCACGATCGCGGTGAGCGACGTCCGCGCGCTGCGCAACGACGAAGGACGCGACGCGCAGGCGATCGTCGTCCTGTGCGGCGGTGTCCGCCGTGCCGCGGAGGAGTACGGCGCCGACGCTCCATCGACGCTCAGCCTCGAGCGCGCCCGCTACGGTGCGTGGCTCGCGAAGTCGCGCGGACTGCCGCTCGCGGTGTCGGGCGGCGTCGTGTTCGGCGGACGTCCCGAGGCCGAGGTCATCGGCGACATGCTCGTCCGCGAGTTCGGCGTGCCGGTGCGGTGGATCGAGCCGCGGTCGCGGAACTCCCGCGAGAACGCGCAGGAACTCGCCGCGCTGCTGCTGCCCGCGGGCGTGAAGCGCGTGCTGCTCGTGACGCACGGCATGAGCATGAAGCGGCAACGGCGCGAGATGGTGGCCGCGGGCTTCGACGTCACGCCCGCACCGACGGTGATCCAGCGATTCGTCGTCGACGGACTCGATGACGTGCTGCCTTCGATGTCGGCGATGCGCGGCAGCTACTACGCGATCTACGAGTTGCTCGGCAACCTGCGGGCGACGCTGCGCGGATTGCCGTGAGCGGCCACGCCGCGGGTTACGCAGTGCCGTGCGTTCGTCACGCGTCGGCCTCGCGATCGAGCAGCGCCCGCTTGCGTTCCACGCCCCACCGATAGCCGGACAACGCGCCGTCCGTCCGGACGACCCGATGGCACGGGATCGCCACCGCGATCGCATT
>CAUJJX010000375.1 GCA_963205165.1 Pseudomonadota bacterium | reverse complement strand
CTCCCCCGAATGGACGATCGCGAGCGCGCCCCCGAGGCTCTGGCCGAACAGCACCACCGGCAGTCCGCCGAACCGCGCCGGGTCGACGGCGTAGCCCACCGTCGTGTCGACATCGTCGAGCACCCCCGCCACTGTCGGCGTGCCCGCCGACCGGCCGTAGCCGCGGTAGTCGGGCGCGAGCACGTGGTACCCCCGCGCCGGCAGCCAGAGCACCGACGCGATGTGCGTGCTGATGTTCTCCGCGTTGCCGTGCAGGAAGACCACGACGCCCCGCGGCTGACCGACGGCCGGGAGCAGCCACGCGTGGAGCTTGGTCCCGTCGGACGCCGTGAGCGCTACGTCGCGGTAGTCGACGCCGGCCTCGGCGGGCGTGTGGAAGTGCTGCCGCGCCGGCTGGAAGAAGACGTTCGTGCACCCCGCCAGCCCCGCGGCCAGGAGGATCGCGGCGAACGCCCGGCCCATCAGAAGTACAGGTGCAGGAAGGCCGCGACCCGGCTCTCGCGGAAACCGAAGTCGAGCCGGCGGCGCGCCGCGTTCGTGAAGGCCGCGCCGGGTCCGAGCGTGAAGCGCTGCTCGAGTCCGAGGTCGCCGAACGCACCCGTCTCGCCGAGCACGCGGCGCCCCGCGATCACGTACGGATGCAGCCGCCACCGGGGCGTCGCATCGATGTAGACGCCGGCGCGCGCCGCGGGTCCGATGGCGTAACCGCCGTCGAGATGGCCCGACGCACGGATGTCGCCTTCGACGAGTCCGTACGCGAGCACGCCCGCCGCGGGTTCGAAGGCGAGTCCGCCGCCCATGTTCGCGTAGGCCACGGGCAGGCGATGGCCGTCCGGGCCGACCGTCGTGCGGGCGAGGCCCACGCCGCCGCGCCACGACCACGACCGGAACAACGATTCGCGCGGCGTGAGCGACATGACCTCGGCGAGCGCGAACCGGTCGAACGCGACGCGGTCGTCGTCGTTCGTCCGGCGCAGCACGAACCCGAGGAAGTCGAGTTGCCCGCCGCGGAGGAAGCCCGGCTCGGGGTCCATCAGGTCGTGGTACGCCATCCGCAGGCGCACCTCCTGGAAACCGTCGCCGGCCTGCGTCCCGGCGCCGAGCGAGAGCCGCAGCGATCCGTGACCTTCGTCGGGGCGCACCGCCGGACGCGGCGGCTCGGGTGCGGGCGGACCATCGACCTTCGCGCGGGCCGCGAGCAGTTCACGGATGCGCGACGGTGCATCGGTCGACGGCACCTCGCCGCGCAGCCGGCGGTAGTCGAGCAGTTCGTAGCCCATCTCGAGGGCCTGCGCGCGATCGGCCTCGACGGGGAGCTTCGCGGACAGATCCGCGGCGCGCAGCCGACCGACCGACAGCGCGTCGGCCGCGTCGATCACGGCGGGCGGCGCGTTGCGCAGCCAGTGCCGCAGCACGGTCCCGCGGGCCGGACGATAGTGGACCTGCTGCACGAGACCTTCGGTGCGGGCGACGGCGCGGACGGTGTCCGCGGGAATCGCGTACAGCGGGAACTGGTCGGTCAGCCGCAGCCCCGGCCGCGCGACCTCGAGGACGGCGAGCAGGTGGTACGCGCAGTTCTCGTCGAGGAAGAAGTAGTCGAACTCGACGGGACCCAGCTCCCAGAGATGGGCGAGCATCCGGTCGATCTCGGCGGGCGTCAGGGTGAGTTCGTATTCCCAGACGTCGCGGTTCTCGATGTCGTTGTACTCCGCGACCTTCGTGTAGTACGGCATCGTCGCGAAGGCGCCGACGTAGCCGCCGGCCAGCCCGCGGGCGGCGTAGAGCAGCGCGTTCGAGCCGTCGGTGCGCGCCGCGAAGTTCACGGCGTACGAAAGCAGGCCGGCGCCCGCGCTGCGATCGGGCGGATCGATGCGCAGCAGCGTGTGGCCGTACGCGGACGACGGACTGTTCAGGTACGCGCTCGCGAATACGAGCGTGACGCGGCCGGGGTCGAGCGCGCGGCGCCAGTTGTCGAACCGCACGCACGGACGCCGTGGCAGCCCGGCCGCGTCGAAGTCGAGCCGCGCATCCAGCCACGCGAAGCGTGCGCGGAAACGGCACTGCGGATTCTGCGTGCGGTCGGTCTCGGCCTCGTCCGAGAAGAACGCCGCGAGCTGGGCCTCGAGTTCGGCCGAGGCGTCGGTCTTGCCGCGCGGCGACGCGAAGAAATTGGCGCTGTCGGGCAGTGCGCGCGGCGCGAGGAATCCGAAACGCGGGTGGTAGTGGAGCATCGCGCGCCACTCCGGATCGTCGGCGAGGCGCAGCGCGCGGGCCTTCGCGATCAGGGCGCCGAAGGCCTTCGCGGCGGGCGCGTCCATCGGCAGCGCAGCGAGTGCGGCGGCGGACTGCGAACCGGGCGCGTCGGACGGCGTCGCGGCGACGGTGCTGCCGGTCACGGCGAGCGCGAGGACGGCAGAACGCGCGAGACAGCGGAGGAGGAGGAATGACATGCGGGTCGACGGTGTGCGTGGCCGGTTCGCGCCACGGAGCCCGGCCGGACGGGCACGGAATCGATGGGCACAAAAAAGGACACCCGGTGGAACGCCACCGGGTGTCCGTTCCGATCAGGGTCTGTTCACGCGACGGATGCCGCGGTGAACCGGCCCCGGTCGTGCGATCAGATGCGCGCGGAGTAGGCGCTCAGGCGCGCATCGGCCGCGACGACCTGCTTCAGCCCGTCGACGACGGCCTGGGTGTCGGCCTGGTCGGTCGGGAAGATGCGATCGAAGTTCTGCTTCGCGGTGTGGAAGAAGTGCGCCTTGTCGGCATCGGCCACGCCCACGACCTTCGCGAGGGCGTCGAGCGTCTCGCCGTTGCCGCGGGACATGTCACGGGCGAGCTTCGCCTTGTTGCCGTCGATGAACGCGGCCAGCTTCCAGGTCGACGTCACGGCGCCGTCCTGCGTGCAGCCCGACGTGCCGAACGTGATGCCGAACGTCTGGTTGCCGAACGTGCCGTTGGTCGTGGCGCCGAGGACCTGCGGCGCGACGCCGCTCTGGCCTTCGAAGACCTTGGAGCCCCAGCCGCAGGAACCGATGTTGTTGGCGCCGGCGGCCATGGCCGACAGGGGCGCGGCGATCAGCGCAGCAACCACGAACTTGATGGACTTGTTCATACGGAGATTCTCCTGAGATGGCGATGAATTGAATCGCGCTTAGTCTGCGCCCGCCGATTAGGGCGCACGACGCGCGAACGGTCAACCATGAGCAACAACATATAAGGCTTTCGGCGAACCACTGGGAAAGATTCCCGTCGCCCGCCACGGCCGACGACGAACAGGCAGCCGGTCTGCTTCACGACCCACTTGTAAAATTATATGCTCCGGCAAACTTTACCAACGGGCGTCAGCGCCCGATCCCGGAGCCCTCGATGACCCCGCTCGACACCCCCGCCCCGCCCGCCGCGACCGTCGCCGTCCCTGCCGCAGCCACCGGAAGCACGGCCCGCTGGACCGTCGAGGCCGTCCAGGCCCTCCTCGACCTGCCGCTGCCCGAACTGCTCTACCGCGCGCAGACGGTACACCGCGAACATTTCGATCCGACGAAGGTGCAGCTCTCGACGCTGCTGTCGATCAAGACCGGTGGATGTCCCGAGGACTGCGGCTACTGTCCGCAGTCGGCCCGCTTCACGACGGGCGTGGAAGACTCGAAGCTGATGCAGCTCGCGGACGTCCTCGGCGCCGCGAAGGCCGCGAAGGCTGCCGGCGCGAGCCGCTTCTGCATGGGCGCCGCGTGGCGCGGACCGAAGCAGCGCGACCTCGCACCCGTCCTCGAGATGGTCGAGGCCGTGAAGGCGCTGGGTCTCGAGACGTGCGCGACGCTGGGTCTCCTGAAGGACGGCCAGGCCGAGCAGCTCCGCGACGCCGGCCTCGACTACTACAACCACAACCTCGACACCTCGCCCGAGTTCTACGGCGACGTGATCTCTACCCGCGACTACCAGGACCGCCTCGACACGCTCGGCCGCGTCCGCGGCGCCGGGCTGAACGTCTGCTGCGGCGGCATCGTCGGGATGGGCGAGACCGTCACTGACCGCGCCGGCCTGATCGCGCAGCTCGCGAACCTCGATCCGTATCCGGAATCCGTGCCGATCAACTCGCTCGTCCAGGTGGAAGGCACGCCGCTCCACGGGCAGGACGAGGTCGACGTCCTCGACTTCGTCCGCATGATCGCCGCCGCGCGCATCACGATGCCGAAGGCCTTCGTGCGCCTGTCGGCCGGTCGGCAGCAGATGTCGGACGAGGCGCAGGCCATGTGCTTCGTCGCCGGCGCGAACTCCATCTTCTACGGCGAGAAGCTGCTGACGACGGGCAACCCGGACGTCGAGCGCGACCGTTCGCTGCTCGCCCGCCTCGGCATGAGCCCGCTCTGATGCGCGATTTCGCCGCGGCGCTGGCCGCGCTCGACGCGGCCCATCTGCGCCGTCGCCGGCGCGTCGTGTCGGGGCCGCAGGGCGCCGAGATGACGGTCGACGGTGAGCACGTGCTCGCCTTCGCGTCGAACGATTACCTGGGCCTCGCGAACCATCCCGCGATCGCCGAGGCAGCGGTCGCCGCCATCGGGAAGCACGGCGTCGGCGCGTCCGCATCGCACCTGATCTCCGGGCACCATGAAGAGCACGAGGCGCTCGAAGCCGAACTCGCGGCCTTCGTCGGCGCCGAGCGCGCGCTGTACTTCTCGACCGGCTACATGGCGAACAGCGGGATCGTCCCGGCGCTCGCGGGCCGCGGCGACGCGATCTTCTCCGACGCGCTCAACCACGCGTGCCTCATCGACGGCGCGCGGCTCTCGCGGGCCGACCTCCATGTCTTTCCGCACAACGACATGGCCGCGCTCGACGCGGCACTCCGCGCGAGCCCGGCGGCCCACAAGCTGATCCTGTCGGACGCCGTCTTCAGCATGGACGGCGACGTCGCGCCGCTCGCCGAACTCGTCGCGCTCTGCGAACGCCACGACGCCCTCCTGCTGCTCGACGACGCCCACGGTTTCGGCGTGCTCGGCCCCCACGGTGAAGGCACGCCGGCGCATCTCGGCATCCGCTCGGACCGTCTGCTGTACCTCGGCACGCTCGGCAAGGCGGCCGGTGTCTCGGGCGCGTTCGTCGCGGGCCGCGCCGACATCGTCGAATGGCTCGTGCAGCGCACGCGGACGTACATCTTCACCACGGCGACGCCGCCGCTGCTCGCGGCCGCGGTGCGCGCCAGCCTCCGGGTGATCCGCGAGGACGACTGGCGCCGCGACCTGCTCCGCGCCCACGCCGCCCGCATGCGTACGCGCGTCGCCGGACTGCCGTGGACGCTGCTGCCGTCCGACTGCGCGATCCAGCCGCTCGTGATCGGTGGAAACGCCGAGACGATGCACGTGATGGAACAGCTCCGCGCCCGCGGCATCTGGGCACCGGGCATCCGTCCGCCGACGGTACCGGAAGGCACGGGCCGCCTGCGGATCTCGCTGTCGGCGGCGCACACGACGGCGCACATCGACGCGCTGTGCGATGCGCTGCATGCCGTGGCGGCCGCGGGGACGGCGCGGGCTGCGTGAAACTCGTCGGTGCCCCGACCGTTCGCACACCCTCGTCATTCCAGCGCACGCTGGAATCCAGTGCGTGGGGCAGGTTGGCGGCGTGAGGCGCGTAGTCCGACGGGACTGCACACCCCCGTCATTCCAGCGCAAGCTGGAATCCAGTCCGGCGGTCACCGGTGCGAAGTCCGCTGCTGGACCCCAGCGTTCGCTGGGGTGACGGAATGACCAGCGTGTAGGTCGGATCAGCGCCGGAGGCGCGTAATCCGACGACGCCGCCCGCACAACCGTCCGCGTCGGATTACGCGCTTCGCGCTAATCCGACCTACGAGAACCACCATCGCCCCCCGACCATGACCACCACCCCCAACGCCGCCCTCGCCGCCCGCAGCCGCCGCGCCGTCTGGCATCCGGCCACGCAGATGAAGACGCACGAA
>CAUJJX010000374.1 GCA_963205165.1 Pseudomonadota bacterium | reverse complement strand
GTCGCGCAGCTGACCAAGTCGCTGGCCATCGCATATGCCGCTGATAGAATCCGGGTGAATGCCGTGGCTCCCGGCTGGATCTCGACGCCGCTCACCGAGGCCCTGCAGGCCGACGCCACGCGCAACGGTGCGATCCTCGATCGCACACCCCTGCGACGCTGGGGCGAGCCCTCGGACGTGGCCGGTGCCGTCACCTTCCTCTGTTCGCCGGCCGCCGGTTTCGTGACCGGTGTCGTGTTGCCCGTCGACGGCGGTTACCTGATCGCCTGAACCCGGTCGCTGACCTCTACCAGGAGACGTTCGATGAATGCCCCGATGAATCCGGCCGCGCTGTCCGCGTTCGGCATGCAGCCCGAGATCGTGACCCTTGCCGTCCCCGAGGACGAACGCGTCTGGGTGCCGCAGGCAAAGGACGTCTGGTTCCGTCCGCTGATGCTCAACACCGTCGCCGGCGGCTGGTTCAACCTGCTGCGCGTGCGCAAGAGCGGCGTGCTGTCGCGTCACCGCCATCCGATGGCCGTCTACGGCTACGTGATCAAGGGCAGCTGGCGCTACCTCGAGCACGACTGGATCGCCGAGGAAGGCGGCTTCGTCTACGAGCCGCCCGGCGAGGTCCACACGCTCACGGTCGACGAGGGCGTCACCGAGATGATCACGATGTTCAACGTGAACGGCGCGATGATCTACGTCGACGAGAAGGGCGACACCGTCGGCTACGAGGACGTTTTCACGAAGATCGAAATGTGCCGCAAGCACTACGAGGCCGTGGGCCTCGGCGCGGGATACGTCGACCAGTTCATCCGCTGAGGCGGCGGGTCCCATCGAACACGGTCCGTCACGAGCGGCATCCGTGACGCAACAATCCAGACAGGAGATGCAATGAGCAAGGCGATTCGGTTTCATGCAGTCGGCGGCCCTGACGTGCTCGTCTACGAAGACGTTGCGGTCGGCGATCCCGGCCCCGGCCAGGCGCGCGTGCGCAACAAGGCCATCGGCCTCAACTTCATCGACACGTATCACCGGTCGGGCCTGTACCCGCTGCCGCTGCCGAGCGGCGTCGGACTCGAGGCCGCTGCCGTCGTCGAGGCCGTCGGCCCCGGTGTCGATTACCTGAAGGTCGGTGACCGCGTCGCGTATGCCGGCGGCGGTCCCGGCGCGTATTCGGAAGTCCGGATCATCCCGGCCGATCGTCTCGTCCCCGTGCCCGAGGGCATCACCGACGAGCAGGCCGCGGCGATGATGCTGAAGGGCCTTACGGTGCAGTACCTGATCCGCAGCACGTATCGCGTGCAGGCCGGCGAGACCGTGCTGTTCCACGCGGCCGCGGGTGGCGTCGGCCTCATCGCCGGCCAGTGGCTGAAGGCGCTCGGCGTCCACGCGATCGGCACCGCCGGCAGCGACGAGAAGGCCGCGGTCGCGAAGGCGCACGGCTACGAGCACACGATCGTCTACACGCGCGAGAACTTCACCGAGCGCGTGAACGAGATCACCGGCGGGAAGAAGCTGCCCGTCGTGTACGACTCGGTCGGCAAGGACACCTTCATGGGCTCGCTCGACTGCCTGCGCCCGCGCGGCATGCTCGTCGTGTTCGGCAACGGCTCGGGTCCGGTCGCGTCGTTCGACCTCAACCTGCTCGCGCAGAAGGGCTCGCTGTTCGTCACGCGCCCGACGATCATGGCCTACATGGCGTCGCGCGAGGAACTCCTCGCGGCCTCGAAGGAACTCTTCGACGTCGTGCTGTCCGGCAAGGTCAAGATCGAGATCAACCAGCGCTATGCCCTGAAGGATGCCCGTCAGGCGCACATCGACCTCGAGGGTCGCAAGACCACGGGCTCGACGATCCTCGTGCCCTGATCGTCCTGCTGCGCCGGGCCGCGAGGTCCGGTGCACGTCGTGGTTCCTCGCGGGGCCGACATGTGTCGGCCCCGTTTCTATTCGGCGGCATCCACGGAGGGCGCAGACACCGGCGTGTGATGCGCTCAGTTGCCGAGCTTGTAGCCGATGGAGATGCTGATCCAGTGCTTTCCGTTGACCGGCACGGCGTCGCTGGACGAGAACATGTCCCTACCCCACAGGAAGCCGGCGGTGAAGGAGTTCTTGAACTCCGTCAGGAGGCCCACGGCCGTGGAGAACCCGTTCCTCGTCTCCTCGGTCTTCTGGTCACCGACGACCGTCGTCACTTTCGCGCTGGTGGCACCGATGCTTCCGGCGAGCACGAGACTGAATCCGGGACGATCGTAGAGTCGGTAGCCGATGTACGGTCCGATCTGCGCGCCGCTGGAGAACTCGCGGGTGCCGCGGTAGTACTTGAACGGCGCCACCATCACGCCCCAGGTCCAGCCGTACCGGTAGCGATCGCTTTCCGAAATGGGCAGCTCCGACGGGATGTCGTACGAACGATCGAGATCCAGCGGCGAGAGCAGATCCGTTCGCGCCTCGTCGCATGCTCTCGCGTCGGTATTCCTGGTAGCGGTCGCGCATCTGGTGGCGACCAACGCCGCCGCTTTCTC
>CAUJJX010000373.1 GCA_963205165.1 Pseudomonadota bacterium | reverse complement strand
CAGCAGACGGAAGTCGGCGCGGCGCGTGACGGAGTCGAAGATCTCGGGATGCGTGTCCATGTAGACCTGCATCATCAGCACCGCAGCGGCGATCAGCAGCACGCCGGGGATCGAGCTGAGCGTCGTGTAGAGGTACTGGATCACGTCGACGATCCAGCCGCGGAAGTACCCGGCCATCATGCCGAGCACGACGGCGAACGGCAGCATCACGAGCGTCGTGACGGTGCCGATCACGAGGCCGGTCCGGATGCTCTTCAGCGTGAGATAGAACACGTCCTGGCCGACCTTGTCGGTGCCGAGCACGTGGTAGTGCGCGGACAGCATGAACATCGGGACGCCCACCGCGAGCAGCACTGCGATCGTCGCGAGCACCGGCCCGAGCGGCACATCGAGCTCGCGATTTCGCATGGCGCCGAGGACCACGTCGAACGTGGTGTCCCGGCGTCGCGCCACGGTACCCACGAGGACCGCCGACACGACCACCCAGAGCGCGGCCGCGACACCGAGCGCCTGCAGCAGCCGCATCGCGATGTCGCCCGCACGATCCGCCACCGGATCACGCAGATGGGCGCCCGCGTGCCGCAGCCTCGGAAACTCGCGGACCTGCCGGCCATCGGGCAGCGAGATCGTCTCGCGCGAATGCGCATGCGTCGCGAACGGCGCCGAGAAGCTGCGCTCCTGGTGCGTCCGCAGATGCGCGACGAGCGTGTCGAGCAGCGACAGGACGTCCGGCGCGTAGTGCGCGACCTGCCCTTTCTCGACCGGAATTCCGCGCTGGAAATGCACGGTGTCGAGGAGGCCGATCGCGACGAACACCGCGAGCACCGGCACGGCGATCATCCCGCCGGTGGAACGCGCGACGCGTCGCCACGGCGCTGCGAGGTGCTCCCGGCGGCGGACCTGCCACGCGAACAGGACCAGGCAAGCGAGCAGCGCGAAGACGCAGAGGTCGGTCCAGAGGAGCACGGGGCGCAGGGGCAGCATCACTCGAACCGGATCCGTGGATCGACCAGCGTGTACGAGATGTCGGTGAGGATCAGGCCGACGATGTAGAGCAGGGATCCGAGGAAGACCATCGAGCGCACGACGGCGAAATCCTGGGCACCGATCGCATCGATCGTGTAGCTGCCGAGTCCGGGGATGCCGAAGAACGACTCCGTCACGAGGCTCCCGAGAAACAGTGACGGGATCACCACGACGACGCCCGTCAGGATCGGAATCATCCCGTTGCGGAGCACGTGGCGGAACAGCACGCGGCTTTCGGTCAGCCCCTTCGCGCGAGCGGTGCGCACGTAGTCGCGGTTGATCTCTTCCAGGAAGATCGTGCGATACCAGCGCGCGCTCTCGCCGAATCCGGCGACGAGCCCGACGAGCACGGGCAGCACGAGAAAGCGCCACGCCGAGAGACCTTCGCCGAAGCCGGAGATGGGCACGAGGTTCCAGAGTTTTCCGACGAGGTACTGCCCGCCGATGATGTAGAACATTCCCGAGATCGACATCGCGAACACGCACGCGACGACGCCCACGGTGTCGAGCACGGTCGCCCGGAAGAACACGAGCAGCAGCGCGAAGCTCACGTACGCCGCGAGACCCACGAGGAACACCGGCAGTGCGATCGCGAGGCTGGGCCCCATGCGGCTGCGGATCTCGTGACCGATGTCGCGCCCATCGGATTCCGCGGCGCCGAAGTCGAACGCGAAGAGGCGCACGGAGTGATCGAAGAAGATCGTATCGGTGAACTTCCCGGCGCCGGTGGCGCCCTCGTTGAACATGAGCGGCCGGTCGTAGCCCCGCTCGGCCTTCCAGTGCTCGATGGCCTCGGGGGTCACGCGCTTCACGCCGAGCTGCATGCGCGCCATGTCGTCCGGCGTGTTGACGACGAAGAACAGGAAGAACGTCAGCAGGTTCACGCCGACGAGGATCGGAATCGCGTACAGCACCCGGCGGACGACGTAGCGCCACATGGTTCAGCGCTCCTGCGCGAGCGCGAGGCCCGCGGTGCGACGTTCGCGGCGCAACCACGCCGACCACGCGACGAACGAGAGCGCCGCGGCGAAGACGACCACGAGACCGAGCGGCCAGAGCACCGGACGATTCCACCGCGCGCGGAGTGTTGTCCGCGAGGCGCTGTCGATGCGCTGGTACTTCAGGAGATTGTTCGCGATCTGGTTCGGCTTGCGGTTGTGAACCCACGCGTGCGCGAGACCGTATTCCTTCGGATGCATGCCCCATATCCATGGCACGTCGCGCCGCAGGATCTCCTGCATGCGATCGATGATGGCCTGTCGCTCGGGGCCGTTGTCCATGTTCTTCATGCGCTCGAACAACGCGTCGTACTCCGCGTTCGTGTAGTTCGACGCGTTCTCGCCCTGCGTCTTCACCTTGCCTTGCGCACCGTGCAGGAGGAACAGGAAATTCTCGGGATCGGGATAGTCGGCGTTCCAGCCCCAGTAGAAGATCTGCGCGTTGCCCTTGCGGATCTTTTCCTGGAAGCGGTTGTAGTCGGTCGCACGCACGACGAGGCTCACGTCGAGCCGCGCGAACTGCTTGCGGAGCCAGTCGAGTCGGTTCTTGTCGTCGGGGCCGCGGGCGGTGCCGTCGAGGTACAGCACGAGCGGTGCGCCCGTCGCGGAATCCACACCGCCGGGATAGCCCGCCTCGGCCAGCAGCTTGCGCGCCGTCTCGATCGACTTGCGCCGTGGCGCGCCGTCGACCCAGTCGTAGACGTAGCGGTTCACCCCGGCCTCGCCGTTGCGGTAGCCGTAGATGCCCGGCGGAATCGGCCCGTGCGCCGGCACGCCGCGACCATTCGCGAAGATGGCGACGAACTCCTCGTAGTCGATCGCGATCGCGATGGCCAGGCGGAGCTTGCGTGCGCGTTCGGATTCACCGCCGACCACGGCGTCGAGCATGTTGAAACCCATGTACATCGTCGACGGCGCGACCGCGGTCTTCAGCTGGATGCCCTTCTCGCGCATCTCGTCGGTCAGCATCACCTGCCCGCTTCCGCCGATCTGCACGGCCTGATCGAACGCGTCGGCCGCGATGCCCGACATGTCGTAGTAACCCTGCAGGAACTTGTTCCAGTACGGGATGCCTTCCTTCTCGAGGGCGAAGACCGCGCGATCGATGAAGGGCAGCGGAAGTCCGGCGTCGCGCAGCAGGCCTTCCGCGGCATCGCCTGCCTCGCCCGTCCGCGGATATGTCTCGCCGAAGAAGTTCGGATTGCGCTCGAGGACCATCTGCCGATTCGGATCATTGATCGTGAGCATGTACGGCCCGGCGCCCACCGGATACCAGTCGAGCGTGATGTTGCGGGCGATCAGGCCGGGCTGCGTGTAGAAGCGATCGGCCTCGTGCGGGATCGGCGCGAAGAACGGCATCGCGAGCCAGTAGACGAACTGCGGATACTTGCCCTTCAGGCGCACGCGGAAGGTATGGTCGTCGACGATCTCGACACCTTCGAGCGGATGCTGCCGGAGGTCCAGCCACGCGCCCTTGCGACCGGAATTCGCGAGGGCATCGTCGGCCTGCTTCAGGCGCTTGGTGTAGTCGTCGAGTCCGACGATGTAGTCCTTCATGAGCCCGAGGATCGGCGAATGCAGTCGCGGATGCGCAAGCCGCTTGATCTGGTAGACGAAGTCCGCGGCCAGCACTTCACGCGTGCCGGTGTGCGAAAAGTCTCGCAGCTCGTGGATCTCGGCGAGTGCGCGATCGTCCAGTTCGACGTAGCGCGGCGCGCCCCGTTCGTCGTTGGCGAATGCAGGATGCGGCTGATAGCGCATGCCCGGACGGATGCGCACTTCGTACACGCTGAACGCGACCTTGCCTGCATCGGCATCCGCAGGAAGTGCGACACCCCGCGCATCCAGCAGGACAGGTTCCGGAACCTTCGTCGCTGCGAACGGAATCAACCGGAACGGGCGATCGAGGTAGTGATACTGCAGCGGCGGCGTGTAGACCTGCGCAGTGAACGTGATCTCGTTGGAGCTGTAGGACTGCACCGGATCGAGATGCTTCGGACGTTCGGCGAAGCCCGAATAGAGCGTCTGCCCTCCGGTGGACGCGGGCGCGTGGGGATCGTTCCACGGTTCGCTGCAGGCGGCAGCCAGGCAGGCGATCCAGATCAGGACGATGAACCGCGTGAGGGGCCTGCGCATGCGATGAGTCGTATCCGGTGAATGATGCCTTCAGGGCGCACTGCGAATGAGGCCGGCAGACGACGCGCCCATATAATAGCGAGGTCCAAAACGCGCAGGTACAACACCATGGGATTTCTGCAGGACCGGAAAATACTCGTCACGGGCATGCTCAGCAGCCGCTCGATCGCATGCGGCATCGCACGCGCCTGCCATCGCGAAGGTGCTCAGCTCGCCTTCACGTTCCAGGGTGAACGCGTCGAGGAGCGCGTCCGTGAACTCGCGGCCGAGTTCGGCAGCGACATCGTCATCGGCTGTGATGTGAGTCGCGACGAAGAGATCTCGGGTTTGTTCGAGCAGCTGGGCAAGCACTGGGATGGTCTCGACGGCCTCGTGCACTCGATCGCGTTCGCGCCGCGCGAAGCGCTCGTCGGTGACTTTCTCGACGGACTGACCCGCGAAGCCTTCCAGATCGCGCACGACATCAGCTCCTACAGCCTCGCCGCGCTGACGAAAGCCGCCCTGCCGATGATGGAAGGACGTGACGCAGCGGTCCTGACGCTGAGCTATCTCGGTGCCGAACGCGCGCTGCCCAACTACAACGTGATGGGGCTTGCGAAGGCCAGCCTCGAAGCCAACGTGCGCTATCTCGCCCAGAGCCTCGGACCGCGAGGCATGCGCGTGAACAGCGTGTCGGCAGGGCCGATCAAGACTCTGGCCGCCGCCGGGATCGGCAACTTCGGAAAGCTGCTCGCGTACAACGAGAAGTCGGCACCGATGCGCCGGAACGTGACCATCGACGAAGTGGGCAACGCCGCCGCGTTCCTGTTGAGTCCGCTCGCCAGCGGCATCACCGGCGAGATCCTCTACGTTGACGCGGGCTTCAATATCACGGCACTGGGTGGTATCGACCAGGCTTGACGGCAGGCGCAGAAACGAGAACGCCGGCCCTTCACGGGGCCGGCGTTCGTTCTTCTGCGAGGCAGACGGGTTACTGCGCGTTCTTCCGGGTTACTGCTGCGCTTTCTTCTCGACCTTCGACAGGTCGATCGATACGCCCGCGGCGGCCTTGATGGCCTGGACGTACGCGTCGAACTGCTGCTGAGCGGCAAGCTGCGCGACCTGCCGCGACAGCGCCTTGCGTTCATCGGCCGTCAGCGCAGGCGCCTCGATCACCCGCGACACGCGGTAGATGACGAAGCTCCCTTTCTCTGTCGGCACGCCGACATAGGCCGGCAGCTTCGCCGCTTCGGCAGCGAACACATCGCGCGCGGCTTCCACCTGCAGAGTCCCCGGGGTCTGAAGCGAGACACGCGTCGGTGAAGACCAGCGAGCGCCGGTCAGATTCCCCTTCTGCACGCGGGCAAGAGCCGCCTTGCCTTGTTCCACTGCAAGCTCACGGGCCTTGTCGGCGCGCATTCGATTCCTGACGTCACCCTTCACGTCGTCGAAGGGCAGGATGCTCGACTCACGGTGATCGATCACCCGGGCCGCCATGACCGTGTTGGGCTCGACCTCGATCGCGTCGGTGTTCCGCTTCTGCTTGATCGCTTCCTCGGAAAAGATCTTGGCGAGCATCTGCGGTTTCACCAGCGCGGGCGGCTGCCCACCGCCACCGCGGGTGATCCAGTCACTCGTCTGGATCTTGAGCTTGAGCGCTTCCGCGGCGGGCTTCAGGCTGTCGGACTGCTCGTAGACGAAGTTCTGGAGATTCTCGGCGGCATCGGCGAATGCCTTGCCGGCCCTCGGCTTGAGAAGGTCGGCTTCGATCTCGCCGCGGACCTTCTCGAAGGGTGTCATTTCCGCAACCTTGATCGCATCGAGGCGGATGACGTGGAATCCGTACTGCGTCTCGACCGGCCCGGTGACCTCACCCACTTTCAGCGAGAACAGCGCGTCGTCGAATGCCTTGACCATGGTGCCGCGCGCGTTGAAACCGAGGTCACCGCCGTTGGCCGCCGAACCGGGATCCTTCGAATGCTTGCGCGCCAGGTCAGCGAACTGCTTCGGTGCAGCGCGGACGTCGGCCACAAGCGCCTCGGCCTGATTCCGGGCATCGGCCTTCACCTGCGCGGTGGCGTCCTTCGGGACGGCGATCAGGATGTGACTGGAGCGGCGCTCTTCCGGCTTGCCGTACTGGGCCGCGTTCTTCTCGTAAGCGGCACGCAGTTCGGCCTCGGGAACGCGAACCTCTCGAGTCACGTCATCCGCGGTGAGCGATATGTACTCGACGCGTACACGCTCGGGAATCCGGAAATCATTCTGGTGGGTGTCGTAGAACTTCTTCACGTCTGCATCCGAGACGCTCACACCCTCGAAGACCGAATCGGGCGTGAAGACCCATTCGCTGATCTCGCGCTCCTGACCGCGGATCCTGCCGAGGCGGTCGACGACATCGCCAGCGATGACGGTCGATCCGTTGACCGGATCCCGGACCTGGGCGACGCGGAGATCCTGGCGAACTTTCTCCTCGAACATGACGGGCGTCATGCCCTGCCGACGGAGGATCTCCTCGTACTTGGCGGCCGAGAACTTGCCGTCGGCGTCGTCCTTGAAGTACGGGACTTCGGAAATGACCTTGCGGACCTGCTCGTCCGGTACGGCCAGTTCCGTGCTGAATGCATGTGCAAGCAGCGCGCGACGGTCCACCAGTTGATTGACGACGGAGTTGCGCAGCTCGTTGCTGTCGAGAATGGCGGGATCCGCCTTCTCCTTGAGCTGCTGCCGAAGCTGGTCCTGGCGCTCCCGGAGAGCCTGGTCGAATTCGTTCGGCGAGATCTTGGTGCCGGCAACCTTGGCAACCGCCGACCCATCCGCCGAATCATCGAAGTAGTAGTTGATCCCGAAGAAAGCGAACGACGGGACGATCAGGATCAGCAGAACGATCTGAATCCAGCGCTTGTGTTTCTCGACCCAATCGAACATAGCTTGCGATCACCCGTACCGTAGAGCGTCTGTTGTCGGACAGCGCCTGATATCGACGTTGCGTGAATTCAAGCGCCAGCGAAAAAGCAAAAAAAAAGGCGAACCGCAGTTCGCCTTTTCTGGTATTGGCGGAGTGGACGGGACTCGAACCCGCGACCCCCGGCGTGACAGGCCGGTATTCTAACCAACTGAACTACCACTCCAGATGCTGCCTCACTGCTGGTGGGTGCTGACGGGGTCGAACCGCCGACATTCGCCGTGTAAAGGCGACGCTCTACCGACTGAGCTAAGCACCCGAGGAATCAAGCTCCGCTCTCAACCTCAGAAGACCGCTAGTTTAGAGAATCTTTCAGTGCTTTACCAGCCCGAAACTTGGGAATTTTTGCTGCCTTGATCTTGATCGTCGCACCCGTTCGCGGATTGCGGCCACTGCGCGATGCACGTTTGCTGACATAGAAGGTTCCAAACCCGACCAGTGTGACGTCTCCGCCCTTCTTCAGCGATGCGCCGATGGATGCCACCGTGGCATCAAGTGCCCGGCCTGCCGCTGCTTTCGAAATGTCCGCTGACTTGGCGATTGCCTCGATCAACTCGGATTTGTTCATGTCTCCCTCCCCAGGTACACAATCGATCCGACATCACGACCACATCAGTTCGACCGGACCGCTCCTTTCCGGAGTCGGCCCGATCGCGGAAACGTTCAATGCTTGATGGTGGTCGCCACTGATTCGCTCGCTTCCACCGGGGGCAGTGCCACGGCGGGCGCATCTGCCTTCACGATGGCTTCGGGCATCCGCTCGAGCGCGAGTTCGAGAACCTGGTCGATCCACTTCACCGGGTGGATGTCGAGTCGATTCTTGATGTTGTCCGGGATCTCGGCGAGGTCCTTGGCGTTCTCCTGGGGAATCAGCACCCGCTTGATCCCGCCACGGTGAGCTGCGAGCAGTTTCTCCTTCAGGCCGCCGATCGCGAGCACTTCACCGCGCAGCGTGATCTCGCCGGTCATCGCCACGTCGGCCCGAACCGGGATCCCGGTCAGCAACGACACCATGGCCGTCGTGATGGCGATACCCGCGCTGGGACCATCCTTCGGGGTCGCGCCTTCCGGAAGATGGATGTGGATGTCGTTCTTCTGGTAGAAATCCTCGGGGATGCCGAGTTTGCTCGAACGGCTCCGGACGACGGTCATCGCCGCCTGGATGGACTCCTGCATGACTTCGCCGAGCTTGCCCGTCGTCACCATCTTGCCCTTGCCAGGCATCACGGCGCTCTCGATGGTCAGCAGTTCGCCACCCACTTCGGTCCAGGCGAGGCCCGTCACCTGACCGACCTGATTGTCCTTCTCGGCAATGCCGAACGTGTACCGACGCACACCGAGGTACTTGTCGAGATTCCGCGAGTTCACCTGCACTGTCGTGTCGCGCTTCTTCAGCAGCAGGCTCTTGACGACTTTTCGGCAGATCTTCGAGACCTCGCGCTCTAGCGCCCGGACGCCGGCTTCGCGCGTGTAGTACCGCACCACGTCGCGGACGGCACTTTCCGACAGCGAAAACTCCGCGTCGCTCAGGCCGTGATTCTTCATCTGCTTCGCCACGAGATAGCGCATGGCGATGTTCACCTTCTCGTCTTCCGTGTAGCCAGACAGGCGAATCACTTCCATGCGATCGAGCAGCGGCGCAGGAATGTTCATCGTGTTCGCGGTGGCGACGAACATGACATCGGACAAGTCGTAGTCGACCTCGACGTAGTGATCGACGAACGTGTTGTTCTGCTCCGGATCAAGCACTTCCAGCAGCGCCGACGCCGGGTCGCCGCGGAAGTCCATGCCCATCTTGTCGACCTCGTCCATGAGGAAGAGCGGATTGCGAACGCCGACCTTCGTCATGTTCTGCAGGATCTTTCCGGGCATCGAACCGATGTACGTGCGGCGGTGACCGCGGATCTCCGATTCGTCGCGCACACCGCCCAGCGACATCCGGACGAACTTCCGGTTGGTCGCACGGGCAATCGACTGGCCGAGCGAAGTCTTGCCGACACCGGGCGGCCCCACCAGACACAGGATCGGCGCCTTCACCTTGTCGACGCGCTGCTGAACCGCGAGATACTCGAGGATACGTTCCTTGACCTTCTCCAGACCGTAGTGATCCTCTTCGAGGACCGCCTCGGCGACGGTCAGGTCCTGGCTGATCTTGCTCTTCTTCTTCCACGGCAACGAAACGATGGCCTCGATGTAGTTGCGGACCACGGTGGCCTCCGCGGACATCGGTGACATCAGACGCAGCTTCTTCAACTCGGATTCGGCCTTGGCACGGGCATCCTTCGGCATGTGCGCCGCCTTGATGCGCTTCTCCATCTCGTCGAGATCGGCGCCCTCGTCGAGGTCACCCAGTTCCTTCTGGATGGCCTTGACCTGTTCGTTGAGGTAGTACTCGCGCTGACTCTTCTCCATCTGGCGCTTCACGCGCCCGCGGATGCGCTTCTCGACCTGGAGGATGTCGAGCTCCGCCTCGAGCAGGCTCAGGAGGTGTTCGAGACGCTTGCGCACCGGAAACATCTCGAGCACGGCCTGCTTCTGCTCGAGCTTCAGCGGCAGATGCGCGGCGATCGTGTCGGCAAGTCGGCCGGCTTCGTCGATCCCGGCGAGGGACGTCAGGATCTCGGGCGGAATCTTCTTGTTCAGTTTCACGTACTGATCGAACTGGCCGATCATCGCGCGGCGCATCGCTTCGACTTCGTTGCCCTCGTCGCCGACGGGCAACTCTTCAGCGACAGCGACGGCATCGGCGCTGTAATGCGTCTTCTCGTCGGTGACGTGGAGGACGCTCGAACGCTGGATTCCTTCGACGAGCACCTTCACCGTGCCGTCAGGCAGCTTGAGCATCTGGAGGATGTTGGCGATCGTGCCGACGTCGTAGAGGTCCTCGGCACCGGGTTCATCCTTGGCGGCCGACTTCTGGGCGACAAGAAGAATGCTCTTGCCGGCTTCCATGGCGGTTTCGAGTGCCTTGATGGACTTCGGACGTCCGACGAACAGAGGAATCACCATGTGCGGGAACACCACGACGTCCCGCAGCGGAAGCAGCGGAAGCGTCAGTTGGTTTTCCTGCGAATCTAGCGAGTAAGCCATTGAAGTCACCTGTATCGGGCACTGAGTGTCGAATCTTGGGATCGAGGTGGACAGTTTCAACTGCCACGACAATCAATCCGCGCCCCGAAAAACAGTCGGACCGCACTGCGGTCCGACGTCTGCTCAACTCGCGGCGGAACCAGCCACCTTCGGCGGATCGGCATAGAGCAGGATCGGCTTCACGTCACCTGTCACCGACCCGTCGTCGATCACCACCTTCTGTACGTTCTTGAGGGACGGCAGTTCGAACATCGTGTCGAGGAGGATGTGCTCCAGGATCGAGCGGAGACCACGCGCGCCGGTCTTCCGGGCGAGAGCCTTCTTCGAGATCGCCCGCAGAGCCTCTTCCCGGATCTCGAGTTCGACGCCTTCCATCGCGAACATCCGCTGGTACTGCTTCACCAGCGCGTTCTTCGGCTCCACCAGGATCTGGATCAGTGCGGCGTCGTCGAGTTCACCCAGGGTCGCGACGACCGGCAGGCGCCCGACGAACTCCGGAATCAGGCCGTACTTGATCAGGTCTTCCGGCTCGACGTCGCGCAGCACCGCGCTGATGTTCTTGCGGTTGTCCCGGCTCTTGACCTCGGCGCCGAAACCGATCCCGCCCTTCTCGGACCGTGCCCGGATCACCTTCTCGAGTCCGTCGAAAGCCCCGCCGCAGATGAACAGGATGTTCGTCGTGTCGACCTGCACGAACTCCTGGTTCGGATGCTTGCGTCCGCCCTGCGGCGGCACCGAGGCGATCGTGCCCTCGATCAGCTTGAGCAGGGCCTGCTGCACGCCCTCGCCGTACACGTCGCGCGTGTTCGACGTGTTGTCCGACTTGCGGGAGATCTTGTCGATCTCGTCGATGTACACGATCCCGCGCTGCGCCTTCTCGACGTCGTAGTCACACTTCTGCAGCAGCTTCTGGATGATGTTCTCGACGTCTTCGCCGACGTAACCCGCTTCGGTCAACGTCGTCGCATCCGCCATGACGAACGGCACGTTCAGGAGGCGTGCGAGCGTCTGCGCCAGAAGCGTCTTGCCGGAGCCGGTGGGGCCGACGAGCAGGATGTTGCTCTTGGCGAGTTCCACCTCGTCCTTCTTGGAGAAATTCTTCAGCCGCTTGTAGTGGTTGTACACAGCGACCGAGAGGATCTTCTTCGCGGGCTCCTGACCGATCACGTACTGATCGAGGATGTCGCGGATCTCCTGGGGAACCGGCAGATCCGACTTCGCACCCTTGGCTGCGCTGTCCCCGTGGGTTTCCTCGCGGATGATGTCGTTGCACAACTCGATGCATTCATCGCAGATGAAGACCGACGGGCCCGCAATCAGCTTTCGGACCTCATGCTGACTCTTGCCGCAAAACGAACAGTAAAGAAGCTTCTCACCGGAAGGCTTGTCAGACATCTGCAACTCTCTTCGCCATCAAGGGCGCTGGTGACGCGAATACGCGAGGGCCGGGACTAGGACTCCGTCCGATTGACGAGGACCTTGTCCACGATGCCGTAGTTCACGGCCTCGTCGGCGCTCATGAAATTGTCGCGATCGGTATCCTTCTCGATCGACTCGATCGGCTGCCCCGTGTGCTTCGACATGAGGTCATTGAGCCGCGCACGCAGGTAGAGAATCTCCCGCGCGTGGATCTCGATGTCCGATGCCTGGCCCTGGAAACCGCCCATCGGCTGGTGAATCATGATCCGGGAATTAGGCAGCACGAACCGTTTCCCCTTCGCACCGGCACCAAGCAGGAATGCGCCCATGCTCGCAGCCTGCCCGATGCACAGCGTCGACACGTCGTTCTTGATGAACTGCATCGTGTCGTAGATCGCCAGCCCCGCCGAAACCGAACCGCCGGGCGAGTTGATGTAGAAGTAGATGTCCTTGTCGGGATTCTCCGACTCCAGGAACAGCAACTGGGCAACGATCAGGTTCGCGGATACTTCATTCACGGGCCCGACGAGGAAGATGACGCGTTCCTTGAGCAGGCGCGAATAGATGTCGTAGGCGCGCTCGCCCCGACCGCTCTGCTCGATGACCATCGGGATCAAGCCCAGCGCACTGGGCTCGTCCCGCCGCTTGTCCTGTCCCCAGATCATCACGCATTCCCCATCAGTTCATCGAACGGTGTCGGCTTGTCGCTGACCTGTGCCTTCGACAGCATCCATTCGACGACGTTGTTCTCGACGACGACCGACTCGATCTCGCGGATCCGGTCGGGCGACTGGAAGTACCACTGGATCACTTCCTGGGGCTGCTCGTAGCTCTGCGCGTAATCCTCGACCATCGCCTTGACCTGCTCCGGCTCGGCCCGGATGCCTTCACGGCGCACGAGGTCGGCGAGCACCAGGCCGATCGTCACGCGGCGACGGGCTTCCTGCTCGAAGAGGTCACGCGGCATGTCTTCCACCTTCTGCTCCATGCCCCGGTTCTTCATGTTCTCGGCCATCCCCTGGATCAGGCGGTCGATCTCCATCTCGACGAGCGCCTTCGGCACCTCGAGCTTGGACGCATCCAGCATCGCCTTCAGTGCCTGATCCTTGACGCGGGCCTGCACGCGACGTGCGACTTCGCGCTCGAGGTTCGCCTTGACGTCGGCGCGCATCTTCTCGATGTCACCATCGGCAACCCCGAGACTGCGCGCGAACTCGGCGTCGACCGCCGGAAGCTTCTGTTCCTGGACCGCCTTCAGCGTGACGGTGAACGTGGCCTTCTTGCCGGCCACGTCGGCACCGTGATAGTCCGCGGGGAACGTCACATCGAAACTGCGCGATTCGCCGATCGTCAGGCCCGGCAGGTTGGATTCGAAATCGGGCAGGAGCCGACCGTCGCCGATCACCACGGCCTGACCATTCGCGGTGCCGCCGTCGAACGCCACGTCGTCGATCTTGCCGACGTAGTCGATGACGACGACGTCGCCGGTCGCCGCAGCGCGGGTCACGGGGAGGTATTCCGTGCGCTGCTTGCGCAGCACGTCGATGGTCTTGTCGATCTCGGCCGCACCGATCTCGACGACAGGACGCTCGATCGTCGCCGCCGACAGGTCACCGACGGTGATCTCGGGGAAGACCTCGAAGGTCGCGGTGAACTCGAAGGCCGGCGCGGCTTCGGTCTCCTCGACGCCATCACGGGCGGACGTCTCGATGCGCGGATAGCCGGCCACGCGCAGGTTCTTTTCGCGGACGGCCTCGCCGAACGTGCGTTCGACGGTGTCTCCCAGCACTTCCTGGCGCACCTGGAGCCCATACTGCTGCGCAACGACCTTGAAGGGCACCTTGCCCGGGCGGAAGCCATGGAGCTTCACCGTGCGCTGCAGGCGCTTCAGGCGGGTGTCCACTTCGTTGTTGATCTGGTCCATCGGCACCGCGACCTTCAGACGGCGCTCCAGGTTGCTCAAGGTTTCCAAACTGGCTTGCATGGGACTCACTCGAAGGGTTTGTGTAACGTTTCTCACTGCACACGACGGCGGCTGCCGTCATGTGCGCTGATCCTAAGTCGCCCGCCGGCGGAAGAACTCCCGGACATCGCTGATCCGTCGCCCGGGAAGCACATTCCGCGCGCTAGGCCACCGAACCGGTCTGGTGCGAAAGGGGGGACTCGAACCCCCACGCCTTGCGGCGCCAGAGCCTAAGTCTGGTGCGTCTACCAATTCCGCCACTTTCGCGGTGGGCCGAGTTTAGTACAATCGCCCCCCCTCCGCATCCGGAAGCTGCCAGAAGCTTCCGCAACCCACTGAGGCGTCGAGGATTTCCTTCATGGCGAGCGCC